>JANSWS010000157.1 GCA_024743355.1 bacterium
GATCATTGATGCATCCACATTGGCCTTTCGCATGCGGGTTCGCTTGCACACTTTGCACTTCTTTGTTGGCTGCCAGGGCCCTGGCCGATGACGTTCAACCCGCGGTGGCAGTCAAGACATTACGCGACGTGGAATATGCCAACATCGACGGTAGCTCGTTGAAATTAGATCTATACCTACCGCAGGCACCTACCACCGAAGCACGTCCTGTGGTCGTTTGGATTCATGGAGGAGCTTGGCGAGGTGGCGATAAAGCGGCTTGCCCAGCGAAGCGCTTGGTCGATCAAGGCTTTGTGGTCGCCAGCATCAATTATCGTTTAAGTCATCAAGCCATCTTTCCTGCGCAAATCCAGGATTGCAAGGCAGCCATTCGCTGGTTGCGAGCCAACGCGGAAAAATACGCTATCGATGCTGAACGTGTAGGAGTATGGGGCTCGTCCGCAGGCGGCCATTTAGTTGCATTACTCGGTACGGCCGGCGATGTGGATGCGCTGAGTGATGCAAGTCACGGCAATGCGGATCAGTCTAGCCGAGTGCAAGCCGTCTGTAATTTCTTTGGTCCCACCGACCTGCTGCAAATGGACAAGTATGCCTTGCCAAGCGCACCCTTTCGGCATGATGCGGCGGATTCTCCGGAATCCAAATTGATTGGCGGTCCCATACAGGAGAACCCGGATAAAGCTGCCCAGGCGAATCCCATAAGTTACGTCTCCGCCGACGATCCGCCATTTTTGATCGTCCATGGCGATCGTGATCCGCTGGTGCCCTGGCAGCAAAGCCAACTGCTCGCCGAGGCGTTAAGACAAGCTGGCGTAAGTTGCGAATTCCACAGAATCGAAGGAGCGGGGCATGGCTTTCAGGGCAATACCCATGTGGACACTCTGGTCGATCGCTTCTTCCGCCAGACACTCATGGAAGATGGGCCACCCGATCCGCAACCCTAGCACAGCCCTCCAGGCCGTGTCTGCCGCTCTTCATCTGCATCCTGTTCCCTCGCCTTCCCATCTCCTGCTTCCCAACCTCCTTGAGTCTTTTCCAACCGCGTGAACCCTCTCCGCGGTCGCAGAGTTTTCGAACGCGTTGACACGGTGGCTTAGCCACCGTACATTGCTGCTAGGCGTTGCAGGCAGGGGATTCTCTGGTCCTGCCAACGCCATGCTAGACCAGCAGTCATCTTCCCGACGTTTGCTGAAAGAACATGCACCATGGCTCACATCGAGCGCAATCCGGTTTATCAGCAACTGAACAATCTGCTGCGTTCGTCCCTGGCCGAGGATTATTCCCGGGGAGATCGCTTTATGACGGAGCGCGAGATCAGCGAGAAGTATCGGGTGAGCCGAGCGACGGCGAACAAGGCCCTGGCCAGTCTGGTTTCAGAAGGCTTGATCGAATTTCGTCGGGGCATTGGTACCTTTGTGCGACGGGATGTGATCGACTACGACGTCCGCTCGTTGGTTAGCTTTACCGAGAAAGCCAAAGCCGCCGGCAAGAAGCCGACGACAGAACTGGTAACCTTCGGCGAAATCTCAGCCAGCGAAGTCGAATCGGCTGTGAGTGAAAAATTGCAGCTTCCCGACGACGCATTGCTGTGGGAGATGGAACGCATTCGCTTGGCCGACCGTGTTCCCGTGATTTACGAACATCGCTATGTCGTTAAGTCGTTGTGTCCCAGGCTGACCCGAGCTCAAGCCTGCGGTTCGCTGTATCGGGCTTGGACCGATTTGCATGGACTGCACATCGCAGGAGCCGATGAGGTTATCCGAGCCGTCCTGCTGAATACGGCAGAGGCTCGCCATCTGCAAGTGCCCGCACGCTCTCCAGGTTTGGAGGTCACCGCGGTGGGAAATGTTGACGAACAACAGCCGCTGTGGTGGGAGCGCACCCTCTACCGCGGCGATCAGTATGAGTTCCACACTCGATTAGGCCCCATCCAGTCCGCGACTCCGGCTCGCGGAGTGCTGAGATTGAGCAACGAAGCCGACATACAAGCACGAAGCGCGAGCGAGTGAGTACCACACAAGTTCGGCTGGGAAAGAATACATTGCAAGCTGGCGTCTGCGAGTTATTCCATAGACAGCTTGCCAGCAGGCTAGTTGATGGAACAGGAGAAAACCGAGAAAACAGAGCGGTTTGCTTACTCTGTTTCCTCGGTTCTCTTATGTTCCAAACGATTGAATGCTGCACTGCGTTGGGTTTGCGGGCTACAAGCCCATACGACGCCAGTGACCACAACTGAAAATTGACGAAAGCAATTCCAAACAGGCAAAGCGAATTCATTACATCGCAACCGATTGAGCAAGGAGAAACCCATGAAATATAGCTACCACGAAATGGCGAAGATGATCGATCACTCGCTGCTGCATCCAACCATGACGGACGCAGAGCTAGAAACGGGTTGCAAGCTGGCTGCCAAATACGATGTCGCATCGGTGTGCATCAAGCCATACGCGGTCAAGCAAGCGGTGGAATGGTTGGCCGGGACCGATGTGAAAGTTGGTGCCGTGATCGGCTTTCCGCAAGGAAATTCCTGCACGGAAGCAAAACGCTACGAAACAGAACTGGCCTGCCGTGACGGAGCCGTGGAGATCGACATGGTGATCAACGTCGGCAAGGCCCTGAGCGGCGACTGGGAATATGTCGAACGCGATGTGAAGGCAGTTTGCGACGAAGCCCACAGTCACGGGGCCAAAGTCAAGGTTATCTTCGAAAATGATTATCTCACGGGCGGTGGAGCGGGACTGAGCAGCGAAGACTTCAAACGCCGACTATGTGAAATCTGCGAACGCGCAGGGGCCGATTGGGTCAAGACATCTTCAGGTTATGGCTTCGTGAAGCAGCCCGACGGCTCGTACAACTACAAGGGTGCTACCGAACAAGACCTGGCATTGATGCGTGCTGCCTGCAGCGAAAGCGTTCAAGTGAAAGCCGCTGGAGGTGTACGTGATCTCGATGGTTTGATTCGCGTGCGTGAGCTGGGTGCGACTCGATGTGGAGCAACTGCAACCGCGGCCATGCTCGATGAATATCGCCGCCGCGAAGCCATGGGAGATGCTCTCGATTCGCCCCAGTCCGGCAGCCAATTGGGGACCGGAGGGTATTGATGCTCCTACCGCACGTTGGATAGCCGACGTCGATGGCGACGGCAGCATGGCCGTCTATGCCGTGTAGTCCTGAATCGAAAACACTAGAATCTGAGAATTTGAGGCGGAATCTATGAGCTGCCAGAGTGCGACGGCTCACGGACTAGAAGCACGTGCCTCGATTTGGTCCGGGCTGGGAGTCATTGCTACGAGAGTTCCGCTCTGGCAAGTTATGGCTTCGGCAGAGACGGCAATTGGATCGCTTTTCCGATGTTTCCCGCAAAGGAAGTTAATAACATGCAACCGAATGTTACCCCTAGGGTCGCAATTCAAGCTGAGCACACGGGCCATAACCGCAAGGACCAGCTCGGATTCCTGCGGCGCCGACGGTTCTTGGGATTGTCGGGAATGTGCATCGCTGGCTTGGCCGCTGGTGAGCTGCATCGTAACTCGTACGCGGCCGCAGCAGCCGATGCCCTGATCGCAACCAATACCTATCCATGGGAGACATTCGCTCGGAGAAACAACGAAAACATCGAATTGCATACGGACCATCTGCTGTCCGATATCGCGTCGACCGGTATCCGCGGCTATGAGCCGAACATTCGATCTTTGACCGATTTCGACGGATTGCAGCAGCGTCTCAGCAAACATGGTCTGGAGATGCCTTCAATCTATGTCAATAGCGTCCTGCACGACGCGAGCCAATCCGCGCAGAGCATGGAACAAGTGCTTGCAATCGCCGAGCGTGCGGTCGCCTTGGGAACAACGATCCTGGTTACCAATCCATCGCCAATTCGTTGGGGTGGCGACGAAGACAAGTCCGATGCGCAGTTGCAACATCAGGCTAAATCACTCGACGTGCTCGGTGAGAAATTGCGAGCGCTAGGCGTTACACTGGCCTATCACAATCACGACAGCGAGCTGAGGCAGGGGGCGCGTGAATTTCATCACATGTTGACGGCGACGTCACCGCAGAATGTTCGCTTCTGCCTGGACGCGCATTGGATCTATCGAGGATGCGGTAATTCGCAGCTGGCTTTGTTCGACGCTGTCGAGCATTACGCCGATCGCATCGTGGAACTGCATCTGCGTCAGTCACGTGGCGGTGTCTGGACAGAGAGCTTCACTATGGAAGGCGACATCGACTACCCGCGTCTTTTCGATGTACTCCGCACCCGCGGCATTCAAACGCACCTGGTGCTTGAGCAAGCAGTGGAAGCTGGTTCGCCATCGACGCTAGGTGTTGTTGAAGCGCATCGAGTTGGTAACGCCAATCTGCGATCCCATTTAAGCTGAGTAAACACCATGAAGCGAGCGATGCCAGAGTGGTTGATTCTTTCGCAGCGACTTCTTTTGGTCTGGTTCCTGGTGGGGCCGGCAGTGGGAGAATCGCATGCGATAGCAGCCCAGCCCAATATCCTGTTCATTCTGGCCGACGACATGGGCTGGCAGGACACCAGCGTGCCCTTTGCGATGGATCACACTCAATGGAATGATCGCTATCGCACGCCCGCCTTGAAGCGTCTTGCCGGCGAGGGGATGAAGTTTACGCAGGCCTATTCGTGCGCGGTCTGCTCTCCAACGCGGGTAAGTCTGATGACAGGGCAGAACGAGGCGCGGCACGGCGTTACGCAGTGGACCTATCTCGGAGGTGATCGTCCGTCTTCCGATTTGCCGCATCCGACGCTTTCCTTCGCTTCCTGGAATTGGAACGGGCTGCAACCGCAAGGAACGGAGCTGCCCCACGCGGTGATCGCCCCTGTGCTTCCCAGACTCATGCAACAGGCCGGCTATCGCACGATGCACTTTGGCAAGGGGCACTTGGGTGCAGCCGATACGCCTGGAGCGGACCCGCGAGTGTTCGGCTTCGATGTGCGGATTGGTGGTAGAGATGCGGGTGGCTGCGGCAGCTATTGGGGAACGAAAAACTTTGGTGCCCTAAACCGCCCCCAAGGACCGTGGAGAGCCTGGGATCTGGAACAATATTTTGGCCAGGAAATTCACCTGACCGAGGCCCTGACGCTTGAAGCGAAACGTGAAATCCGAGCCGCGGTGGAGGCAGACCAGCCTTTCTTTTGCTACTTCGCTCACTACGCACCGCACACACCCATCGAGCCCGATGAGCGCTTCGCCCCTGTTTATAGAGCCGCGGGTTTGGATGATGTCGAGGCAGCCTATGCTTCACTGATCCACGGTATGGATAAGAGTGTCGGCGATTTGTTGAATCTGTTGGACGAATTGCAGATCACAGATGAAACTTTGGTGATCTTCACCTCCGACAACGGTGGACTCAGTCACGACAAGCGATCGATGAGTCCGCCGCATACTCACAACTCGCCGCTCAGCAGCGGCAAGGGGGCGCATCATGAAGGCGGTATTCGTGTTCCGTTGCTAGTCCGCTGGCCAGGAGTTACCGCGCCGTCGTCGATCCAGGAAACGCCGGTGATAATCTACGACTGGTTTCCGACTCTCCTGCGGGTTGCTGCTACAGATGTGCCCGGGCCCGTGGATGGCCTCGACTTGAGAACGTTGTTGCACGGTGGTTCGGATTCCGCCTTCGACCGGCCACTGGTCTGGCACTTCCCGAACTTTTGGGGTCCTCTCCAGCTTCCGGGGCCTGTCGAAGGTCCTGGCATGGGACCGAGCAGCACCCTCCGCCACGGCGACTGGAAGCTCATCTACTACCACTCCGATCGTCGCTTTGAGTTGTTCAACCTGGCTGACGACCTGAGCGAGTCCAAGAATCTGGCTGAAGCTCAGCCGTCACGTGTCCGCCAACTCGCCCTGGAATTGTCCCAGATACTTGAGAAAAGTCGGGCTGCCATGCCTTTCGTCACGGCGACGGGCAAGCCCGTACCACTTCCCATCCAGGCATTGGATCAGCCCTGAATCCCGTGCGTGAAATACCGAACAGCATAAAACCTTAGAGGTATGCCTCGTTATGAATCGACGCGCTTTACTTTCTACTTGGGCCATCGCTTGCTGCGGGGGATTCCCGTCATCTGGCCATGCGGTTGCTTCGACAGAGTTTTTCACGGTCGCTGAGCGCGACGGGCGGTGGTGGTTCATCACGCCGCAGGGTCAGCGATTTTTCTCCATGGGTCTGAATCACATCGATCCGGCACCGCTGCGTTATGCGTCCAACGGCGATTTGTGGAATCGCAAATACGGAAACTCGATGGAACGCTGGCTCAAGGAAGCCGTCGCCCCAGACTTGAAATCTTGGGGCTTCAACTCGGTCGGCTGGACCCAGGAAGTGGTGACTCGTGGTCCAACCAATCATCGACACTCCCGAGCGTTTACCTTCGAGGAATATCAGTGGCTGGATATGCCCTATTGCCATCAGCTGCCCTTCGCGGATTTCCATCAATGGGACGCAGAGGTGCGGCATGCCGATTTCTCAGCCTCGGAGTGGGTCGACTGGTGCGACTATGTAGCTCGAGAGCACTGTGCGCGGATGAAAGATGATCCAAAACTGATCGGCTATTTCTATATCGACTGCCCTACCTGGATTCATACTCGGCCCGAAAGCGAATGGAAGGGCCCGCTGTTCGACCCGCAGAGGCTGACGACTGAGGCCGGCCGCCGGGAGCTCCGCGATCTCGCCACGACCTATTATCGCACCACGCATGATGCGATCCGACGCTACGATCCGCATCATCTCATTCTGGGCGATCGCTACGAAGCCGGACGACCAATTGCAGAGGAAGTCATTGAAGCCGCGTTGCCTTTCGTGGATGTGCTCAGTTTTCAGCACTTCTCCACGCCAGAGAAGGTAGCGGCAAATCTCACTTATTGGCACGATAAGACCGGCAAGCCCGTACTGCTAGCCGATCATGCAGCCGCCATCCGCCAGGCAGACGGATCTGCCCAGCACGACGGACAAGGCTACGCTCGCATGCTCGAGACTCTGCGGGCTCACCCTGGGTGCGTCGGCTATCACTTGTGCGGTGCGTACTTGCGTAATGAAACTCGAAAGCGAGCGCTGCGGGATGCCCAGGAGAACCCGGATCTGGAGGCTCTCCAATGGATTACCCGTGCGAACCGAAACGCCCTTCCTTGAGGGCCCATGATCACTCAGTGGTTTTCGTCTAACGCCCGGAAGCTGGATGGGCGAGAATCTTTTGTCACCCGTCCTGGAGCGAGCGCCTGACATGAAGAACTGCTCTACAGTTTTATGGATCGTTCTCACTTGGCTCTGCAACGCTACATTCGCGGACAATGCTGGTCGCAACATCGTCTTCATTCTGGTCGATGATCAGCGCTATGATGCATTGAGCTGTATGGGACATCCATTTCTCAAGACGCCTGCGGCGGACTCGTTAGTGGAGGGAGGCGTACGATTTGCCAATGCCTTTGTCACCACCTCACTCTGCTCGCCCAGTCGTGCATCGATTCTAACGGGGCTGTATGCACACTCGCATCGCGTAGTCGACAACCAGAGCGGAATGCCGGACGACTTGCGTTTCTTCAGTCAGGACCTGCAAGATGCGGGGTATGAAACCGCATTTATCGGCAAATGGCACATGGGGTATGCTTCCGATGAGCCGCGCAAGGGCTGGAACCACTGGGTCAGCTTCACCGGACAAGGTCATTACTTTCCCGAACTGCCCGGTGGTGGTAAGGCCCAGCTCAATGTCGATGGACGGAGGGTCGATCAAACGGAGTACATTACCGACGAATTGACCAAGTATGCGATCAACTGGTTGCAGGATCGCGGGAGTAGGGGAAAACCCTGGATGCTCTATCTCTCGCACAAAGCCATTCACCACGATTTTTCTCCCGCGCCTCGGCATCAGGGCACCTATGCGAAAGCGGAGATTAAGCCTTTTCCCACATCGAAGGGTACCGAATGGGACGCGCTAAAACCGATGTGGGCCAGGAACCAGAGGAATTCCTGGCATGGCGCTGAGCATGCCTTTCATGGCACGCAAGGCCAGGTCGACGACATTTACCGCCGCTATTGCGAGAGCATGCTCTCGGTGGACGAGAGCACCCAAACGATTATCGACTTCTTGCGCGAAACGCAGCAATTGAATTCGACGCTGATCATTTACATGGGTGACAACGGACATCTGTGGGGTGAACAGGGGCTGATCGACAAGCGAACCGCCTATGAAGCTAGCATTCGCGTCCCCTTGATCATGCACTGCCCCGAGCTCATACCACCCGGAACCGTCGTCCGGGAGATGGCCGCCAATATCGACATCGCCCCGACAATTCTACAAGCTGCTGGAATTGCGGCGGAAAAAAGGTTTCATGGCATGAGTCTACTTCAGCTGGCTCAGGGTGGAGATGTCGAAGGCTGGCGAACGGAACTTTTGTACGAGTACTTCTGGGAACGTTGGGCACCTTCGACGCCCACCTTGCACGCATTGTTGACGCCGCGCTGGAAGTATGTTCGGGCTTACGGTTTGTGGGACGTGTCTGAGCTTTATGATCTGGATTCGGACCCACATGAGCTGCACAATTTGTTCGCCGAACCCGACCATCATCAGCGGGCATTGCAGATGGACAAACGCCTGTTCGAGCTGCTCGCGGAGACCGGCGGCGATAGTATCCCGCTGCATCGAGGCTGGAGTGGTAATGCCAAAGAAGAGAGAAGTTCCAAGCAGTCAGCTTGGGCCGATTTTCCGAAATCAATGCGGAATTCTCAGGACTGAACTGGCATCCCCCTGTACACACAGCGGAAATTTGGAATGAGGTGCATGCCATAGGCTCCGGCCAGCACCAGGAAGCCGAATCAACACGGGGCTCGTGTTAATTTTCCACCCACACCTACGGTAACAACCGAGGTACTAATGCATGTCGGTCTGAATTTGGACGCATTCAGAATGCGTTGGTTGCTAGTGGAGGAATCGGTCGGTGGGTAACCATCAGCAAAATCTGTCGAGAGGCGAGGTCGACCGCGTCATCATGATGGCTTGGGAAGATCGTACGAGTTTCGACGCGATCCGGGAGCAGTTTGGACTTTCACCCGATGCCGTGGTCAAGCTGATGCGACGCGCGATGAAACCGAGCTCATTTCGCTTGTGGCGAAAACGCACGCAAGGCAGGGTCACCAAGCACGAAGCCCGATTTGCTCAAACTGCTGCCGGCAAGCAGCCTCGCAAGTTTCGAGCTCCATCACAGAGAGGGTAGCCGGATAGGGCGATGACAAACGGTACCTGGCCACCTCAATCTGCGTTCGCGCAGTCGCATGATTGATTTTCACGCTGTCATTGTGATGGCGGACGCTGGCGGGACGCGTCAGGGTTTGCCGCTGTGTGGCTGGGCAAGGCCCTCAGCCCAAGCTTCGATTTCCCCCTTCAAGCGTGCCACGATTTCGGGATGCTTGGCGGCCAGGTCGTGGCGTTCATGGGGATCGGCCTTGATGTTGTAAAGCCGGGCGGGAGCCTGATCCCAGATGTGCAATGCCTGGTACTTGGTCGTGTCTTTGCCCTGCCGCCGGAGTATTAGCTTCCATTCGCTTTCCACACACCACAGATACTGCAGCGTGTCATTGGGATCGCCAGGCGTCATGTTGTGGGTGGAGTGAGTGACGCCGAATACCCGCTGCCGTCGGCTACATGCTTCGGCATCCAGCAGATTAATTCCCGGCAAATCGCTCGGGATATCAATGCCGACCGCCGAGGCAATGGTGGGAAGAAAATCGATCGCATGCGCGAAGCTTTCGGAACGCGACGGTGAAATGTGTCCCGGCCACGATACCATGATCGGAGTGCGTATGCCGTTTTCGTAGGGGGAACTCTTGGACCGTTGCGCAAATCCCTTCCACAGTTCTTGATTGGGATCATCGACGTTGGTACTCGCCGCGGCCCAGCCGTTGTCGCAGATATAGAACACCAGTGTATTCCTGGAGAGGTCTTTTTGCTCCAGATAGTCGAGTAATTGACCGCAGGTCTCGTCGAACCATTCGCACATCGCGTAATAGCGAGCCACGTCCGCCTCCCGCCCTTGAACAGTGTACTTGTCCAGCAGACGCTTCGGTGGATTGTGGGGTGCGTGTGGTAGAAACGGCGCGTACCACAGAAAGAACGGCTTTCCTTCCTGCACAGCGTGATCGATAAAGTCCGTCACGGGTCGCATGCCTTCGCGTCCAATTGTCAGGCCCGCGTCGCCATGGCGACCGCCTCGCGTGGGATCGCCATGTGTCATCCCATGAGTGAAACCGCCATCCTGCCAGGAGCCCTCCCACCATTTGCCCGACTGATGCGTCCAATAACCGTTTTCCGTTAGCAGTCTCACAATACTTGGGTGTCGGTGGAAAACGTCTCGTACCGCCTGATCTAGCGTGGCCCGATGGTTGTATCCATCGACATCGTTGCCTGTGATCCCGTGCTGTGTGGGATAGAGTCCGGTTATCAGCGTCGCCAGCGAAGGCCGACATAAAGGTGCGGCAACATAACCACGCTCGAAGACCAGACTTTGTGAAGCGAGCCGATCGAGGTTCGGCGTCTGTATGTCCGCATGCCCCATGAACCCGTAGTCGGTCCATGCCTGGTCATCGCTCAGGATCAATACCACGTTGGGTTTCTCAGCAGCAGCGAGAATATCACCGCACAACAAACAGGCGACCCAAACAAGCAGAGAAAGCTGTATTTTCATGTCGAATCTAACGGTTCGTTGTTAACTGTAAGGCATTGGGGTGTACGAAAGTCAAGTGTCGGCTGTCCCTGATCGGGCAAGAAGCAAGTCTACCGCGTTGGAACGCCAACCCGTACAGTATGATCTCAAAAAGTAGCGCGGCGTTCCACGCCTTATTGTCAGACGTTACAGGAACTGAAGAGAATATGAGCAACCGTGTCTTGGATTGAGCTGACTTGGACAATTAGTCGCGCCCTTGGTTGGTCGTAGGCTGCATATGGAATCACAATGAGACATGAAGAAAAGCATCGCAGTGAACACATCGGCTGGCTGCGGGCATCCGTGCTCGGTGCGAACGACGGCATTCTCTCAACGTCCAGTATTGTTGTCGGCGTGGCATCCGCCAGTTCGGACTACCAACAAGTCATGCTGGCAGGAGTTGCGGGGTTGACTGCCGGCGCGATGTCGATGGCCGCTGGGGAATACGTATCTGTCAGCTCGCAAGCCGATACCGAGGCGGCGGATCGACGACGAGAAGAGGAGGAACTGCGAACTACTCCCGAGAAAGAACTCGATGAGCTGACCGACATCTATATGCGGCGAGGATTGGATCGACCGCTGGCCCGACAAGTTGCCGAACAGTTAACTGCGAAGGATGCGCTAACAACCCATTTACGCGACGAGTTGGGGATCACCGAGGAACTGGCAGCGCGGCCTCTGCAAGCTGCCTGGGCTTCCGCCGCATCCTTCGCCGTCGGAGCCGCTCTGCCCTTGCTTGTTGCCCTCTCGACACCGACGGAGTGGACCACGATTGCTGTGGCCGCAACCACATTAGTCGGCCTGGCGGCGCTCGGAGGTCTTTCTGCATCTGTCGGCGGTGCTCCCGTGGTAAAAGCAGCGGTACGCGTTGTCTTTTGGGGCGCGGTCGCCATGGCCGTGACGTCGCTTATCGGGTGGCTTTTCGGTGTATCGATCGAATAGCTTCCTTACGGCGAGAGCTGCTTGCCTCCATTTTCCTAGGGTCGTGAGCAGGAGCACTGCGGCTTTGGGAAAAAGCCGAGTAGAATCACCGGCTAGTGTGCCTTGCCCATCGAGTCGAGAGGAGAACATCTTGGGAAGTATTTCTGTCAACTACCAAGCCTGCTTGGCCATGTTTTCCCTAATGTCGACCCTCGGGTCAGCGGTGCAAGGTACCGCGCAAGCAGAAGAAAACATCCAGCTCGTAGCCGAGAGCACGTTGTCCACGGGAAACGGGCTGGCGAGCGCATTCGCGAACGATCAAAACATCTCCAGCCACCCAGCTGTGATATTTTCCGAAGACTTCGAATCCGGTTTGCTGGGAGCTCTCTGGGACGAAACCAACAATCGTGGCAATGCGCTGGAATATACCAGCGAATCTGACAGCCAGGCTTCGCCGCAGAGTTCCGCGGAAAGAGGCTCGCATCCAGCTTTCTTGGGCAAGCGATCGCTGAAAGTTACCGCGACCTTGACAGAGAACAACGGCGGCGGCTTTACCAAGTGGTTTGAATCCGCGAATCGAATTTTCATCCGCTTCTACACGAAGTTCGATGAAAACTGCGATTACGTGCACCACTTTTGCACGCTGCGTGCCAACAAGTCGCTGCAGGGTGGTGAACGCTGGACTGGATTCGGCGGTGCGGGGGAATTGCCTGATGGAACCGAACGCTTCTCAACTGCCATCGAACCCTGGGGGAACTGGGGTAACTGGCCTCCGCCGGGGCGCTGGAACTTCTATAGCTATTGGCACACCATGAAGGCCAGCCCCGATGGCAAGTATTGGGGCAACGGATTCCGCCCAGTAACGCAACCCAATATAGAGCGAGGGGTTTGGATTTGCGTTGAATTCATGCTGCAACACAACACGCCCGGCAAGGATGATGGCGAGCAAGCGTACTGGATTGATGGACAGCTTCGAGGCCATTGGCGAGGCTTCAACTGGCGAACCAGCCCCACGCTGTTTGCGAATGCATTTACCCTGGAAAGCTATGTGACGGATCGCTGGACAAAGCAGACCAAAAACATTGTGTACTTCGACAACGTCGTCATCGCCAAAGAGTATGTCGGCCCAGCTGCAAGCAGGCCCTAATAGCTTTTCAGGAACCTTGGGTGAGCTTAAGGCTGGCGTGACCAAAGTGATGTTGTGAGGGATAAGTTCGTAAGTCTCGCCGTTTTCTTGCCCCGCTGTCGGAAACTCGACGCTGCTCCGCTAAGCCAACGTTCCGGATGCAACGTTGCGGATGCGGGACGCTCCAATTCAATTCTGCTCTTTGCCCTCCGTTGGACTCCAGGTCGATGATGTTTGCTTACTCTGTTTCCTCCGTTCTCTTATGTTCCAAACAATTGAGACGACACACCAGCACCGTTTGCCCGCGGTAAAAAAGGGGGGCTTATTGAGGAGGTCGAACTCCGTTGAAACCCTTGAAATCTGGTCGGAAAAACCGATTATGTCCCACTCACACTCACAGAACGAACCTGATCTTCGAAAAGGTCAAGAACATCGGGGCGTCTGACAAACTTGCTACCAAGTTCACTCGGGCGTTGGAGCAATTCAGATCGCAACTGAACTGCCTGTTGGACGAGTCGTGGGTTCGAAAGCTTAAAAGGGGTCAGGTCTCTTTTTCCGACAGGTCGCCCTTGGGAACGGATAGTAGATTCCAGGCTCAGGCGTTGTGCAATCGACTCAACCCAGGTTGGTTCACCAAGGGTCTTGCCTCGCTGTGCAAACCTGCGTACCGATGCAATCTCACCCCCGGTAAGCGGCTCGTTCACACGTTCGAGCCACTTGGCTGTCCGTCGCGTAGACGCGGCAAGGGCAGCCATTGGGCTCGGGCTTTTGCAGCCAAGGCCATAACGAGCCCCAATGCCTATCCTCGGCATCGGACACCAAGGCCGGTCGCAATGCGTTGCGTTCAACATATCTGCATACAGTCCGTTCACTTCACCAGCACGTGGCGGTACAGGCATCACCAATCCTGTATGCGGCCCATGCACCCTAGAAAAGAGACCTGACCCCTTTTCTTCTCTCAGGGACCTTGGGTTGAGCCTGGCATGACCAAAGTGATGTTATGCCGTACAAGCTCGTAAGCCTGGCCGTTCTCTTGCCCAGGTGTCGGAAACTCGACGCTGCTCCGCAAAGTCAACGTTCCGGATGAGGGACGCTCCAATTCAATTCTGCCCTCAGCATCGGTTTCGATATTCTTTCGGAATCCCTGAGGACCGCGGATGAACACCATACGATCGGCAACCGGCTTGCCCTTCCACAGAAGCGTGAATTCGATTTGCTCTCCCACATCGTGGGGAACCAAATCGAGGTCCATCTGCTCGGCTCGCCCCAACTCGTGCATCGCATCGTGAGAATTGACGGAGAGATTGCGGGCATAGTAGTGCAGCAGTACCTTGGTTTGGCCGTACTCGTATACACCAAACTTACCATAAGCATCGACGCTGTATTCATTGGCCGCCGGTAGAGCTACACGCATCCATCGCTGGTCACCATCCTGAATCTCCTCCGCTTGGACTGGGTCCGGAGCAGGGTCTTTGATCGTACGAATCCAGACACTGCTCTTGCCCAAAAAGTGGTCCAGATAGAACCCGTCGCCTGCTTGTGGGGCTTCCTCGAAGTAGATATTGGTGCCGGTCTTGGCTTCCCGATTGCGATCGACCGAAATCCACAAGTAGTGGGCGTGGGCACTCGCAGCGATGCACAGGCAGGCGCTAGCCAGCAAAACTCGCGAAATAAAACGGTTCACAGAAGACTCCCGGTTTTCGGCTTCAGATTTCAAAAGCAGTGATGGATTGCTGACCATTTTAATGCAAGATCGTCACGCGGTTGATTGCTTGAGCGAACCTGCCATTAATTTTCCCGCTTCGTAAATTTTGGGCTGCAACATCTCGTGTGAGCATCACGGAATCTGGGGATCGATACAAGCTGATAAGATCCGTACCGCTCACACTGGCCCCTATATTAGGCACACTGTTTGCGAGTATCAGTCGGCAGGTCATCCAGTGAAATTGACGTTAGATCGCCGAGACTTCAATGGGGGCTTTCTCGATTCCTCATTCTTAGCTCCGGCCCTCATGGTTCGTCACGGGATGCAGGAGCGAACGATGAAACTATTTTCTTGAAAGTCGGCAGGTAAGTCTGCCATACTTCCGGTTCGGCCATTGCCGTCAACACCACAATATCCGTACCGAAAGTTGAGATGAAGTCGATCTTGACCAACCGGTCTCGCTCATCACGCGGCGTTTTAGGCGCAATTGCCATCCAAACCATCGGAATCTTGGCCGTCTCAACCTTGCCTTCACCTATCAGTTTGAAGCGACCTGTATTGCTCTTTTGCCGGGCCAGAACCTCGTCGGCAGTCAAGGCTTTACCCGCAGAGTGTCGAAGGACGCGAATATTCTCGCCGAAGGAATCATCCGCATGATCCTGGGGAGCACGTACCGTGAAAATAGTTTTCTCTTGTTGAATCACCTCCCAACTGTCCGGAATCTCAAGCGTGAAACCCTTGGCGACAATGGTTTCCGCATGCAATTCACGAACTGAGATCGAAACGGAAAACAACAAAATCATAAGGGCAAACGGTGTGATTACGCTGCGTTTCATGCCGCTTCCTCCATGGACGAACGGACCGCACCAAGATCTGTTGGCGAAACGAGATGGATCTTCGAATTGTCACCTGACCGACCTTCGGTGCCCACGTTGGTTTGAGGGAGTTTAACCCATCCACGCTTGTACCCGAAGTCAACAAGCACGCGCATAGCGAATGAGAGTGGTAGCCCAGCAACACCACTGCTCGTTTCAAAGACTTCAAGTCTTTGCACGGGCCGGTCGCAAGTAGTGTAGCGACGCATGAAGTAGCTCGTCCTGCACAGTTGCCACTTGTGGGGGCAACCATCGAGGCAGAATTTGATTACAAATCCTAGCGCTTCATCGACTTTCCGACAAAGGTCTACGCGGCAGCCTTTCTCTGGCGGAATCCGATTTCTCGAATCGCGATACCGTCGCGTGCGATTTCTTGCACGATGGGCGTGTCATCCAGTGAGACGTCCAACTGAAGCTCACCACAGCGTAGCATTTCAAGTTCGGGATCCGCACCTCCGATATGACGGGCGACTAGTCCTCAATCAAGCGAGCGCCTGATTTAGAAAAAAGAGAAAAACTCGAAAACCCTCGGCGTTTTATGGGTGTATTGGAGGTTACCAAGACTTCAATCTACCGACTCAACGGAGGGTTTCGAGTGAACGCCAAATTA
>JANSWS010000042.1 GCA_024743355.1 bacterium
CAGAACATCAAGGGGATCTTCCTTGGGGCGATTCGCATCGACGATTCGGTCGCGCGGTCTGTCTATTTGGATGAGCGTTGTGGCGGAAATCGCGTGCTGCGTGCTCGATTGGAAGCCATGCTTCTCGCAAGGAGGGCTGGGGAGAACGGCCCCTTGGACAAGGCTCTCCAGCAACTTACAGACGATGCGAGTGTAACGGTTCCCAATGCTCTAGACTCTTTGACGGGCATCGAATTGGGAGCCATGGTGGGGCCCTACAAGATTCGTGAACTGCTGGCCGAAGGTGGAATGGGCGTCGTCTACATTGCCGAACAGGCGAAACCCGTTCGCAGGAAGGTCGCTCTCAAGGTCATCAAGCCAGGCATGGCATCGAAGGACGCTTTGGCTCGATTTGAAGCGGAGCGGCAGGCGCTGGCCCTAATGGATCATCCGAGCATTTCGCGAATCTTCGATGGTGGCGTTACCGACCGGGGCTTGCCTTACTTTGTCATGGAGCTGGTCCGAGGCACGCCCATTTCGGAGTTCTGCGATGAGCAGCAACTCAGCGTAAAGCAGCGTCTGGAAATCATGCTCGAGGTTTGTTTGGCTGTCCAGCACGCCCATCAAAAGGGAGTCATTCACCGGGATATCAAGCCATCCAATGTGCTGGTGTCCGAAATCGATGGAAGAATCGTTCCCAAGGTGATCGATTTTGGAGTTGCCAAAGCCGTGGATCAGAAGCTGTCCGAGGAAACGATCTACACGCAATTCTCGCAGTTGGTCGGCACGCCGCTCTACATGAGCCCCGAGCAGGCAGGCCTGGGGGTTATCGACATTGATACCAGCAGTGACGTCTATTCACTGGGTGTGTTGCTGTACGAGGTGATTACGGGTCGGCCTCCGTTCGATAAGTCGACGTTGAAGGAGGTTGGTATCGACGAATTCCGGCGGCTAGTGCGCGAAGTGGAACCTAGTCGTCCGAGCGCCATGGTAAGTACGTTACGCGGTGACAATCTAACAACCGTGGCGAACGATCGCCGTTGTAGTCCGGCACGGCTGCGAGAGGGTTTGAAGGGCGATCTGGATTGGATTGTCATGAAAGCCCTAGAGAAGGATAGAAGTCGCCGCTATGAGTCTGCGAGTCACTTAGCCAAGGACATCCAAGCATTTCTAAGTGGTGAGCCGGTAGAAGCCCATCCGCCGTCGAACTTTTATCGTCTAAAAAAATTGGCACGCCGTCATTGGCAGCCGCTGGCAGCTTTGTTGATGGTTATTTGCACCATCGCCGTCGGGGGATTGGCTAGTGCCTTCTGGGCGATTCGAGCAACGATCGCGGAATCCAAGGCAGAGGAGGCCGAGGAAATCGCACGTGCAAGAGCTGAGGATACGCGTGCCCTGTTCTACGCTTCGGATGTTGCCTTGGCAAACCAAGATTGGCGACGAGGGGATGTGCAATCGGCCCGAGGACGACTCATTAGACATATCCCCACAGGCGGTGAGAAAGATTTGCGGGGATTTGAATGGCATTTCCTGTGGAAGCAGCAGCAGGTCACCGGTACCGAAGTTGCCAGTACAGGAGCGGCAATTTACGACATTGAATTCAGCCCAGACCAATCGATGTTTGCTGTGGCCGGTGCGGATGGATGGATTCGAGCGTTTCGGTCTGACAAGCTCGAAGCGTGTTGGGAGATCGACACCCAACAGGGCGAAACCAATGGGCTCGCCTTCTCGCCGGACGGACAGCGTATTGCAGCTTGTGGAGACGATGGAACTCTCAAAGTGTGGGCCCTCGACAACCAGCAACTCGTATTCTCAGTGGACGCTCACCCCGGTTTGGCGTTCCAGGTTGCTTTTGTGCCAGGCACAGACCTGTTAGTAACTTGTGGTGATGATCCAACGGTCCGCGTGTGGAACGCAGATACTGGCGAAGCCCAGGGAAGCTTGAACGAGCACGAAGCCGCGTTGGAAACTTTGAGCGTCTCACCGGAGGGGCTGGTCGCCGCTGCCGACAGCAATTCCGAGATTTCCGTTTGGGATCTGACGACGCGATCCTTGCGGTCTCACTACCGCAACATCCGGGCGGACTCCATTAGCTCAGTCCAATTCTCCCACCTTGGTGACTTGGCTCAAGCGACCGTGGATGGCTTGCTCACCGTTCGAGACTTTCGAGACGGAGTGTGGGCCTATAAAAGACGGCTTCCAGACGGGATTCGGTCCATCGCATTTTCTAGCAACGGACTGTCGATCGTGGTCGGCGATCAGACGGGTAACCTCAGAATCGTACCCGTGGAAAAAGATGTGTGGGATACACCCACGACGCTTGAGTGGGCCGGCCACGAAGGCAGAGTCTACGCCCTTGCCACGGCAAAAGACGGTTACCGCGTTCTTTCTGGCGGTGCGGACGGGCGTGTGATGTGTTGGTATCCCTACGACGAAAGCTCAGTGCGGCACATCAAGCTGGACATGCCGGCTTGGTGTTTGGCCATGGCCGGAGCGGAGCGAATCGCCATCGGTGGTCGTGGAAATGTTTCTGTCTATGACTTTCAGGGGCGCGTCCTGCATCGCTGGGAGCAAGCCTCAAGCAATTGGGACGTAGCCTTTGCTGATGAGGCGAATTTGCTGGTCGGAACCAGTGACACTTCGGTTCTGGGCTGGGACCTAGAAAGCGGTAAAGAACGCTTTTCATGGGAGTCGCCCCATGAGTTTTCGTTAGGTAATCTGAAAGTCTCACCTGATGGAAGGCTCGTGTTTTTTGTCGCACGCTATGCTGATGGTAGAAAAGAATTGCGTTGTCTGACTACGTCCTCGTTGAGCGAAAAATTGCTTTTTCGCTTGCGTTCGGGGCTGGCCATGGATATGTCGCCGGAAGGAAACTGGTTGGCTTTTGATTCGGACAACGAGATTTGCATTTTGGACACAAAGACACTCGAGGTCGTGCAGTCTTGGAAGGCGCATGACGCGAGTATTCGGGACATCCGATTTGGCAGTCAGGGTTTGTTGGGCACGGTTTCGTTGGATAGGACTGTAAAGCTCTGGTCGATGCCCCAGGGCGAAATGATCTACAGCGCCCTGGCCCATCGGACCAACGCCTTGCGATTGGCCATCTCGCCGAATCAAAGCCGCATTGCCACGGGAGGCTACGATCGCATGTTGCGATTATGGGATGGCCACTCAGACCAAGCCTGCTGGGAGTATCCGTTGGTCGCCGGGCAGGTACTGGACCTGGATTTTTCCCAGGACGGCAACCGTCTCATCAGCATCTGCAACCAGCACGAGTTGCTAATTCTGGATGCCACGCCGGGCCGCTAGGTGGCGACCCGCGAGCCAGCCTAGTGACCAGCAAGCCCACGATCGGGCTGTGCAGGCTCTGACGGCGCGTTAGGCCAAGGCCCCTACGAGAATTGCCCGAATTTTTCCTGAAAAACTTCCGGACGATTCATTCTGTTTTCTCGCATTAAAAGGTGCGGGGGCTGTTCGCATCAACCAAGAGCGTCTCACTTGGGGCGATGCCATGGAACCAGAGGCGGTCTGGAAGATCCCGCAGCCCTGCAGGAGGGCAGTTGATTTCTCCTGCTGATTTATGCCCGGGACAAAAAAATTCTTGCGTCGGATTATCCAGTACGCGACTAGTGAACGAGAATTCTCATGCCAGTAACCAGAGCTCATCAACTGAATCGAAAGTCAAAGATTCTCGCCGGCAAGAATTCCAGATTCAAGCGACGGATCAGGCGAACGAAGTTATTTAAGTCTTTGGAGCAGTTGGAAGCCAGGCGGTTGCTGACTGCGGAACTGCAATCACTGGCAACGCTTGCGAATACACTTGCCCCCCACATAAGTGCAATTGAGGGGGTCACGGTCGTCACTCACGGGTTTCAGTTTGGTGAAGCTGACGGGGACTCGATGTTACCGCTGGCTCAAGCAATAAAATCGAGAGCTGACTCAGAGAATGGTCCTGGAAATGACACCTGGTTGCTCGACTACGATTTGCGAGCGGAGGCGACAGTCGCTGGATTTGATATGGATACGACTGCCGGTGATGACGGGCTTGGTAACGGCTCGCTTCTGGTCGGCACGAATCCCACTGAATTGGTGCTGTTGTTTGATTGGGCTGCGGAGTCGAATGAATTCAGCGCGGGCTGGGGGGAAGCCGCCGGCGATGCACTGTTCAACACGTTGGTGGGGCTGGATCTGCTGAATCCTCTAATGCCGGACTCTAATCCTAGGTTTCACTTTATTGCCCACAGTTTTGGCACAGCAGTGACAAGTGAAGCTGTCGAGCGTCTTGCGGCCTTCGATGTACCAGTCGACCAAGTTACCTTTTTGGATCCACATGACTTTGATGAAGGCGGCGTTCCTGTCGATGAAGATCAGAGGTTGTTTGATTTAGGAAAGCCTCAGCCCGAAACTGGTGAAGGATACGGAGCGACGATTTGGGAAAATGTCAGTTTTGCGGATGTGTACTATCAAACTCGACCGATCCCATTGATTCCGGAAGGGCGTCCCATTCCCGGCGCCTATAACACGCTGCTAAACGACAACGACGACGTTGGTGACCTGAGTGTGCTCAATCCGCACTCTGCGGTTTGGGCCGACGTCTATCTGGAGAGTGTGACAGATCTTGCCTCGACCGATGGTTATGCGTTCAGTCAGCTTACTGGCGGAACCGACAATCGACCTTCGAACGATTTCAATTTTTTCTCTAACGGTCAGGATCACGAGCACACACCGACTGCGTTCAGTCCCTCGACCATTACCGACTCCGTACAGCGGGCGCGCTTCGCATCGACTCGTCAGGAGCCGGGTTGGAGCTTCGCATCGCTGGTCTACAACGGTAGCTTTGAGCACCCTGGAGACGAGTTCGAGTATGCGCCGGCACCCTCGCCCTTTGCAGACAATCTGGTGCCCGGCTGGTCCCACCATCCCGGTGGTGGAGACGCTCTTGTCGCGGAGGATGCGGGCAACTTCTTCTTAGAGCTGAACGCATCCGGCCCAAGTCGAACTCACAATGCGCTGTATTTTCACCCTCAAGCGAATGTGCTTGAGTTTGATATGAAGATTGCGACAGCTGGCAACAGCGAACGCTTGCAGGTGCTGATCGGCGACGAACTGGTTGGCAGCTATTGGTTGAACAGCTCTACAAGCGACTTTGGGACCAAACAAATTGTTGTGCCGGGGCATCTTCGGGGCACTGTCGACACGCTGACATTTCGCAGCTTTCTCGATGTAGGACCGTTGGATTCGGTTGTCCACGTCGACAATGTCCGTTTGCGATCGGGCGTCCGCACTGGTGATTTATTGGAGGTAGAGCTCTCGGCAATTCATCCCGGAAGTACCGATTTCAGTATCGTTGGATGGGATATTCTCTCGCCGAGCGGAGGCACGTCGCTTCCGCTCCATGTCGTGGAGAATAGCCTACGCAAAGATCATCATCTGCAGATCAGCGGCGAAACCGTGTCGCATGTGCTCTTTAGCGAGCGCGTTGCGGGGCCGAGTGCGAAACCAACGACCGAGTTTTCATCGACGGGTCGATTGTATCTTGCTCCACCGACGCACGGTGCGCTTTCGACTATGGATGCTGATGCTACCGCTTTCGGTTTTCAGGGGGAGATGCGCCTTTGGTATCGCAGTGGTGATTCGCTCGGGTATGTGCCGTCAGAGAAAGCTGGAGACGTCATTGGAGTGCTGGATTCGGGGCTTTCGACGGCTTTTAAACTCGGAGCGCTCAACGCGGAGTTGGTTGGCGCACCCGGTAATCCATCTTCCCCGGTTATCCCAACGGATGCGACGATCGAATCACGCGATATCGATATAGGTAGTTTGGAACCAATTCGACAGTGGTTGCTTTCAGATCCCAATTCGAGTGACCGTTGGGCCCTGGCCAAGGTGGGCGGTGCATTACATCTGTTTACGGCCCGCAGTCACGACCTGGCGATACTACCAGGAGCGGCGATCGTCAATGACGTAGAACGGGTTGTAAGCGGAGCAACCAGCACCTACGAAGTTGCGGCGATGCAACAGAGGCTGCGCTACTGGAACTATCCCGACTGGGAAGGAAAGCAGTTGGTTGTCGATGGAATCGTGGGACCGAGAACTCGCCATGCCGCAGGACTGTTCACCGCTAGCTCGAATGACGCCCCGTTTACCGAGAGTGATCACCTAGCTGGGGTGGCGTTCAACTATGTCAATGCGCTCAATGGTCCACGGTGGCAAGAACTGACTCAGGAAGCCGGTGATCATTTTGAGCTGATCATGGGACCTTTTTCCCCAGAATCGCCAGCCCGCTTCCACGGTACAAACTGGCTGATCGAGACGATTCGCGCGGGTGCCAGCGAAGCCAAAACCGGCGTGAATCCAGTGGCCATGATGGTTATCATCGAGGCGATAAGTGCGAACAATGGTCCTGGAGATCCCGCTTATCCCTACCCGCACCCACATCACGACGCTGGGATGGCGGTAGATCTCGCGATCGCCGGCGGGACATCTGCTAGCGATGTCGCTCGGCTGATCGTCGCTTTGGAGGTGGCCGCCTATGCAGGAGTAACGCTCAAGGAAGTTGTCACCGGCGACCAAGCTTTCGCTGATGCAATCAATGATGGTCGCGATGTGCCGATCGCCACCGTGAACGCGGCCTTTTCCAGCACGTTGCATGTGCATATTGAACCGCCGAAAACTAGTTACTTCCCGCCACTCCCGGACGCGGTGGTCGACGAGGATGTGAACAATGGCCTGCAAAAGGTATTGGAGTGGTTGGATGATCTGATCGACTCGGAACTGGACAAGCAACTGCCGGCATTGGTAGAGATCAGTGAGGAGACCGAGGAGACAGATGCAGCGCCGGCCACATTGGCCGATTCACTGGGACTAAACAAGGTGCTCACCGGAGGTGGCTCGTCGATTGGTTCTACCTTGAGCGGCTTGCTTACTTCGGGCAGTTCGCCGAAACCAAGCGATTTGGCCGAAACTTTGAGTCGCACGGAAATGAGTCTGTTTTTGAATCTGCCCAGCACAGCCAGCGTACCCTCCAATTCAACCTTCGATAAAGACGATTCCTCCTCCTATAACCACGTGCTGCCGCTCGCAGTTTTTGATGGCGGCGGAATCGCTCACGAAGCTAAGCTGTTTTTTGTGAAGACAGGGACAGCGAACGAATGGCAGTG
Source organism: bacterium (assembly GCA_024743355.1). Lineage (GTDB taxonomy): Bacteria > Planctomycetota > Planctomycetia > Pirellulales > Pirellulaceae > Aureliella. Next base: position 7,137 of record JANSWS010000042.1, read on the forward strand.
GCGGTTGTTTGCCAAAGCTTCGGCGGGCGACCCGTTAACTCAGGTCGGTAGCACGCAGACATTGACGTTTAACCCCGAGACCTATGCGCTTGTTTCACCGGCTGCTGGCAAGATAACGATCGAAGGCTACCAGCCGGATATGAATCTGCCGGAAGTTGACCTGAACTTTTACATCGGTGAAGCGACGGAGCGCGACGACCAATACAAAGGTGGGTTCACCGCCTGGTCGATTGCTGCTCAAGGCGAGTTCAATAAGACGACTGGTATTGCCGCCTTGCATCTATCGCTGAATGGCAAAGGCTCAACCGGAGACCGAAAATTTGACTTTGCGGAAGTACTTTCGGAATTGGGCGCGAACATTCCGCACGACATTGCCGCGCGGGCAGAAATGACGGGAACGCTCGATTTCGGATTGACTTGGGATACCAACTCCAGCAAGCCTACTGCGGAAACGATCTCATTGCAGCTGAATGACTTTAGCGCCAATGTAGACGTGTTGGTCGACACGATCGAACTCGAAGCTAAAGTTGGTCTGTTGGAAGGTCGCATTATCGACACAGGTACGATAGCGGTACCGGGCACTCACAATAGCTACATTCACGGCAGCGCAGGATTCACCAGTGATTTGGCTGGCGGGGAACCGATCCTGGTCGGCGACCTGGACACGCTGAAATTAGGTGAAGACTATTCGATTCAAGTAACCTGCAATCTCGACGGTGTGCTGTTCTACGAAACCTTGCTCGGCGGCCAACCGATCCCCGGCGAGTTCAAGCTGTTGCTAGGATTGAATCAGGCCAAGCTGACGGCAAAGCAGGCACCTGCAGCCACGTCAAACTATGGCCAGCCAGTTGCCTTCGCGCTGACCGTAAATGGGGTGACTAATGTCAATGTGAACCTCGATCCGCTTGGGACCAATGACAATGCTTCGCTGGTCGATTTGGCAGCGGACGTTGAAGACGCGATCGAGGCTGCGTTGCTAGGAACAGCCTACGAAGGCGACATTGCTGTGGTTGCTGAGGGCAACAAGCTGGCGATCGTTGGGCAAAATACTTCCATAGGACAACTGGAACTCGAGGACTTGCCTGTTCAGCCAGGGGTATCCGGTTTGTTGCAGCTTGGATTTGCGAGCGGTCAAGTGTCCCAAGGGATTTCTCCTTCGGTCGCGCCCGCCGGTGATCTGGATGATGTGTTGAATTTGCTGGGTAACCTTTCGCCACAGCAGCTGGCCGATGTTGGTTCGCAGTTGGCCGATTGGTTTAGCGGTTTGGGGAATTTTGGTGCGTTCAAAGATACTCTGCCGCTCGGCGGGGGAGCATTCGGATCGTGGGGAGATTTTGGCGAGCATCTCAAGAGCATCGTCTTAGATAGCTTGCATCAACTGCAACTCGTTGCGCAGTCTGAGCCTAAGTCCGGTGCGAAACTCGCCGGCCCGACCGAGTTTCAGTTGACAGTTAACGACAGCGAAACGGTGACCGTTTCGCTATCTGTCAGTACTACGGGTGACAACAGCACATTGGATGATCTGGCGGATGATCTTTCGTCAGCCATTGCGACCGCCTTGGATGACACCGATTTCGCCGGATTCGTCGGCGCTGTCGTTGTCGAGAATCGGCTGGCCTTGCGTTCGCTTGTGCCCGGAGTGAGCGGCATTCGAGTTTCCAACTCCGAAGGGCAGACCGCGGTCGGCGTCGAGGCGCTTGGATTCCAGAACGACCAGGCGGTGAATCAGCTGCGGTTTGATTCTGTTCAGGATTTGGAGCAGATCATTTTGGAAGCCTTGGGGTTGAGTCCCGGTGCTTTTGCCCTGAACTTTGATCAAGCGAATCAGCTGATCACTGCGGATGTGAACTTCTTGCATGAGCGGCTGTTGGGTTCATCGAATCTCAAATTGGATCAAGACTTCGGTGGTCTAATCGACCTCAAATCTTTGAGTCAGGTGGATCTGTGGAGCCGGTTGGAGGGCAGTTTTACACTTGGGGTCGAGCTTTCGCCCTTGGGATTGGGGATTCCGGCGCTGTCCAATGGAACTGCTGTAAGTTCGCTACCCTCTTGGGGTATGGGCTTCGAATCAGGCAAGCCCTACCACTTGAAGGTTTACCTAAGCGACGGGACGTCTTTCAATGTCAATCTTTCCGCCGCCACAAACATTGGACAAGTCATTTCAGAGATTGAAGGCGCGTCTCGATTGACGCCGGGCGATCCTAAGCGGGTCCTGGTTATTCCCAATGAATCCGGCCATGGACTCAATCTGACGGACCTGACCTACGATGCCGAGGCCGATTTGTCGGAGCGTTTTCGCGTCGTGGCCAATGAAGAGGAAGGTTCATTCGCCCCGATCATCCTGGGAATACTGGCAGAGGACGATGATGATGACGGAGTCATCGAGGGACGGGCTTTGCATGGCGAGTCGATGGCCAATCGGCTGTTCGTCCAAAACTTTGACGCCAAGATGACGGTGCAGGCTACCGCAGACGATATCGATGCGACGGCCAGCTTCGGCATTGTGGACGTTGGTGTTGAGAATGGTACCGGCGAGGCGACGGCGGTCTTACAGCTGCAGCTGCAGGATCCGGACAATGATGGCAAGATATTCCTCAGCGAAATGGTTGAGAAGGATGTGATGGACGTCATCGGGACGCCTCACCTGGAATGCGATCTGAATCTGGAGTTGCCTATTGTCCTCAACAGTTCGATTGCCGGCCTGTCGCTGCCCCCGACTGCGGCAGTCATCGTCTCTTGGGCTGACATTCACGATGGTACAGAACCATCGGTTTATCTTCGTGACATGGATTCATTGGAAGGGTTCAAGGGGTTAAACGCGTTTGGATTGAATCCAGACATGAACCTGGAACGAATCCTCGGAGAAACTTTGCAGTTGGCGGATAATCTGCCAGACGTGCGCGTGCAGGTAGGTGGTAACACATTTGATATTGATCTGAGCGTCGTCGACCCGTCCATTACCGGAGTGGGACGCACTCGCGTAGTCACCTTTAGAAACTTGATCGATGCGGTGCGGCTCCAAACGCAGGGGAAAGTCACCGTTGATTTCAGTCCAGACGGTCGCGGATTGATCCTCAACGACAATATCGGTAGCGGGCCGTTCAACTTGTCCGGATTCAATGGATCCGGCATCCTCGGCCAGTTGGGTCTGAGTTCCGTCAGTCCTGTATCGGGTCGGATCGAAGGGCTGTCGATCTATCAACCCAGCATTCTGGACAGCCTACGCCGCGCCGTCGATTTGCTGCGATCGTTTGAGGGTATGGCTGCAATCAGTCAACCGATTCCGGGAACCTCGGTCAGCATTTCCGATCTGCTGGATTTCGCAGACAAACTGTCCACGACAATAGATGATCTCCAGAGCAATCCATCCGCATCCCTGCAGGACTTGGAGGTAGCCTTAGAGGCGGGCCTAAGTATTCCTGGAACGGATCTGGAATTACTTTATTCCGACGACGCGATCAAAATTGTCTTCCGCGTTAAAGACTCCGCCACATCGCAACTTGGGCTCGATTTTGAACTGAACGACGATTTCGGTAAGTTCTTTTCCGCCAGTACGAAGGCCAAGTTGAACGCTGATGTCAAATCGGAATTCACTCTGGCTCTCGGAATCGACTTGAGCGATCCCGATGATTTGCGTCCGTTCTTGTATACCAGCGACACAGGTCCGACCCTTGCAGAGCAAGGAACATCTCTGGCAATCACCGCTTTCGTTGCGACGTCGCAGGCCCTTGGTAGCCCCGCCGAGAAACTGATCATCAACATGTCTGCGGCGGTCGGTCCATTGGGAGCCCATATCGTCGACGGCTATGCGGTACTCGATGCGGATGGATGGGTCGATGCCAACAACGACGGGATCGATGACAACGCGCTTCCCGCCTCTCTGAATGCAACCGTTCGCGATACCGATGGCGACGGCCGGCGATACTTGGACAATTTGGATTTCAGCGATTTGGACGTGACCTTTACCGGGCGCGCCGATGCATCGCTGCCAGTGCATTCGCCGAACGTAGGAGATCTGATCGGGCCAATTCAGATTGTGGCCCCCGACTTACTCGATCCCGGCAGTCTCAATGTCACGCTGCCTGATTTTTCTGCCGAACTTGCCTTATTCGATCCGACCACGAATTTGAGCGCTTTCATCGATGGATGGGATGCAGTGCTGGAATTGTTGGAGGACAAATTGATTGATAGGTTGGACCAAATCAACCTGCCAATCATCGGAAATCAGTTGGATGACCTAACTCGTTTTGTCATCGATCTTAGAGATGAGGTAGGAGATATTTCGACCGCTAGCCTACTTGGTCCAACGGCTATTGACACGCTGCAGAACCAACTGTTTCAAAAGTTAAATGGCCTGGGTTTCCTGCTCAACCGCGATGGCCCGAACCAGGGAACGCCTATCGAGGTGGACCCGAGCGATGTGGAGGTCACGACCGGCGCGGGTTATGTAGAATTCGAGGTTTCCCTGGGTGGATCGATGGAGATCCCCGACGTCAAGTTCGACTTAAACTTGCCGGGCTTAGGTCTGGCGCTGCCCAACAATTTGCTGCTGGATTTAGTCACCAATTTCCGGATGGACATCGGCGTTGGTATCGACGAAAGCAGCGGGGTTTATGTGCGACTAGACAGTTCGAAGTCGGACGATGTACATATCGACTTCCAGGCATCGCTCAACGGAGGTCCTTTTCAAGCCGATTTGGGATTCCTGCAGTTTGAGTTAGCCAACAATCAAACGGTGGTAGCGGCGGAGTTTGATATCGATATCAATCCGGGTGCCGATGGTCGCTTATCGTTGGGAGAGATATTCTCGGCTCCATTAAGCACCTCATTTACGGGAAATGTCCTAGAGTCCCAGAACGCTGGCGGAGGTGTTCAGGAAACGCATGGGACGCAGACTGGGTGGGACAACAACAAGGTTGCGGTTATTGACTGGCAATTGGTAGCCAGCATTGGCGCCCAGGCTGCTCTCCCGCAGATGAAGACGAATTTCAATTTGGATTGGACTGTCGACAGTTTCGCCGATTTGGCGAGTGCACCCGAGATTGAGTTCGGTACGGTTCAAATGAATCTCGGCTCATTCTTGTCAGACTTCCTCACGCCGATCGTTGAGAATGTCAATCGGGCTCTCGATCCTCTAAAGCCTGTGCTGGATGTATTGCGCGAGCCATTGCCAGTGATTAGCGACTTGGGTGGCGACATCAATTTGCTGGATCTCGCAGGCTTCTTTGGCTACGGCGACTACAACGACTTCATCTACGCCGTTGGTGACATCGCCGATCTAGCCGAGCAATTGGGCGGTTTCACGGGTGCGACTTGGATCGATTTAGGTGGGTTTAGCATCGACGGGATGCTTGCCAAGTCGGGGCGAGGACTTGGAAACCTGGCACCAATAACAACCGTAGGAAAGACTTACGATGATATCAAGTCACAAATCAACGCGGCGCCGGCCGATCAAAAGGCGGCCTTTAATAAATCACTAACCACTACCGGTGGCGGATTTGAATTTCCTATTCTGGAGAATCCTGCGTCAGCCTTCGGGCTGCTGTTAGGGCAGGATGTGACGTTGTTTGGCTATGACATGCCCTCCCTGCAGGCTCAATTTGAGTACAGCCAATTTTTCCCGGTCATTGGGCCCATCGGTACTCGAATTACCGGTAGCGTGGGTGCTACCGTTGATTTCGCGTTCGGCTTTGATACCTATGGTCTGCGCGAATTCGCTGAGTTCGGCACGCCCGGGTCGATTATGAAGGGGTTTTTCATTAGCGATACCGCCTCCGTCGACGGCTCGGGGCCCGACGTTCCTGAGGTCACGTTGACCGGAGCACTCAAGGCCGCGGCGGAAGTCAACGTGGCCGTGGCCCGAGTAGGTGTCGGTGGCGGTATTCAATTAGATGTCTATTTCGATCTGCATGACACTGTCAAAGACGGCAAGGTGCGCTTTGATGAAATTCAATCGAATTTCGAACTCGGTCCGCTGCACGTATTTGACGTGAGCGGTCAGGCAGCGGCCAGCCTGTTTGCATACTACGAAATCGGTTTTCGCGCGTTTGGTAAATGGGTTCAGGTCGCTGCCGAGGAGTACGAATTGGCCAACGTCGTGTTGCTGGATTTTTCGCTGCCGCGACCAACCAGCAGTGCCACTTCGCACTCCTATGTCGATGCTGGCGTATTGAAGTTCAATACGACGGAAGGCAATGATCAATTCACGGTCAGTTATGACTCTGTCAGCGGCAAACATGTAGTCGAATCGCAGGGTAAGCGCGAAGAACTTGACGGCGTCACCTCGATCGAATTCGACGGGCTCGGCGGCGATGACACATTTACGGTGCTATCGGGTGTGTCCGTCGACGTCACCGCTTACGGGCGCTCGGGCAAAGACGTTATCACCATGGAAGGCAGTGGCTACGCCACGATCGAAGGCGGACCGCAGAATGACATCATCAAGCTGTCTACCGGCGGAGGGAACATCCAAGGCAACGAAGGCGACGACAATATCACGGGTTCATCGTTGGTCGATATCATCGACGGCGGTGAAGGGAACGACCTGATTAAGGGGCTCGAAGGCAACGATATCATTCACGGTGGTTTGGGGGCCGATCGCATCGATGGTGGCCGTGATGATGACGAGATCTATGGCGGCCCAGACGAGGATGTGATCGATGGCGGCCGCGGCAATGACTACATCGAAGGTGGCCTCGACAATGATGATATTCAGGGTGGTTTCGGAGACGACATTCTGATCGGTGGCGGGGGCAACGATCGGATAGACGGTGACCGAGGCGACGATTTGATCATCGGCGATTCCGCGACGGTGACCCTGAGCGTATTCCCGCACGCGGTTTCCAACCACTCTGGTTCGGGAGCGGATACGCTGCTGGGCGATCGCGGGACGGACTATATCTACGCAGGTGGGGGGGATGACTACGTTGACGCCGGCGCAGGAACCGATTTTGTCTTCGGACAGGCGGGGAACGACGAATTGCATCTTGGATTAGGCCAAGACCGCGGAGAAGGGGGCGCCGACAATGATGTCATCTTCGGGGACGGTGGTGACGACACGATTGTAGGTGGGTCTGGTCGCGATACGCTGTATGGTGGCTCCTCCAAGGCCGGTGGTGGCTCGACGTCAGACACGAATACCATCTACGGCGATGAGGAAAGCACCAGTCCAGGCGATACCGACGAGGCCCAAGCCGATACGATCTACGGCGATGTTGGTGATGACAATATCTACGCCGGTAGCGGTTCTGACAAAGTATTCGCACTCGGAGGAAACAATACGGTTCTCCTAGGTTTTGGAAACAATGACCTAACTGCGGGTGCTGGAGACGATGATGTCACCGCGCAGAGCGGCAATGACACGATTCGAGCGGGAGCGGGCACCAACACGATTAACGCTGGGAGCGGGAACAATGTCATCGTGACCGGAAACGGACTGGACACCATTAATACCGGTACCGGCAATGACGAAATTCGTGCGGGCGATGGTAACAATATGATCCGAGCGGGTGACGGCGATAACATTGTCGTGACTGGAAGCGGAATTGACGATATTGAGACCGGCAATGGTCTCGATCAGATCGATGCTGGTTCCGGCGGTACGATATCCAACCCTCAAAAGGTTAAGGCTGGTAGCGGCGACAATCGAGTTCTGACCGGCAACGGCGTCGAAGAGATTACGACTCTAGGTGACAACGATACGATTACTACCGGAGATGGCCTCAAGACGATCGAGGCGGGTGAAGGTCTTAATGTGATCACGACCGGTAACGTGGCAGTCGGAACCTCCTCAATTACTGTTGGTTCCGGTGACGACCAGATCACAATGGGCGATGGCAGCAAGCTAATCCTGGGAGGTGCTGGGAAGAACGTCATCAGGCTGGGGGAAGGCGATGCGGACGTGACCACGCTAGACGATGATGACTTTATCAGTGCGGGAAATGGAAATCATAAGGTCCATGCTGGCGCTGGGCAGAATACCATTGAGCTCGGAAACGCGACGGTCGAAACAACGGTAACGACACTTGGTGGACGAGACATTATCGACATTGGCAGCGGGCTGAAGCGTGTCGATGCGGGAGGTGGCGACAATGAGATCGTCGTTGGCAATGGTACCGCCGTTATCACGACGCTGGATGGCAACGACACCATCTCCTCAGGAGACGGCGATGACATCATTGTCAGCGATGGTGGCAACAATACGATTGCCAGTGGGGCTGGGAATGATTTCGTACAAACGGGAGCGGGAGAGGATGCGATCAATTCCGGGGACGACGAGGATATCGTTCTGGCCGGAGGGGGCAAAGACCGCGTTCTGGCCGGTGCCGGCAATGACTTGGTAGTTGGAGACCAAGGAGACGATACGCTTAGTGGAGAGGGTGGCGAAGACGTCATCTGGGGTGGTTTGCCGGACCAGGCACAAGCCGCCTGGGGTATTGGCAGCTTCACTGCTGCCGCTCCACCGGACCGACCCACGATTCAAGCGACTTTCAGCTGGCATGGGGCGGCGTTCACGCTTAGCAATCAAGGCCAGTTCTCTGAACCGCTTGGTTTTCAGGATGCAAATATCCAGGCGCAGGCTCAAGGTCGTGCAGCCTATGCCGACTTGGAGGTTTTAGTAGTTCCGACGCAATTGGTGAACTTTAGTGTGGCGGGAATTAATCGTTCCGCGCCGTTGGCAGATGATGGCGATGGAGCCGATACGATCTACGGTGGCGATGGAACGGACTGGATGTTTGGCGGCGGAGACAATGACGTCATCGACGGAGGCGCGGACACGGACTATATCGATGGTGGCGCGGCCGACGACCGACTGCTGGGCGGACTCGGTGACGAAATCGGTGCGGGTGGTGACGATGTCATTCGAGGTGGTTTGAACAACGACATCCTGCGGGGTGGCGATGGACTCGACTTGCTTTTCGGCGACGAAGGCGAAGATTTGGTCTTTGGAGATTGGGGCAATGCTGAGGGCTCCCACGGACAGGTTCTCTGGGGTGGTTCTGACAAAGACATCCTCTACGCGTACGCGGACTATGATCCGCTCATTGAAGCCGACAAACCTGGCGATCATTTGATCGGCGGACCGGGCGAGGATTTGCTGTACGGCAACCTACGCCAGGACTTACTCGACGGTGGCAGCGAGGCCGACTTCTTGCACGGTGATTACCTCGATGGTCCGCTTTATGCCCGAAGTGTTAGTGCAAGCACGCTGGGCGGCAACGACATCCTGCTAGGCGGTTTCGGCCAAGACCAACTCTTCGGCGGCGGCGGCGACGATATTCTGAAAGGCGAAAGAGACGGCGACTGGCTAGAGGGCCTCGATGGGCATGACGTACTGATTGGTGGTCATGGTATCGACATCCTGACTTTGGACGTTGACAGTCGTTATGCTCAGCCGGGCGGTGATTCCTTGCATGGCCACGAAGCGACGGAGACTTCACCAGGTGTTTGGGTAGATAGCAATCTAGCGGGCGACTTGTGGGCGGACATTGTGCTGTTGCAGGGCGATGCCAACACCAACACGGATGGTGACCCTCTGTTTCATGATGACATCACTCTAACCGATACGGGGTCGCTTGGCAGTCGCCAGATTCATGTCACTTATCTCTCAGCTTCATCGCGCGACCCAGCGACGGGACAACTGGTGAACCCGGTCGGCAATCCGTCCGGCGCGCCGGTTAATTTGTTGCCTAGCGTCGAGCAGATTCAGATTGCCGGTCTCATGGGTGATGATGTGATTTCGGTTCAAGGCTTGGATGCAGCCCAGCAATCAGCCAGACCGAACGCTGTTACCTACGCAGCGCTCGTGAGCGGCGGACCCGGAAATGACGTTCTGTTGGGTTCACCTGACAGCGATCGTTTAGATGGCGGCCCGGGCAGTGACCGTATCTATGGCTTTGGTGGCAATGACCGTTTGTGGGGGGATTTCTTCAACGGCAATGCGGCTCATGATTTTGATGAATTGTACGCCGGAACTGGGTTAGACGATTTGATCGGCGGGGCCGGCGGGAATGTCCTCTCTGCTTGGTCCTTTAATCCGTCGGTCGACTATCCTTTAACAGCGACTTATACCGGGACCGAACTGCGCGATGTGCTTATGAACCCACGCAGTGGCGTGCGTTCTACAAATCCATGGCCGTCGAAGCCGACGTCTGACTTTGGGGTTTACACCATTCAGAATGTTGGGCCCTCAGATGATCCTTCATTCGGTGGTTTCGAAGACACAGGCTTGAACCGTATGCTGGGTAGTTCAGGGCAACAGTCCGACCTTCTATATGGTGGTCGCGGGCTGGACTTCTTGTACGGAAATGGAGGGGGAGGGGCTGTTGGAGATTCTATCTATACAGCCAAGGGAGAATCGTTTGGCTCTGGTGATAATCCCTACGAGTCCGATGACCAGTGGAAAGAATATGCAAAGCAAACAGATGCCGTATGGTATCTGGGGCCAAATGTGGGAACAACCAACGGCCCCGACGATATAGTCATTGGCTACAACGATGACACCTCTAGCTCCTTATACGGACGGCACTACGCCGAAATCAATAACAACATCTGGGTGTGGACTGATTTCAGTCCCGTTGGAAAGAAGGAAAACACATCAGCCAGTTCCCCTGGCGCGCTTGGCGATGATCCACAAATATCGTCATCGGATGAGTTCTTCGATGTGGAAAGCATGCGATATGATTTTGACCCGTCGACAGGGTTGTTAGTTCGCAAAAAGCCTGCGGATGCCCTAGCTGATGGGGGAGCGAGCCAAACAACTGAGATTGTGGGAACTGTCATCCCTCCCGAGGCGGACTTCCTGGCAATTTTAGTGGATACCCTGGACGGAGATGATACCGTTACCGTGAGGGAAACGGTTCAGAAGTCAGTTTGGGTCGATGCCGGCGACGGAAATGATACGGTCCAGGTTGAGTCCTCGTTGGTATTCCTTCCTGACAAGACGGATCCAGTTGCTGGCCGAGAATCGACACAACTAAACGGCATCTACTTTGCAGGATTTACACTTGGTCAGCCCGGTGCCGTGCTGGGCGACGATGCTGTACGTCTTACCGGACCACTGGGATTGGCCATCCCGGATGCTCCTTCGCTTCGCCCGCAACAATTGACGTTGGAGGCTTTCGTTAAACTCGATTCAGCACTGATACAGGATGGCGCTAATGTCTTAGGCCGAACAAGCAATGTAGACCGTGATGATGGATACGGATTGTACTATTCCGCGGGACGGTTGCACTTTTACTTGAACGATTGGAACGGACGAAGTGAGATCTCAGCTACAATTCCGCTTGATGAATATGCGCACATCGCGGCGACTTACGACCGGTCGACGATGAGATTGTACATCGACGGCTTAGAAGTCGCCTCTCAGCCAGTTAGCTCACAACTGAGACACGCTGCGTCGACATCCTTGTGGCTGGGAACCGGCGTTGGCGCTCAAACGTTCTCCGGCGTGTTGGACGAGTTCGCATTCTACGGGAGAGCTCTCCATGCAGAGACCATAGCAGAGCACTTTGCCGCGGCTCAAGCCTCCGGATATGAGCAATTGATTTTATCCGACTCTCCGAATCATTACTGGCGTTTTGGTGAAACGACCGGGACGGTTGCGAACGATATAGCGGGAGTTCGTAGCTATGATTTTGGTGTTATTAACAGTAGCTTCACTGCAACTGGACTCACGATTGACTCGGCAATTGATATCAACGACCCGGGGAACGTGAATTCCTCGGAAGTCGACGTTTATCAATTCACTCTCGCGGAACAGCCGCAGGTAGGTGATGCGTTAAGCATTCAAGGGCTCACAGATCAGAGTGAGTTACCCACTTTGCAAGTTGAACTCTTCTCTGATCCTGCTCTGCAGAATTTGCTTGTGATGGGCGAAAGCGGTATCCCAGTGGATCTGGGAAGTTTGCCATGGACTGCTGGTGGTGCCAACGTCTATTTCGTCAAGGTAATCAGTACAAATCGCGTCAAGACGGACTATGAACTGAGGTGGAGTTTTGCCAACACTCCGGATCTTCTGGAAACCAATTCTTCTCCCAACGATGAGCCAGGTAGGCCGTTTCTGATTGATTCCCCGTCAGTCATGCGACGGCTAGCAGGATTGACTTTGCCGACTGCGTCTCGAGCCGCTGAAGGCGATTTCTTCCGCCTGGTCATCGGTTCCGCCTCCGATGTTATCACATTGCAATCTCATTCACCGAACGAAGCGATTACGTTGGAACTGCTGTCGGAGGATGGTTTATCAACAATCGCTTCTCGAGCGACGGTATCCGCGGGTGCACCGCAAGCGATTATGGATCTCAGCACGGTTCCCGGATTTACCCCCGGTAGCTATCAATTGCGAGTGCATGCTCTTGCACCAGTGCGTTATGATCTGGAACTGGACGTGAGCCGCTCATTGGCTGGCGATGGCAGTGTGAGTTCGCCATTCTTGGTTGGTAATCTAAATCTATTCGAACCGTATCGCGGCAGCGCGGCAATTGGTACTTCTCCTGACGATCCGGTGGGATCGACTTGGTTCGGATTCACGCTTGATCAACCCGGTGGTGAAGCCGGTAAAGGGCTGGGGCTGCGGGCATTGTCAGGCAACGCGACCGACGCGGTCACAACCACCGACAACCGGCTCCAGTTGGAGCTGTATGACAGCTCTGAAAATTTGCTGCAGACCAATATTACGTCCTCGCAGGATCCCACAACAGTCTTAGATTTCGCGGGCTTGGAACCCGGAGCTTATAAAGTTCGCATTACCGGCTACTGGCAGTTGGAGGAGGCTGCCGACGACTACGTGGCCAAATTCCAGGATAACGCAGCATTTGAGTTCTATTCCGCATCGGGTCCGGTTGGTAAAGTTGATGAATTTTTTGGAGAGTACACCCTATCCGACTTTTCCGTTCCGCTCCCCATTCGGCGTGACGTATTGCTGGGTGGCGTAGGAAACGATTTGCTGATAGGGGGATCCGGAGAAGACTGGATTTTCGGCGGAACAAGTCAGCCACTACAGCCTGGGCAAGAGGACAATGATATTCTGTCCGGCGGCTATGACCGCCAAGCAGAAGACTTGCTTGTTGGTGGGCAAGGCGACGACTATTTCTTGTTGGTTCCTGATTATCTGCCAACTGTTGGCGGGAATGGGTTTGACGCTGGAAACAGCGACCTCTTTGTTGGTGGTTATGGTAATGACCAAGTTTATTTTGTCGGTGGAGGTTGGCAGAATCTAGGCGGGGCCACTCAACCGGTACAGATTCGCGACTTTGCGGTGTTGGGATACGATCGCTTTTTGGGGCGCCACAAGCTAAGCGCTTTGGTGTTTGATAAGAGTACGGAAAGCTTCGCTGCTCGCGATGGAAAGTACTTACAGCAATTCGCCTTCTTCCGGGCACAGGATATTGAGCGTACGGTGCTTGACACTAGGGAGAAGGACGACGTTGTTCACGCCAATCCTGGCTATCTGCTCAATAGCGAGACTTGGGGCATTTCGGCGGGAGATCTAGCAGCCGGTGCGTCAGCATTTAAGCAGCTATTAATCATTGGAGGTGACGGTGAAGATGTCTTGCATGGCAGTGCAGCCCCAGATGTCATCGTCGGTGACGCCTTTGGTACCCAAGACTCTGCCAACAACTGGCTGGCTGGGTATTCAGGGGATGATATTCTGCTGGGAGCATCGGGAATAGATCATCTTTACGGAGATGAGATGCCCCCTGTCTTGCCCGATATCGGTGGTATTCTGACTGGAACACCTGACTCCAGCGAGTCACCAGTGAATAGTGGGCCCACAATTGCGCCATATGAATATTTCCGAGACATTGTCGCCGGATCAGTGTCATTTGCATCGCTTGATGCACAGGCTGGAGTGGGGGTGCCAGGTGAGAAGGAGAATACGTCAGCCACGTATCTGAGCAATGCATTCGCCCTCGAGGGGCTCTCCAGTTCGGAAAAGCTGCAATCAGTGATATCAGCTGGTGACGTCAACTTCGACGGTAGTGAAGACTTCTTGGTGGCATCAGACGGCGGTCAGTCGTACGTGATGTATGGACCGGTGCCGCAAACGAGTCTCTTTCGTGCAACCAGCGAGGTGCTTCCGGGCGGTGGAAGGATAGTTGATGTACGCGGCAATCAATGGTCGTTTTCACAGACATTCGCTTCCGGCGGCGTGGAGTTGCAAAAGTTTGAAGATCTTGCACCTTCGGTCCGCGCCGAAGGTCGTGCCTCAGTCGTGCTGGACGCAGCGCTGGGTAAGGCCGTAGGTGCAGGGAAGCTCTTAGGGAGTCCCGCAGAAGACTTAGTTTTTGTGCGAGACGATACGGCGAACAATCGATTCGTGATCAGTATTGTTGCCGGTTCCCAATCGCTCGATCGTCACATCGGGTTGTCGCAAGTTAGCCGCACGATCACGCTCGACAAGAATCAATTCAGTAGCAACTTTGATGATCTACAGATACTGATTGCGGACTGGACTGGGCCTGAAATCGACGGTAGCGATGGGCTGGACGAAATTGTCGTATTAGGACAGCCTCCTGCCGGCAGTACCGATGACCAGCAGCGTACTGCCGGATACGTCTTTGACGGGGCGTCAATCAATGCTTCGTCGAGCGGATTGAATCAAAACAGCGCTTTGATTTCATTGGCAACCGACGTTACCGAGCGTGATGCAATGCTCTTTTCGCTTACGGCCTTTAAAGCGATTCCAACAGCCAGTCTTCTGGTTGGTGCCTCGGTGGGTGATGTAAACCGCGATGGCTTTGAAGACTTGCTGATTGGTGACTCATCGTATGCCACGTTTACTGGCAGTGGCGCAGACGAAGTGTATGGTCGCTCCTATTTAGTGCTTGGCCGTCCGAGCACAGGACTTAGCGGTTCCACGCCCATGCCCATCCTTTCTGCTGGCCCCTATACCACAGATGGTAACGTCGTCGACGCTCCTTACGGCGGACTCGCAAACTTCGTTTGGCAAGGGCTCAACTTAGGGGCATCAGTATCGGCAGTTGGTGACATGAACGAGGATGGGTTTGCAGACTTTTCAATTTCCTCGGGACACTCCGGAGCGAATACGAGAAGTACCTATGTAATCGGCGGTTCCCCCGAATACGATCGGATGGGCGTGTCCGCGTTAGTCACTGGAACGGATTTGCCAGAACCCGGGGATTCTCACGGCGGGCAGCAAAACGTCGTTCTGGGACAGCTTGACAGGACGGAAACCTTGGGAGGCTCACAACAACTGGTTGCAAGCGACGGCGTGATCCGGTTGGTTGGTGGAGATTTCGATGGAAACGGTCTTCAAGATATCGCGGCTGCCAATCTCGCCACCAACTCAGTACGTATATTCTACGACTTTGCAAATTCAGCATTGTCAGCATCAGCCGATCAGAGAAGTTATCTCGAAGACCACGATGGAGAACTTGTCGGCGAGAATCCTGCAGATGATTTCGGGTGGCTTGCGCCTAATCCCAACCTCGATCTCGACGACGACGGCATCTCGGATCTGATCGTGGGTGCACCTTCGGCGGAAATCAGCACATCAACCGACACACCTGACTCGTTCGCCGGTCGTATTTATGTGTTATTTGGAGCTGGGCGGAGCCTGGGAACGGAACCTGGTAGCAACGAACTGCTACTTTCAAATCGGAAAGTACCGAAGGGCGGAGATTTCTTGGTCGAACGTTCCGATGGCCAACCTTTCCTCTATTTCGGCGACGACGCAACGACTTTAACGCCGGTTGAATCCGAGCAATGGTTCTCTTTCGAGTTCTTGGGTGATGGCCAGATCGGTGATGTACTCAAGTTGCGCATTGATAATGGTATCAATCGTGCTATCAGCCGACCGGAGCCCGGGCGATCCTACTCGTCGTCTCGGGGCTTGGAGGCGGACAACGAAGCAGACGCCGCAACGAGGCTGCATTTGCTGGAAACTTGGTTGCCGCTAGCGGTCGGGGAACTACGAAGCAATGCGGTGAATCCTTTGTTGGCTCCGGAGTTGAACAATGAGTGGAAGCTTGGGATCGGGCAGGGTGTAGAAAGTAGTCTGATTCTCGAGTTGGACCTGTCGAGGCTGTTCGATTTGACTGAGTCACCTGAGCTTGTGTCCGCTGCCCAGATCGTCATTCCTTACATTAACCCATTTCAGGACTCTGGTACCGTGACCGCACGTCTACTCGACGGTGAAGGCGACGGATTACCAAAGGCGGATGACGGGTCGGCAAGTTCCAGTCGGTTTAGAAACCTGTCAAACACTTTTACTTCCGTTCCGAAACCGGGTGAATCGAGCGGCACTTTGACGTTGGCGGTCGAACAGGAAATCCGCGACGCATTGGCAGCTGGCAAGTCGCGTTTGACGTTTATCCTGGAATCCGACGTGGCAAGTCCCCTTAGAATCAATGCAGACATGCTGCGTTTTGATGTTGATACATCCACCCGTCCGGGCGTCGTGGGAGATTTGTACGATGGGGAAGGTAGGCGAGTTGCCGGTGGACCGAATGCCGGTTCAATCATTGACCTGCGTTCGTTGCCAGCCGGTAAGTACCACCTGCGTGTATTCGATCCTTTTCAGGATCCGGAACACAATTTGTACAATCCGGCAGCGGTACGCGGAGATCTGGATTTTGTGGTGGAAATTGAGGCGCCTAAGCTGGGCGAAGCAGATCCATTGTCAGACCGAGATGAACTGCGTGGTGGTAATGAGGACGATGTGCTCGAGGGCAATGGCTACTACGACCGTATGTTCGGCGGACTTGGTGAGGATACCTTCGTTGGAGAAAGCGTCGAAGTACGTGATCTACTGTATGATGGCCCGATAGAATCCGTCACAACGCTACCAGGATCATCCGACGAGTTCGGCTATCTGATAGCTCGCCCCGAAGACAGTTTGGTTAGCGAATTCATCGTCGATACGACGCTTCAACTTGCGATAGCTGATCAATTGGGGTTGACCTCGGTTGACGCTGAAGGCGGTTTGCGGCTAACACGACCGTTGATGGCGACCGACCTGACTGGACTGGTCGAATTGGATGCCGACCCAACTTCTCTGGGGAGATTCGATGGTGATTCTGATTTCTACACACTTACTTCCCTGGCCGGCCTGGAATACGCCGTCAATCTCGAATATCTGGGATTGCACAGTCAGAACGTCAACTCGTTATCTCCAATCGAACCTGGGATTCGACTGTCGCGTGAGGAACAAGGTGAGCTTGGCTCGCGCAGTTTGCGTTTTATCGACTTAGACGGCAATCCACTACAGGCTGGATTGAACGAAGCCTATCCAGCCACCGAAATAGGTCCGTTGCATGTGCTTGGCCGTCTGTTCAACCTGGAGTACGTCAGCATTGATTCTCTTAGCGGGGGCTCTGACGTCGATACGTGGTATGACTTGGCCTTCACCGACCGCCTGCGGCAGTTGCGGTGGTTGAGTGCCCGTGATAATCAAATCACAACGCACCAAGATGTATACCTTGATTCCTCATATACAGGTGGCGTGAATCCACCGAGGCCTTTTGGTTGGTATCCATTGGACGAGATCCATGGCAACTATTCCAGAAATGCGATCGATGGTGCTCCATCGGCATTGATTCTAGGTGGCGTGGACCAATCGATTGACAGTTCGCCAGCTCCCGGAGTCGAGTCAAGTAACAGTGGGTCTTACGAATTTAATGGTGTGGACGGACATGTCGTGATTCCACTCCGCGTTGATGATGATGTCTACCAGAACACACAGGAAAGCTTCGCCGTATCGTTTTGGTTTAAGACGGATCAGGCCGATGCTGGATTGTTCTCGATGACAAATACAGCTCAAGATGCAGTTGGTGGTAATCAATGGTTTAGCGTCTACCTTTCAGGCGGGGAATTGAATGTACGGTATCGCTACACGAGCAGTATCCTTAGTACCGGCGATAATCTTGAATTTGCGAGTGCCGATTTTACTGAAGGCTGGCATCACGTCCTTTACTCCTACGACTCGAGCTCGTTGACGCAAGCCTTTTATGTCGATGGAGTCGAAGTTGGCACAGGACCGGCTTCAGCCCCCGATACCGGACAAGTTGTCTTTGCTCATCTGGGGGTCGCCGCCAATGCATCGGTCGATTGGCTCGATGGCAATATAGACGAAGTCCGCATTTATCGGGGTCCTGCTTCCAACCTGCCCGATGATCAGGTGAAGATTTTGGCGGCTGGAAACGTAAATTCGTCGCAGACTTGGAAGGCGCACCTTGGCGGTGTCGCCGCGCTGGACAACAAGCGATTTCTACGTGTATTAGATTTATCTGACAATCAGCTTGGTGATCTAACCAACTTGTCAAATGCGGAACGACTCGAGTGGCTGGAATTGAAGAACAATCACATTACCGTGATTGATCCGCTGCTTGGTCAATGGATCATTGACAACCAGTCAACTGGTTATACCGAATCAGGCGGGGATTGGACTAGTGCAGGAAGCCTCAATGCATTCCAGTCTGACTTCCGAATGGTAGCGTCAGCTGGGGAAGCACTGGCTAAGTACACCTTCAATGATCTGCCTGCGGTCGATGCCTTTGGAAAACCAGTAGCATATGATCTGCTGGCTACCTGGCCGGCACATTCCAGCCGAACCGGCAACGCAAAATATGATGTCGTTGGCAACTCGAATGCGCAGTATTCTGTAAATCAGCAGACTACTCCGGTTGGCGATACGCTCCTGGGTAATACTTGGCAGCTGTTGGGATCGATGGTTCCCGATGCCGATGGACGTATTGTAATAACGTTGAGCGACGCGGATGGTAATCGCGTTGGCGGCAATCTTGCGGCCGACGCCGTTCGACTCTCGCGTCGTCCACTGCCGAACCTGGCGGTCGTTGAATTGGCGGGGAATCCGCTTAATCAGCGTGCTTATGACGCGACGCTTAATGAACTCGAACAGCACGTGCCAGATTTGGTTGCTACACCAGTCGTCGAAGGTGTTTCCTTTGATACCAACGCTTTCGGGCCCACAGTAGGTCCGATCCAACATCAGTCGTTTAACGGTAGCGAGTTCCTGACTAGCAAAGTGAGTGCCTCAACTGCCGGTTTTGATATTTTGGAACCTTACGCAGAGCCCGACTCCGGTACCAACGGATCGGGGCGGACAGTCTACGTAAACGCTTACTCTTCGTACATCTCAACATCTGGAGATGATTCCTATTCCGACACTTTCTATGGCCGGCCATTTCAGTTTGCGAACGTCGATGGCGTGGCAACTATGTACGTGCAGGGCGATCTTCATATTGGGGCTGATACGATCTACGTGCGTGGAAATACGCCGCTGGCGATTGTCGCGGGAAACAATCTGTACATCGATCCAGGTGCGATAATTGATGCGTCTGCCTCTGGGACGACTAGTTACGCTGGTGGTGGGGCTGCGGGGCAGGGAGGCTCGGGAGGAAGCGGCGGCAGCCTGCAAAATACGACAGACAATGGTCTTGGTGGGTATAGAGGGATCGGAGGCTATGAGCCGTCGATACCGAATAACCAACATGTTCCCCCGTGCAACACCTATACGGGGCGTTACGAGGGTAAGTCAGGAACGGCTGGGACAGACGGATTGCCGGGAGCGAACGGGAATAGCAGCCCGACCGGTACATCATCGGGAGCTCCGAAAGCTGGAGGAGCTGGTGGTACGGGATTTCGAATTGCAACTGCTTCAGGTAGCACATCGGGCGGCGGAGGAGGCAATGCTGGGACCAGTGGTGGCGGTGGCGGTGCTGGGGGTGCAGGTGGTCCTAAGGGTGCCGGTGGAGCCGGTGGCCAGTACGCAACTTGCGGACTATCTGGTGGAGTTACTCTTTACGGCGGCAACGGTGGTGACGGGAAACACGGAACGAACGCTCCTGCACCGACTGCCACCAACGGCGCAAAGAATGGTTCCGCTGGGGGAAGTGCACCGACGGGAACGCAATCGGGCGCTTCCAATGCTGGTAGTAACTCCGTGACTGGGTTGACGCTTTCCGGCGGTGGCGGCGGAGGCGGCGGAGGCGGCGGTAGAGGAGGTGGAGAAGGAGGACAGGGCGGCGGTGGTGGTGGCCCAGGCGGTGGAGGACAAGGTGGTCAAGGGAATTACAACAGTGTTGCTTATACCGGCGCCGCAGGGCTTTACACAAACAGCAGTTCCAGCAGGTTCGGTGGGAAAGGTGGCTACGGTGGGAACGGTGGCAACGGCGGCAGTGGTGGTGTTGGGGGTGCCGGAGGCGGGGCCGTTCAATTATCAGCACTCGGAATGCTCATTACGAAAGGTCAGCATAAAGCCCTTGGCGGGAATGGTCAGGCAGGGTCATCTGGGGGTGGCGGAAATGACGGAGGCGATGGAGGGACCGGAAGCCCCCAACCGAGAGATTCCAATGGAAACATAATTCGAAATATTTCAAGCTCGCCCTTGGGAGTAGCTGGAGACGGTGGCGCCAGAGGCGCAGGTGGTAATGGCGCGAAAGGTGGTAATGGCGGGACTGGCGGGACTGGCGGTAGGGGATCGGGAGGAGCGGGCGGAACTGTCAAGCTCCTCGCTAGCGTGCTCGATGCAAGCCTGGCAACCACGACGACGACAGGTGGGAGTGGCAACAAGACTGGTGGCAATGGACGATATGTTTTTGCCTATAACAAGTCTTTGGGGCAAGGCACGAAGGTCAATACGCAGACGCAAGCCTACACGGGCAGCAACGTTTCCTCCACTGAAATCTACGGTAGTAACCCGTATCTGAATGCTAATAGCCCGAATATTGTAGGGCTAAGAGCTGGCGCAGAGGCTTATGGCATTTTGTCTAGAGGCGCCGGAGGCGTTTTTACCGACGAAGTCCTATATGGCATGGTGCCTGAGAATGCCACTTTTGCCGCAGTGCGGCTCGACGGTGGATGGGGCTATGATTACCCGGGCTACGACATGGTACTAGTCGTAAATATTTCTGAGGGTAACGTGGAGGGTCCAAGACTAGGTGTCGGTACCAGAGACTCCGTAGAACTGCGCGAAGGAGGCTGGCAGTATGACGCTCGATTTGGCATCCGCAGCAGTGAGTTCACAACGATTGAGAGCTTTGCCCCTGATGAAGTATTCGTTACTCTCATTCCGGAAGCAGAAACGACCCTAAAACTCGGGGCAAAAATCGTCGATGGTTCGTACAAAGAAGAATCGTTTACCATCGCGGATAACGACGTCGTCTATCTGACGAATTCTCTGCGAGTGCCGTTCATTATTAGCGATACCGAAGCGGATTTCAGCGCTTCGGAAGCGAGTGTACATGTGACGCATGATGGCTCGCATATCGTGATTACTCCAGAGCCAGGGTACGAGGGTGTGTTTACGGTCGACGCGACGGTCAATGATCGCGAAATTCCGGGCGTGCAGACGGCGGGCAGGTCGACCACTGAGCGCTTCGACGTCTATGTAAGCCACGGTGCACTGACCGGTTTCCGCTTCGAGGATACCGACGCTAGCGGTACGTTTGAAAGTGGTACCGAAAGCCCACAAGAAGGCGGTACGGTTCACGTCGACTGGAACAGCAACTCGCAGGTCGATGCCGGCGAGGTCTATGTCAGCAACGATCAAGGTGAAGTCGTTGTGCCGGTGAGTAACACGCCGTCCTCGGTAACGGTGACGCCGCTGTCGGTTGGTAACAGTCAAGCCTCCGGTCCCCAATCGAACTCGGTGGGAATCGGTCAGTTTGTCGGCTTGACGGATATGGGTGATGTGCCAGTAGTCAGCGCCGGAGCGGCCCTGACCGGGAACGAGGGTGTGGAACTGACGCGCAATGGGCTGGCCTCGATGCCTGCCGGTGGCGAGTCGCTGGAGTACCGCTGGCTGGTGACAGACTCCCTCGGCAACACGCTGATCGATCAGGCTTGGCAAACGGTCCCCAACGGAACGACAACCGTTAATCCAACCATGCCCTTCCTGCCCCTGGACCAAGGCACCTATTACGCCGAGTTGCAAATCCAAGGCTATCTAATTGGCGGCGTAACGCCGTTCGCGTATTCCGATACGAGAGCTTTAACCATCCTCCAGTCCAATCCGGCTATTGAACTGGGCGGACCATTTACGATCGACGAAGGCGACGTGAAATCCTGGCCTGGCCTACTGGACAATCTCTCGCAAGACACCTGGTTGGTCGAATTGGATGGCGACGGTGACGGCGTCTACGAACAGAGTTTCACGACTTCCGAGACGTTGCGTGATCTGAACTTCGCCTGGCTGGTTCCGACGGCAGGCACTCCAATCCCATTTGGCGTTCGTGTAACCGATCAAGATGATGCTGTCGTAGCACAAGATACCGTGGATGTAACGGTGCTGGATGCAGCTGCAACGCTCGTATCAGATACGATCACACTGGCTGAAGGTCAGCCGATCGGAAACCTGATTCGCTTCCGCGATGGCGATGACAAGTGGACCGTCAATGCCGTCTTCAGCGAGGGGGGCTCCGAAACGGCGACCGTGGTGGTCGATCCGAACGAGCCGCTGGGCAACACCTGGCTGGCTCAATTGACGCATATCTACCCAAACGAAGGCGTCTACACAATTCACCTGACCATCGACGATCAAAGCGATTCCAGTTCGCAGACGCATACGGTTACGGTCAATGTAACTAACGAAGCGCCACATTACACCTCGCAATCAGTTCCATCTACTGATGTCAACGAAGGCGTCCAATTGGAATTGATAGGTGTAGAGGCTGACGATGTACCCGCCGATACCGTCACTTTCGAGTGGGATTTGGACTATGACGGCTCGGTATTCGATGTCGACGGCTCTGGCCCAATCGTGGCTCCTACCTGGGATGATGAAGGTAGCTACATACTGGCCTTCCGAGCGACCGATGGAGTCACGCCGGCGCCGATTCTGACGCAGTCGATCACCGTGAATAATGTTGCACCGGACTTCGATATAACGCGGCTGCAGGCATCGTGGTTCGAGGGGGATACGCTTTCCTTCGATGGCCCCAGCATCGTATACGATGTTGCCGGGGATGCGCTGGACTATCTGTGGGAATTGCTGGATGGCAGCAA
>JANSWS010000394.1 GCA_024743355.1 bacterium
ACAAACCAACTTTTCGGTCCAAGCTCTCCCTTCGTCAGGTCGCCGCTCGGCAAGCGGGACCTACAGTACGTACCGCCTGCCGGGTGGTTCGTGGTTTTGATGGTGGCATACCGGTGAAACAACCGCCGCCAAAAAAGTATGCCCACACGTCCGTCGAGAGCACCTGATAAGAGTCGGACACGAGGCGACAGAAATGCAGCCATCCGCTGACAGACCGCGAACGCTTGTTGCGGCAGTTGGAAATTCGGATACCGAGCAACCGTCGTGCGGCACAAACCAACTTTTCGGTCCAAGCTCTCCCTTCGTCAGGTCACGCTCGGCAAGCGGGACCTACTTTGTTTGATCATCTAGTCTCACGTCGCATGACCGTTTCGGCGTGCAGTGTGCTAGATATCGTGAAGACTGGATTGGGAATCCAGCTGATCGAGGATGCAGCGATTTCGACGACTACGGTTACCGGACTTCCTTCGGGTGCCGACGCGAGACTGGCGGGAATGGTGGTCACGGAAGCGCCGGAAATGCCCTGACTACTCAGTTCCGCGGAAACAAAACTGACCACATCTGAAGTTGAGGTATCGGCGCTAACTGCGAGCCTGGCGGCCTCGCGCGATACATTGACCAGCGTTTGTTGCACGATAGCCACGCGGCCAATTTCAATCATTCCCATGGTCAGCAAGGTCAGAATGGGAGCCATCATGGCAAACTCGACGGCGGCAATCCCTCTCCGCCCTGCGATCCGTTTCGCCGTCTTGTTAGATCTTCTTTTCATGATGTTGTACCCCTGAGCGGCAAGCCGCGTTCGTCGCCACCAGTGTGCCCCACAACGAGCCCTATTCAAGCTCGGTCCCCTCTTCAATATCCTCATTCACACTAACATTTGATGATGTTCCGTTTCCGTAGAAAACGCGAACATTCTTCAAGCGAAGTCTGACTACACGATTGCGAGCAAACGTGACTCCGGAGTTGGCAAGAGAATCAAGATGGCTGTAGTTCGCCAGATTGAAAGCTTCAGCGCTTGCATAGGATATCCAGGTGAACGAGCCCGAACCGCCGAATGAGCCCCAGGAACTGCTGGACCCATTCACCAAACCAAAATTGAAGCCATAGGCAGTTTTATTGACCACTGTTGTCCAAGAGACCGTTTCTTCGGACTGGTCCAATACAAGGCCCGCTTTGAGGCGTCGCTCGCCCAGCATGAAAGTATCGTCGCAAATTCGCACTTGGAGTCCGCCGACGGAATACTCTGGTGATGAGCCGTGATTGACGTCGACTTGAAACAGAATGTCGCTATCGGCACCAAAGGGCAGCATGGTTGTTACGACTTGCGGAGCCTCAACCTGAGAGTCGGGGTGGCTGACCTGGAGTTCCCAGTCCTCTTCGATTCGCACGACGTCCTGGGCTTGTGTCAAGGAGCAGGACAAGCATCCCAAGATTAGGGTCCAACGTTGGAAAGCAGCAATCATGATGTTCAACCTTCGGATCAAATGGCGGGAGTTAGCAAAAAAACCATTGCGTTTCCTTTCGGTAGCCAGGCAGTCCAGCAAAAATGACTGGATCCACGGCTTTGCGTCATGGCCTCTCGACCACTTTGCCTTTATCGCTGGAATCGAATCCGAAAGCGTCAAGGAGAACGCGAACAACGAAAACGTTTTTTGTGTATCAAGCTGGTGCTGGACGAGCTCGACGCGAATTGAAAAGACCTAACGGTGTGTGCCTCTATCTGCCCTCGCGACGCATGGTTGTGTGCGCAGACAGCGTAGCCGTAGAGGTGTAGATGGGATTCGGGACCCAGCTAATATTGGCTGCGGGAACGCTGAGCGTAACGGTAATCGGTGTACCCGATTCCAGGTTGGAAATGTCGCTAGGCGAAATGTCTACCGATCCACCAACCACGGACAGCCCTACAAGTTGCTGTTCAATTTCCGAGGTGACCAAGGCCGCTGTTGCTTCCGGGAGAGAAGCCAATCGGGCGCCCTCTCGGGATAAGTTGGAAAGCACTTGCTGGACCATAATGACTCGGCCGAACTCCATCATTCCCATGGTGAGTACGATCATCAGTGGAGCCACGAATGCCATTTCCACTAGTGCGGCACCTTTCCGTTGCGCCCCACTCGGCTTCCTGGTTCTGCGGAGATGTCTTTCACGCTGACGTTTATGAAACATGGATTTCCTCGTGGTTAGCGGGCTAACATCACTGGCGTGTAGACGTAATTGCTGTACTGCGTCGCGTCTGTTGAATAGGTTGCATAGGGGCAATTAAACGGACATAACTGAACGATGACTTGTTTCGACTTCATGGAGCCGGTCAGCTTGACGTACATAACTCGGATACCGAGCCATTGGCATATCGTGTAGACCGCGTTATTTCCATTCCCAGAAACACTGGAGAAGACCGGAATACACCGCGGCTCGCCGATAATCTCGGTTAGCTGTGCTTTCACAGCAGCACTAATTCCAGTATCACCTTCGAGCGTCATGGTCCCGCCGGAGAGCGACAATGGCTTACCTAGCTCGAGCATGTCCTGGCTGGAAATGCCGTAGAGAATCTGGCGTTTGATGTCATTGGTACTGTTTCCAGAGGCACCAATGTCGACGGTACCGCGATTGCCTGGAGCGTCGACGCCCTGTGGGTAGAGATTGCATTCCAGGAAGCCATCAGCTCCCATGGTCACGCCATTCGTTCCCTCGTGGTAGCAGTATTGATCACCGCCAATTCCCGCCAACAGCTCATCACATGTCTGTTTATCCAAAGCGAACGGTAGAATATCGATGGTTTCGCTTGAGCCAGCTGGTAATTCGAATCCACTAATGTTGCGGGCCATCACAGCGGTTGCGGAGATGTTCATATCCCGCCCCGAGTTTCCAAAGATGCGGCCAAAGAAGAACGGGATTTCACCGTTTTTGGTGCGGCTCTTGGTGACATTCGCGCGTACCGCGAAGAAGGGGTGGCTGGGATTATTGCTGATAGAACTGCTCTGAAGACTGCTGAGATATCCGATTTGAACGTCGGTCGAACCGGCAGTCGTGTCCAATTGCGGTCCGCTTTGATTGACCGGATTGAGACCTGCATAGTTGCTTGCCACCGTTCGAACCGCTGGATAGGCAGAAGAGCCTTCCACTCCCGTTCTCATCTGGCTAAACAGTTCCCAGCAACCCGCCATGGCCGCTGCATCGGCCGTTCGTCGCATTTCCGCTTGGGATTTGGCGATAAAGCCCGTATCGACACTGAAGGCCAAAAAGGCGAACAGTACAAACATGAGCACGACTGACAGAACCAGTGCGACTCCCTTGCGCTGTCTTTGCCTGTGGCGGCCGCCATCGCGTCGAAGAGTTTGCTGAGAAGGCATGAAACGACTCCAAGTTGTCAAATTTTGCGGTCAAAGGTTAGCGCGAGGGAATTCCCGCTAAACGCCTCAATTGGAAACATATGTCAGAAAGTCTCGGGCGGGCTGGCATGGAATTCACACCTTGGGGTGATTACTTGTCCATGCTACCCGTGCAGACGCTCTTTTCCCTACAATCGGATAATCCCGTCGAATTCCAGCCATTCACCGCTGGCTACGCGTTCGGGCTTACCGACCGAGCTTTCGACTAGCGCGTTTCGCTTCGCAGAGAAATCCCTACAATTTGTCGTTAATGGGCGGTGAAGTGACTTTTGAGGACTTGATGCCGTTCCCGGTATTCCCTTACTCACCCGACGCATTCAAGAAGAAACAGCTGGAGCCAGAGAACATATGTCAACAACAGTTCAGTCCGAAATGATCCTGGTCGATGGAACCTGGCAATCTGCCGACGCAGCGAGTTTTTTTCAATCGGTGAATCCGGCCACCGGCGAGCCGCTGCCGGAGAAGTTTCCGGTTAGCTCCTGGAGCGATTGCGAGCAGATTTTGCAAGCCGCTTTTAGCGCCGCCAGCGAATTGAAAAAACTTGGGCCGCTGAAGATAGCGAATTTTCTTGATGCATATGCGGATCTGATCGACGCAAACATCGGCATGCTGGCAGAGATCGCCAATTTGGAAACAGCTCTGCCAGTAGAGCCACGCCTAGCCAAAGTAGAAGGTCCCAGAACATCGGGACAACTTCGGCAAGCCGCAGCGGCTGCTAGAGAGGGAACTTGGGCCCATGCGACAATTGATACCAACGCCAACATTCGCTCCTGCTTGGAGCCTTTAGGACCGGTTTGTGTATTTGGCCCCAATAACTTTCCGTTTGCTTTTGGAAGTGTTTCCGGCGGCGATTTTGCCGCGGCGATCGCTGCGGGCAATCCAGTCATTGGCAAAGCTAATTCCTCTCACCCAGGGACCACGAAAAAATTCGCGGAACTAGCCTTGCAGGCAATCGAAGAAACAGGGTTGCCGGCAGCTACGGTGCAACTGCTTTACAGGCTTTCCCACGAAGATGGCAAGCGATTGGTTGCAGACCCCAGAGTCGCCGCGGTCGGTTACACGGGCAGCCGCGGAGCTGGGCTCCAGCTCAAGTCGGCTGCCGATGCCGTGGGTACACCCATCTACTTGGAGCTTTCCAGCGTCAATCCGGTCGTTATTTTGCCAGGAGCGCTGGAAGAAAGACTAGACGAATTGACAGAAGAGTTTCTGACTAGCGTGCTCATGGGCACCGGACAGTTCTGCACGAACCCCGGCCTGGTGATGCTCCTAAGGAACCGCAATACCGACGCTTTTCTAGAGGGTGTGAAGAAGGGATTCAGCGAAAGAGCGGCCGGAGTTTTGCTTTCCTCGTCGGTCCAGAATTCGCTAATTGCGGCGGTTGAGACGCTAACCTCGGCAGGAGCGGAATTGCTTAGCGGCGGCAAAAAAATCGCGGGCCAGTGCAGTGTCTCCAACACACTCCTGAAAGTTGACGCTCAGCGTTTCCTGAGTGACCCGGAAGTCTTTCAGACGGAGGCTTTCGGCAACGCCTCACTGGTGGTCATAGCCGAAAGCGTCCAGGAACTTGCTCAGGTAGCAGCGAGCTTGGAAGGCAACTTGACCGGCTGCATCTATTCCGCGACCAGCGGAGCGGATGACGGGGAGTATGATGTCATAGCCCCGGTGTTACTGAATCGAGTGGGTCGACTGTTGAATGACAAAATGCCAACCGGTGTGGCCGTCAGCCCAGCCATGAATCACGGTGGCCCTTTTCCAGCCACGGGACATCCTGGATTTACAGCGGTGGGGATTCCAGCCAGTATTGGACGATTTGCCAAGCTAACTTGTTACGACAATGTTCGCTCGTCACGCTTACCACCACTGTTGCAAGACAAGAATCCTAGCGGAGCTTTTCGATTCATCGATCTGAAGTGGACCCAAGCCGACGTGCAAGGCTGATCGGAACTTGGCCAGACTTACGCATACATCGATCAATGCGCAGAAGAAAAGCCACGGCGGGTTGCCGTGGCTCACAAGCAGATTTCAATTGTGAGCGAGCGGTAAGCCGCTCGCATCAGCTTACAGGCCGCATCCGCATCCGGAAGAAGCCATTTCGCAACCGCAGCTAGGAGCAGCGATTTCGCAGCCACAAGTAGGAGCTGCACAAGGATCGCAGCAGCTAGCCTTCTTGGCAGCGTGCTTGGCCTTCAGGCGAGCGAACAGACCCAGCTTCTTGGGCTTCGCGCAAGGATCGCAGCAAGAAACTTCACAGCCGCAGCTAGGAGCAGCCATTTCGCAGCCACAGCTAGGCTCAACGGCACAGCCACCACAGCTGCTCATTTCGCAACCGCAGCTGGGCTCATCGACTTCGCAGCCGCAAGTAGGAGCTGCACAAGGATCGCAGCAGCTAGCCTTCTTGGCAGCATGCTTGGCCTTCAGGCGAGCGAACAGACCTTGTCGCTTGGGCTTCGCACATGGATCGCATGCACAGGGATCACAAGCAATTTCACAACCACAGGTTGGAGCAGCGATTTCGCAGCCACAGCTAGGAGCAGCATACGCACCACAAGCGTCGCAACCAGCAGCGCTGTGACCAAACAGGTGGCCAAAAGCGCTGGCGTTGGAAGGAGCAAGCGTAGAGCCTGCCAACACAACCAACAATGCAACAATTCGAACTGACATTTCAAGTCTCCACTAATTGGACACGTCCAAGGATTGGCTAGGGCTGCGACTTGACCGCTGCAAAGGATCGGCACCGACAACCGTTTTGTTCTTGGTCGGTCAACCGTTTTGAGTGTCCTCGGCGCAATGCCCTCGTTAAATCTTCCGCCTGAAGTTTCGACATGCGGAATCGGGATTGCTTACGGAATCCACCAACTTTCCCCGCATTGCCAGCATTGCCTGGTCCGCATATTTCCCATGTAGCGGTTCTATCGATTGGAGCAACTACGGTACGGCGTACACCCGCACCTGCCCCTTGAATGCCAGGGCCGAGAGCAATCTGTCCAAGCAGTACGCCAACTACGCTCAGGGCTGCACCAACCCATCAGGAGTTCCCGGAATCAGCTCGTTGTCTTCTGATCCGAGTGGTTTGAGCAGACAGAGGTAGGCGAAGAGATCTAGCATTTCCTGCTCGTTCATCTGAGCTTCCAGCCCCTCGGGCATCAAACTTTTGCCGCTCTGCTTCACTTGCTCGATGTCCAGCTGTTTATCGAATTCAGTTACTTTTCCGCCTTGGACTTTGAGCTTCAGATAGCGATCGGTTTCACCGACCACGAGGCCCGATACCACCTCGCCATCAACAGTCAGCACCGTCTTCGCCTGAAATGCTTCGCCTATAACCAGACTAGGATCGAAGATATTCGAAGCCAGTTGTTGCAGGCTACCGCGTCCATTGGCGGTTATAGGCGGACCAACTTCCAAGCCCTTTCCGTGCAGCACATGACATTGGGAGCAGACGCGTTGAAATACCTGTTCACCGCGAGCCACGCTGCCAGGCTTACCGGAAGCCAGCAAGTCCAGAACTTGGCGAACAACAGCCTGCCTCTGCGCATCATCGCTGGCGCGGATCTTGCCCCACACGGCTTCCATGTCGCTGACTAGCTGGCGTCTGCTCGCAGACGCGTCGCCATCAGCCTCCAATATCCACTTACGAAGCTGATTTGCATTGACGAGATCTTTGTCTACTTTCCCATCCCGAGCTGCGGCGACCAGTAAGCTCATCGTATCTTGCGAACGCGTTAGCGGTTCGATCGCCCCAAATCGGATCGCATCCGACAATGCCGGCCAGAGCTCCAGGACTAGTCCGGCCGCTCGAAGTCGATCTGTCTCAAAGGCAACTTCGATTAGCACCGATGCCA
>JANSWS010000596.1 GCA_024743355.1 bacterium
ACATCCCAAGTCTTCACCTCAGGTGCAGCCGTCCCGTTGGCTTGCAACATCTCGTCTAGCAAGTCGCGAGCAATGGGTTCCAATGTCGTCGGAGCGATACCGAAATCGACCTCAAGGATGCACTGTTGCAAACTCTTTCGGCCGATGATGATGCTCAATCCTTTGGTGGATGCCAGCACCGATGCCGCGGCGTTAATGTCGACGCCCGTAAGTGACTGAAAGTCTTTGATTTTGTTAGCCAAGGGGACCGGGGAAATGGCATTTTCAAGATTGATCGCCAGCAGAAAGGAAAGAAATTGCTCGGGCTGGCCGGCCTGCTGAAGCAAAAATTCGGGGACGTCTCTCGGAGTATCGGCCGTCAGCCATGAGCTCAACAGGCTTCGGTCAGCCGGGCGTACGAAGCCGACTCTCCCTTCTTGAGGAATCAGGTACGATTCGCGGGGCGTCCACACGACTTGCTTACCCGCCACCTCGTCGACGTAACCATTCAAACCCTTGGCTAGAGCTTCGGCGTCCAATTGTCGCTTGAGAATGGCATAACCGGCCTCCCATTGCGGCTTTAAAGTACTAGGCTCCAGCTTGGCGATCTGCCAAACCTCTTCCAGCTCATCGGAAAGCGGTGAGGCATTCATCTCGGCCTCGTCGACTAGCCGCTTGAGCGAAGGCACGTGCAGAAACGCCAGGGAATTTGCCGGAGAGGGAGCATACTCCAGGGCCTGAATTAGCCGGCTCTTCGTCTGCTGTTCGTCGGACTGTGCCAGCAGCGAATGACAAGAGCAGGAAAGGACGCAGACCGCAGCCAGCATCTCGAAAAATCTCACGGTTTTCATAGGAACCTCAGAATCGGGCCAAATCGCCAGGAGTAGAGCAGGGGGAGTAGAAGTCGAGCCGAGACGCTGCCCAGCGTCGCTCGAGCCCCCTAATTTCGTTCAAATCCCTGATAGAATCAACCACCTGAGTAGAGCATCAGTTGATTTATAGGGCTGTGTTTAGCGAACGACAAGCGGCAAATCCCGCTCAGGTTCTTCCGATTCACGGTTCGATGGCAGCTGCTGGTCAGGCAATTCTCGTGCTGCGGGCTGCTCAAAACTCGCGTCTATGTGCCTGGCTTCCACTGCAGCGGGGGTGGGGCTCGGAACTTCCTCCAGTGGCGAGGTTGGCTCTTCTCCCGACAAATCCAACCACCGCAACGGCAGCGAACCGGAACTTTCGAGCGAATTTGGCAAAGTTGCCTCGTTCTGGCTTTGCGTCTGCACCCAAGCATAGTGCAGCTCGAGAATCCGCTGCACCTCCTCCACAGCTCCGGGACCTTTATTCAGATCACCATGCTTCCCCGAGATATAGCGTTCGGTGCTGGCGTGTAGCTCCCTGGCGGACGCAACTGGGACGACGCCGTCCGAGGGTGGTCCAAACAGGCACCAACGCTCTCCGATAATCGAGTGGGACTGGACCCGCTCCGATGTCGGCAACAAGGCCATGGCTTGAAGCAACTGGCTACGCGGATCCAGCATCTCAATGCTGGTTGGGATCCGTCGCGTGACTTCCTCGGAAAAGACCCCCGGATTCCAGGCCAGTAACTGCTCATGCTCTTGTTGCTGTTCCGGGGTCGGTCTCACCAGAGCGGAACCGATCCGCCCGATCAAACGACGCGCGTAGTTGGATCCATAGTGCGGCGTGCCGATGTAGACCACCCTGGAGACTTGGGGGGAAGGCTCAAAGAAGAAGGCATCCCTGAATTCCCGACGGCCACGTTCTGCCAACTGTACTTCGTCGAAGGGACGGTTCGCGATCGAGTACCACAGTCGGTCTCCGCTCTCGGTGACTTGGAGCTTGGCAATCAAGCCCCCCATGCTATGACCGACCAGGACAATATTTTCCAGCTGCCTTTGGGATTCGGGCGTCGAGAGTTGTTCCGCAAAATCATGCAGCCCGCTTCGCAAACGTGACGCGTTCAGAACAAAAGGCTGACCGGTCGGATACTCGAAGACCCAGACTTGAAAATTCTGACGCATCCGCTCGTTCATTCGCAGTTCATTGATCATCTGCACCCAGGTAAAGGGATCGGACAATAAACCGTGAATCAATACCACCGGAATCTTATCCGGCTGAAAGGGTTCGAGCATAAACAGTCGTCCCTCACCTTCCACCTGCCCGGGCTGGATGAAGGCATCCAGAGCTGAGCTGCGTCGGTTCTTCAAGCGAAATGCAATCGGTGCCGTCAAATCCTTGGCCAGCACCCGCGGTTTTCCTCCCACTTTGGCTCGACGCACTCGCAGAGGATCATACAGGGTCAAGCTCACGTTATCGGCGAGCTCCGCAGGCATATGATTGTTATCAACCTGCGGATGCCCAACATCCATAACCAGGGTCGCAGAGAACGATGCCTGATCGTTGACATAGGGACTGCGAATATCGTCGGTGTTGCTAACTACCAAGGGGATGCCAGCGCCCGCGGAACGATACTTATGCTCGACGGCATTCGTTCTGTAATTGCCGACGGGCTCCAAGCGGTCGAAATCGATGGAACTCCACACGAAGCCCTGGCGCTGAATAGGCAGATTGCAAGCTTGGCCATCCATTACAACCGTCAGATGACTGGACGGGCACAAGCGTCCAAATTCCTGGCCGGCCGTAACCAGCTTGACGAGAGCACTGCGATGCAGATAGTCGCGGCGAGCTTCATCCGTCGACGATGCATCCGATGCTGTCAGGACGGCAACTTCGAAGAACTTATCCACGCTAGTATCGCAGCAAGCGATTTCCAGTTGGAGCGCCTCCGCATAAAGCTGCTCAATTTCCTCCAAGCAGCAAGCGCGGAACAGATGCATTCTGCAGACAGGACTTGCGGTGCGAGGCTGCCGCCACTTGACCCGTGTCACCAAGCAACCCACGGAGCTTCCAAGGCAAGCTGAGCACAGCAAGGCCAATACGATCCGCTGCCAGAGATGCCACATGTTCGGGGACGACTCGAGTTGCCAATGCTTCCCTCCATGTCGCGTGATGGAACCGGCCGTCCATGTGCCAGATTCCTGACTTAGCGATATATCCTCGCAGACCATTTCGCTTCGATCAGCGTCGGTCGCCCAACGACAACCACTGTTGGCAAACCCGACTGAATTCAACTGCCGCGGCTTCTCACACGAAGTTTGTTCCATTCATACCGATTAGAACGGCTCCGCAGGCGGCCTCCATCCACGGTAATCTGTCAATGTCCAAGTAGGCTCGTAACAAGCTTCGCTTGCCATGATGAAAATGCGAGCGAAGCCCTACGATGGCATTGCGATGCGAAGCGATGTTACGGCAGGAGTACAGCCGCAAGCGACCCATTATGCCCGCAGCACCCCGATGGCCGCGGGCAGATGCCGCATGCCACCGAGCAGCAAGTAGGCTCGTAACAAGCTTCGCTTGCGATGATGAAAATGCGAGCGAAGCCC
>JANSWS010000262.1 GCA_024743355.1 bacterium
ATGCGTCGACCAACCCGTTTGTTTAGGTCGAAACAACGGACTCCACAAAGCTAGCACCTTGGCTGAGTCGAATCTGACTTGACAGCAAGGAAGCTCCGGTCAGAAGCCACCCTGCGATCCGCATCGCTTCCATTGGAGCGTAACCAGGTCGGGCTACTTCTCGCCGAGCGAGATGGCTACGTTCCTCCGAGCAGCCACGCCCAGCCAGACGGCTACGTAGTCCTCACGCTCCGCCGTGAGGTAACCCGACCCATGCGTCGACCAACCCGTTTGTTTAGGTCGAAACAACGGACTCCACAAAGCTCGCACCTTGGCTGAGTCGAATCTGACCTGACAGCAAGGATGCTCCGGTCAGCAGCTACCCTGCGATCCGCATCGCTTCCATGGGAGCGTAACCAGGTCGGGCTACTTCTGGCAGCCAAGCTTACAATTGACAGCCTGGGATCACGAAAGCTTGAATGGCAGAGAGCGACAGCGGATGCCTGATGCTCTGGCAACTGCGTTGGCGACGGCGGGGGCGATGGCGATGATCGGCGTTTCACTGCCACCTACCGATGGGAGGTCGGGACGATCGATCAATTCAATGTTGATGACCGGCAGGTCGTCCATGCGTGGAACACGGTAGCTGGAAAAGTTATCGCTGTCGATCTGACCGTTCTTAAATCCAATAGATTCAAACAACGTTGCTCCCAAGCCTTGCACGAGAGCCCCTTCGACTTGGGAACGCAGATTGTCGGGGTTCTGAATGGCACCGCATTCAAATGCTTGCGTGACTCTCAGCACCTGAATCTTGTTCTTGCTTACTTCGACTTCCGCGCAAGCGGCTACGAAGGAGCCCTTCTCGGTACCACAGGCTAAGCCGACGCCTCGATTCAGCTCTAATTGCCCTGCGGCAGTTTCCCAGCCGAAGCTTTTCGCGGCCGCCAACAATACATTTTTGAGTCGACCATCGTCCAGGTGCTGCAGGCGGAATAGCAGTGGGTCGGCACCTGCCAGCCCGGCCAATTCGTCCATGACGGACTCACGGGCGAAAGTATTCGCGGTAGACGCCAAAGCGCGGTAGGAGCCTTGACGCAATGGCGAATCGCAACGAATGAAGCGGGTGCTGGAATTGGAAACGCGATAAGGCGTTTCTATGGCGGAACCGCCGGAGTTGTAGTTCGCGAAATCCCAGACCGTCAGTTTGCCGTCTGAGTTAAGCCCCGCTTTGACTTCGATCAGACCGGCTGGTCGGAAATAGGCCCAGGTAAACTCTTCTTCACGACTCCACCTGAGGCTTACCGGCTTGCCAACCGCTTTGGACATGCGGGCCGCTTCGACGGCAACTTCGCCCGTATGCTTGCCACCAAATCCGCCGCCGGTGTCGGGAACGATCACACGAACTGCAGCCGCAGGCAGCGAAAAGGCTTGAGTCAACTCTCCGTGAACGCGGTCGGGCTGTTGCGTGCCGACCCACACGGTCAATTCTCTGCCATTCCATTCAGCGACTGCCGCCCGTGGTTCCATGGGGGCGTGTTGAATGTAGTCGATGGTGTAGGCGGTGTCGATTTTGTGATGCGCGTCGGTCAAGCTGCGGCTGATGTCAGCCTGCTCAGAAACATCACTGTCCGTATCCCCGGTTTGTTTGAAATGCTCGAACAACTCGTCACTGGAGACATGCGGCGGGCGGTTCCACTTTGCGGTAGAAGCAATTGCGTTCAGTGCCTGGTTGGCTGCATAGGAGGTTGGGGCGACGCAGGCGACAAACTGATCCTCGCGGACTACCCGCACCTCGGTCCAAGCCGAAGCGGGTTGCAGATCGATCGACAACAATTCGGCCCCGAAGGAAACCGGTCGCAGTACCTTGCCGTAAAGCATGCCCGGCCGCCTAACATCCGATGGATAAATGGCGGAACCGGTTGCTACTGCTCGGGCGGTGACTTTCGGGACCGACGTTCCCAAAATTTTCCACTGTGTGACGGGTTTGAGTTCTTCATTCGCATTAGCGGTTGCTGTCGCGAGCTTCTGCTTGAGATTCTCATCCGCAGCCAATTCCGCGAGTGTTACTTGGCGCTCTCCTGCCGCAAATATTCCGTTGCTAAGGGAAACTTTCGTCACCGGGACTTCCAATCGCGTTGCCGCGTGTTTCAGCAACAAGTTGCGAATCGCGGCAGCCGCATTGCGAACGCGCGGTACGGTGGAGGGAGTCGTGCGGCTGCCAGCGGTTCCTCCATCGTTGGGGCACAGGCTGGTGTCGGCCATCACCAATTGGACACGCTCGATCGGTAGCCCAAGCTCTTCGGCGGCCGCCTGCGTCAGCTGAGTACGAGACCCTTGGCCGACTTCTACCTTGCTGGTGAATACCGTAACGATTCCGTCCTCGCCCAGATGGAATCTGTCCGCCAGCGGCTCGTCGCGGCGTGCCGAGCGACCTTGCTGTGCTCGAAGACGCGGCGGTTGCGTGAACGTTGCGGCCAACATGAGACCGCTACCGGCCGCTTGCACGAAAAAGCGACGGTCCGGCTTGACCAGCCCCACCAACATGGGTTCGCGCAGCTCGTAGCGTTCCGTTTCCATTTCAAGTTCGTCAAATGTCTCTTCTGACATGGCAGGTTCTCGCCGCGGATGGGGTCTAAGGAAGGGCTATCCAATCGCTTGCTCGACAGCAGCCAGAATTCTCGAATAGTTGCAGCACCGGCAAATGTGCTCGCTCATCGCGGCCACAATCTCATCCCGAGTCGCATTCGGCTTGGCGCGGCTCAACGCCACGGCGGTCATGATGTGGCCGGGAACGCAATAACCACATTGCATGGCCTGTCGGTCGATAAAGGCTTGCTGGACGGGATGCAATGCGCCATCCCTCGCTAATCCTTCGACGGTCTCAATCTCCAGACCTTCGGCTTCCGACACGGAAGTGATACAGGAACGCGTTGGCTGACCATCCAGCAATACCGTACAGGCTCCGCACTCCCCTTCTCCGCAGCCAAACTTGCAACCGGTCAGCTGGAAGTCCTCTCTCAACACGTCCAATAGCGGACGGTCCTCGTCGGTGTGCGTTAAGCGTTTTTCCCCATTGACCAAGAGTGATATGTCGCGACTCATCATCGGCCCTAACGTAATCGTTCATTCGCCAAACTTTCGAGCATAGCTCTGCAGAATCGTAGGAGTAGAGAAACTCATCTCCCGTGTTTGCATGATGAAGCAGAGTGCCACACACATAGCAGTATATCAAGTCGCCACGCGACCGTAGTAATCCGGCTGCAGGCCGCCAGAGCACTAGTTGGATCAATGCCTTGACCAGGGATTTGAAGCACTTTGCCCGCTTCAGACGCGTTTGCGAAATAACCAGCCGCGTGCGTTGAAATACAGTAGCAAACCCGTTGCTACGGCCAGCATCAATCCCAGAGCGAAGGGATAACCGAAGAACCAATTCAATTCCGGCATGTTCCAAGGGGAAGCGTCGGTATTGAAATTCATGCCGTACAGGCCGGCGATAAAGCTGAGCGGAATGAAGATGGTGGCGATGATCGTTAACACCGTCATGATCTCATTCAGCCGGTTGCTGATCGACGAGAGATAGACATCGCGAATATCCGTACATGTCTCGCGATAGATCTCCAGCACATCGACGAGCTGAATGGTATGGTCAAAGCAATCCCGCAAAAAGGTGCGGGTTTCGTTGGTCACCAGCGGATTGGGATCGTGTAGCAGACGAGCGATGGAATCGCGATGCGACCAGATGACACGCCGCAGCGATCGCAGCACAGCGCGGACATCGTGGATGCGATGCATGATTGAGCGAGGTGGATCCTCCGTAATCAGATCTTCCAGTGCGTCCAGTTGCTCACCATAATGTTCCAGTAAAGGGAAATAGCCGTCGATCAGGGTATCCAGAAGGGCATAGGCCAAAAAGTCCGCGCCGCGCAGACGCAACTGACTGTTCGCATCCGCCAGCCGCTTTCGGACCGGATCGAGCCAGTCACTGGATTGCTCCTGAAAAGTGATCAGAAAGTCCTTTCCCAGGAACAAGGAGATCTGTTCCGTGTGACCGTGTTCGCTGTCGTTGGCCAGACGACCGATCAAGAACAGGTGGTCGCCGTAATCTTCCACTTTGACTTGCTGGTGCAAGTTGACCACATCTTCCAAGGCCAGCATGTGCAGGCTGAAGAGTTCTCCGAGCTGATGGATGATCCTGGCATCGCCCAAGCCCTCGATGTGCAGCCACAGTACTCGCTGTTTGCCTCGCAGTTTAGCGATATCGTCCATCCGACGAGTTTCCGTTTGTTGGAAATCGTCCGGCCCATAGGAAATCGCTAAGATCCGCGGTGTGGCGGCCTGGGGATCGACGGCAATGACCCCCGGCGCATCGCCGGGAGTCGTGCGACGGTGAAAGCGTTTTCGGCGTTGCTTCTTTGACATTGGGAAACGGATTCGTGCTCCGTGATAACTGGATGCAGCAAAGTGATTTTCTAGCTTCGCAGTCTAACGATCATGATTTCGGAAACTTCGTGGCTTTCCGCTACCAGCTGCGAATCATCAGGCCCATAACCATAACATGCCGGCACCGGTGGCTAGCGGCAGCGCAAACAGCAGTGCGACTTGCACGGCCAACTTGCGCGACCCGATCAACAGACACATGGCACCTTTGAAAAAGTGATTTGCCATCGTGGCTACGATGATCAGCCGCCAACCAATGGACGCTTCGATACCGCCCTTGGCAGGGCCAATCTCCACGAGCCGCGAGGACGATAAAGTAATGGCGTCCATGTCGGTCAACCCGGACAGAACTGCCACGCCGTAGAGTGCTTCTGGGCCGATCAGCTGTTGAGCGGCCGATAATGCCATCATGACTCCCGCATACAGTCCGGCAAACACCAGGGCCGACTTCAACTCGGTGGGGTTCTTCTGTTCTGGCATCTCCTCCGGACCGCTGCGAACATGCCAGAACATCATAGCCGTTGACACGGCACTGGCGGCCATCATGATGCTGACCGGACGAGCCAGCTCGACAAAGTTCCCCGGGGTCACGACGAAGATTTCAATCAGTACGCGGGCGTAGACAACGGTGGATGCTAACAAGACAACCACAGCGGCTAGCGGAACTGCCTGCGGATTATCGCGAGTTCTCTTGGCATAACTAATGGTTGTGGCCGTGCTGGAGATCAAGCCGCCCAATAAACCTCCAGCTAGAACACTGGCGTTGCGGCCGAAGAATTTGTAAACCAAATAGCCGCCCAGACTGATACCGACCATCAGTACAACCATCAGCCAGATGCGAAACGGATTCAAAACATTCAGTGGGACCGCCAGATCGTAGGTCGTATCCGGTACGATGGGCAGAATGATGAAGGTAATCAGAGCGAATGTCATGATTGCCCGCAGATCATTGTCGGCCAGCTTGGATGCGATGCCATGCAGTTCCGGTTTCAACTGCAACAGCACTGCCACGCCGACTCCAATGGCGATGGCCACGATGCGATCGCCAAATACGACATAGACACCGACGAGATACATCAGCAGGATTGCCGCTTCGGTCGTCATGCCCAGACCGGAGCGATCCCGTTGAAAGCGAAAGATGTAGGTGACTACTACCACAGCCACCAACGCCAAGAGGCCGGCCGGTACAATCCAGCCCTCCGCCGACGAACCCTTGTCCAGCGTCGCGGCCATCGTGCCAAAGATCGTGATCAAGGGAAACGTGCGTACGCCAGCGATCAATGATTCCGAGTGTTGTCGTTGCAGACCTACCAACAGACCCAAAACCAGCGAAATGCCGAGTTGTTCAAAAACGAGCTGGGTGGATGCATTCATCATCGATGATGAGCCGAGTAGTGTTGTCGCAGGCGGGGCTTGATTTCAGCGTTGCATTTCTCATGCCGCGGAAGGCTGGCGGAAGCGCGTGTTTCCGGCAGTACACAGCTTCTCGAGACGCTGTGCGCGGCTGGGTGGATTCAGCAGCATGCCTGCTTCAATATAAGTTACTGTCCTGGGCGGTGCGGGTGTGCGAATCCTGAGATTAGCCCGGAGTGAGCGCCAATCGCCCAACGACGGCAGTTCCCCTGCCACTTGCCGGGAATCTCGCCCGTTCGAAACGGATGGATTGCTATTGGGCCGGCCGAACAGAGCCCCACATGCATGACGCGTCCGGAAATTTCCATCGGGGCTTGCCCTTTTCAGAGGCTATGTATATCGTTAATCGACGATAAGCGTTTTTGAAAAGGCTCGGCGATGGCAAAAGCAGGCTCAGGGAACAGTTGCGGGAGCAGGGCAGAGAAAGTTTCTTTGCCCGATGTCGCGTGGGCTGAGGAATTGGCCAAGTTGACCTGGGCTCTGGCACATCCCGCCCGAGTCCGCATTGTCCGCCTACTCCTCCAACGGGACTCTTGCCTGTGCGGCGAAATCGTGGAAGCGATGCCGCTGGCTCAGTCCACCGTCTCCCAGCATTTGAAAATCCTCAAGGAGTCTGGGCTGGTTCAGGGCGAGATTGACGGACCGCGAGTGTGCTACTGCATCCACCCCAAAGCCATGCAAAGACTAAAGCAACTGGTGGCGGAGTTGTAGTGGATTTGCCGTCCA
Organism: bacterium; assembly: GCA_024743355.1. Taxonomy (GTDB): domain Bacteria; phylum Planctomycetota; class Planctomycetia; order Pirellulales; family Pirellulaceae; genus Aureliella. Next base: position 6,556 of record JANSWS010000262.1, read on the forward strand.
CCGCGGGCCTTTCAGACTGGGTGTCCAGGCATCCCACGGATATCGTGAACACCCCAAGCAGAATCGACGCTCGACAACATCTCCACGCAAACCATTGAAATGAGGTTGAGGCCATGAAGACCATTCAAATTTACGACAAGCCCATGTGTTGCTCCACGGGCGTCTGTGGGCCCGAGGTGGATCCGGTATTGCCCCGCTTTGCCGCAGATCTCGACTGGCTACGGAAGCAGGGGCACAGCGTTGAGCGTTTCAATCTCGCCCAACAACCTGCCGCGTTTATCGAAAACAAACAGATCCACGCACTCATCAGTACCGAAGGTACCGATTGCCTGCCGGTGATTCTCGTCGACGACCAAATGCTAAGTCGCGGGGAGTATCCAACCCGAGAAGTCATGGCTGGCTGGGTGGATCCGTCGGCCCGGAACCAGATGCTGCCGATGGCAACGCCCGATAGTGGTTGTTGCGGCGGAGGTAGTTGCTGCTAACACTTCGCGAGCTTGCGTCTCCCGCTTGCTCTCAATCGACTTCGTTGGTCGCGTCAACCCGTTGGTCGGCGCTGGAAGCCGAGCAACTGGTTTGCTGACAATGCATAAATTCATGATCCCAGCAGTTTTGTCATGAGGTACAGGAGCCACGATGGAATTCATTGAAGGCTGCACGCGGAATTTGTTTTTCACAGGAAAAGGAGGCGTCGGCAAGACATCCATCGCTTGTGCGACCGCAGTGAGGCTGGCCGATTTGGGGCGTTCCGTGCTGCTGGTCTCCACGGATCCTGCCTCGAATTTGGATGAGGTGCTGGGTGTCAGCTTGGCAAACCAGCCGACTCCGGTGGCTTCCGTGCCGAATCTATGGGGGATGAATCTAGATCCGGAAGCGGCGGCCAGGGATTATCGCGAACGCATGGTTGCACCTTATCGTGGCGTCCTGCCCGATGCCGCGATCGCCAGCATGGAGGAACAGTTTTCTGGATCCTGCACGCTGGAGATCGCCGCCTTCGATGAGTTTTCCAAGCTGTTGGGAGACCCTCAGGCGACCTCGCGGTTCGAGCATGTAATCTTTGACACGGCTCCCACCGGGCACACGCTGCGTCTGCTGACACTGCCTTCCGCCTGGACGGGGTTTATGGAACAAAACACCACGGGCACCAGTTGCTTGGGGCCGCTGGCTGGTTTGCGCGAGCAATATCAGCTCTACCAGCAGGCGCTTAGCACTTTGGCGGATGCATCGCAAACGACCTTGCTGCTGGTAGTCAGACCAGAAGTCTCGGCGCTCGTCGAGGCGGGACGGACCAGTGAGGAACTGTCCGAGTTAGGAATCCGCAACCAGTTTTTGATCATCAACGGAGTCTTCACGGCTCAGGATGTCGATGATCCCTACGCAATGGCGCTTATGAAGCGAGGCAACAGGGCACTGGATAGAATCCCGCAGTCGCTTGCAAGGCTGCCCAGGACTCAGGTTCCGTTTCGGCCTGCCGGCATGCTGGGTGTCGCAGCATTGAGAACGTGGGATCAGCCTCAGCTAAGTGAAGCGAGTCCTGTTCCCGAGTCTGAGTGCGATGTAACTTTCGGTCAGTTGCTGTCTCTGCAGGACTTGATCGACGACATGGTCCATGGTGGACATGGTGTGGTACTGGCCATGGGCAAAGGTGGTGTTGGCAAGACGACGGTTGCCGCCGCGCTGGCAGTGGCCATTGCCGAACAAGGGCATGAAGTGACGCTAACGACCACCGATCCTGCCGCCCACCTCAGCTTCACGCTCGGTGACGATCTGCCCTCGCGATTGAAGGTCAGTCGCATTGATCCCGTTGCCGAAACCGAAAAGTACTCCAGGGAAGTCATGGCAAAGGCCGGAGCCCAACTGGACCCGCAGGGACGAGCTCTATTAGCTGAGGATTTGAGGTCGCCCTGTACCGAAGAGATTGCGGTTTTTCGTGCTTTCGCGGAGGCGGTTGCCGAGGGTAAAGAGCGAATTGTCGTACTCGATACGGCTCCGACGGGGCACACGATACTGCTGCTGGATGCGGCGCTGGCCTACCATCGCGAGGTAACACGGCAGCAGAGTCAGATGCCCGAGGCCGTACAGGAACTGTTGCCGCGCCTGCGCGATCCCACGTTCACACATATCGTTGTGGTGACCTTGCCCGAGGCTACTCCAGTCCATGAAGCGGCCGCCTTGCAGAGCGATTTGCGGCGGGCCGAGATCGAGCCCTACGCCTGGGTCGTCAATCAAACCTTACTAGGGCTGCCTGTGAGGGATGCAGGCATGCGTCTACGACAAGCTCAAGAACTGACATATATTCAGGAAATTCGAAACCAGCATGCCAGCCGCGTAGCCTGTATCGAATGGCAGCCAGAGGCTCCGGTTGGCCGCATCGGTTTGGAAAGACTTACGCGTTCTGCGGCTCGCCGCTAGTTTAGCACTACAGCATTTGATCCCATGTCACACACCGAATTCATCACGCTCTATCCAGCACTGCAAGCATACATCGCCGATCGTCGGAAGGAATTCGACACCATTCCTCAGGATCGAAAGGAAGAACTCGGCCAAGTGGCTGACTACATCCGCGGACGCATGGGCAAGTCGGAATCTGCCAGGCTGACGTTCATTTGCACCCACAATTCGCGTCGAAGTCACTTGTCCCAGATCTGGGCAAAGATTGCCGCGGAGATTTATGGTCTCGATCGGGTTGAAACTTTTTCTGGGGGTACGGAGGCCACTGCCTTCAATCCGCGGGCTGTAGCCGCATTGCAACGCTGCGGGCTAAAGATCGAAGGCGACGAATCGATTAGCAATCCGCGGTATCGCGTTTTTCACTCAGATGACAGGCCCGCCCAACAATGCTTTTCCAAGATTTACGACCAGCCGCCCAATCCCACTTCTGATTTCTGCGCCGTGATGACTTGCTCACAAGCTGATGACTCCTGTCCGATCATCAGCGGCTGCGATCTTCGCGCTCCGATTCGATATGCAGACCCCAAGGCAGCCGACGATACCCCCACGGAGGCCGCCGCATATGATGAACGATCGCGTCAGATCTGCCGCGAAATGCTATTCATGATGTCCTTGGTGTAAAGAACGGCAGTCCAAAGCAGTTCGATAACATCGCTTGCTGAGGCCTGCCGCGCGCCGCATCTCCCATGATTCAGCGGCTGCGCGTTATGGCGAAGCGACTGGCCTTACATATGCTCGGTTGCAAATGCCCGTGTGCCAATGCTAGGCAACGCTGTGCAGCATTTTTGCATGGATTTACAAGCACGAAGCGCTAGTTTTGATGTTGCGCTAAATCCGAGTTACTCTCCCGCTTGCGGGAGAGTCGGGCCTAACGGGCCCGGAGAGGGTCGATTCACCCCCTCACCGGCCGCTGACACGTCCGACTCTCCCCGGAGTGGAGAGTGAGATTGACCCATCGTTCGCATAATAGATTTGCACCTGTGCACGAAATAGCGCAACATCAAAAAGCGCTAGCGAGTGTGTACTCGATGGCGACCGAAACTGACTTGCTGGCGCGTCGTGCTTGTATTCTCGGTCGAGCTGCTCGATATAAAATGCTGCACAGCGTTGAATGCTAGGGCGCGACTGCTCGTGTGTGTAATGCTCGGGCGCACCCGCTAGCCAATGCGTTCGAGCCAGGTGTGCGTTTCGAGCACCTGGCTGATGAACATCTGCTGGGCCACCAAAGTGGCCTCGTGCAACTGCGCGGCAGTCACGCTTCCGGCCGCGTTTTCGACATCCAGTGTACCCGTCGCGTCCTTCAGGAACTCGACCTGATAGCCACGATGAAATGCCTGGCGTGCAGTTGTGTCGCAGCACATCTGCGTCATATAACCGGCGATGGTGATGGTGTCAGCATCGACCGACTTCAGCCATGAATCCAATTCCGTTTGGGTGAATGAACCCGGAAGCTGCTTGTCGATGAGTGCCTCGCGAGGCCGCGATTCGACTTCGGGATGCAATTGCCACATCTCGGAATTCAGCCGGAAGATGGGTGACTCCGGGTCGGGCTGATGGTGTCGGACGACTGCCGTGGGGATTTTTTGAGCGGCCGCGGTGTCCATGACTTGCAGAATCTTTTCCAAGTGACCAACCGGGTGGCTGATGGGTAATGCGCCGTCAAAGTACTCCCGCTGGACGTCAATTACCAAGAGTGCTCTGCCCATGGCTTTGTTCCTAGTTTTAGTGAAGTTTTCAACTTTTGACATAGTCGCCAATCGCTCAGCGTTCGTGGCACGTCAGCCTGCAAGCCCCATCCATTGCTGACCAATCGGCGTCTTTCGATCCTACGTCATTTTTCATGATGCTATTTGGACAGCGCCACATTCGATAAAGCTCCTGCCAATTCCTTGGTTAACCGTGATAACACGATTTCTGGCTAAGTGGTGCCTAAGCCCTTCGAAAACCGGGGCTAACGCCCATACGGCTAATCGAATGTGGCGATGTCCAACCCTTGTGCCCGCGAAAACCGCAAGTGTAACGCTTTTCAAGCTTGCTGCCACTTGCCG
>JANSWS010000387.1 GCA_024743355.1 bacterium
GCTTGACCAATTGAGCGGGCTTTTCAGTGCCGGCTTCCCCAAACACAGAGGCAATTACGGCCTCGCAGGCTTGCCAAGTGGACTCGTCGACGAAGCCTTGCTCCTCCGCGTTGGATTCATGGGCTTGTATGTCGGTTTGTGTCGCGGAGCGCACGTCAAATTGGAGACGCCAGCGATGATCGGATTCTTCCGATTGACACCACAAATCAATGGTTCCAATTTCACTGAGGTGGGCATGTAGGGTCACGGGCAAAGTGCCTGTTTGATTGCGGCGTTCGGTACGCAGCACCGTACGGATGGGAGGCAGAGCCTTCATTTGCTCAGGCTGGACAGGTACCAGGTCTCCGGGGCGATCCGTAAGTCGGATGCTGGATGTGAACAGAGAAAACTCGACCGGTTGAGCGATGGTCAAATCCAACTTCAGCGTATCGAGATGGATGTCTTGTCCGGTCTCGGCATCTCCCGGTACCAGACAGATGGCCTGACTATCCGCACCAGCGGATTCGACTTCGACATAGTAGCTGCGGGCCAGGTTGGCCGCGATGCGCACGCCCTCACCGCGGCGGACCATTCCGTAATAGGCAGCTCCGCGAGCTACCGCCAAGTCCAGACGATCGTTGTCCAAGGCAATTGGCTGAAAGGGAGCTTCAGCAGGCTTCGAAAACCAACTCCCAAGCACCTCTAGCAAACGTTGCCTGAGCAGCGGCGAGGCAAAGAAACCTCCATTGAAGAGCACAATGTCTGGCTTAGTTGCGATCTGTCCACTGTCGGAATGCTCTCCGTGTGAACGTAGAAACCAGGCTAGGTGCCGTGTGATTGCCGGATCACTTGCAAAGGGAAGCCCAAACTCGCGAAAGCCTGATTGGCCTCGCTGTGGCATATCCTGGATCGATGTTCGCGGCAGAAAACCATTGATGAGAAGGTCTTCCACTTCTGCCCGAGTTACTTCCACGCGGAGACCTCCGCCGATCAACTTGGAACCGGAACCAGGTAGATTCACAGTAGCCTGTTCGGGCGGATCGGCTCCGAGCAGCGTCTCTTTGACACGTCGGCAACTCCGCACCAATACATCCCATTGCTTAGGAGTCAGCTTGCCGCCGGGAACGATTTTGGCCTCGATGTAGTGAGCCAAGGCCAAGTCCAGGTTGTCGCCTCCGAGAATCAAATGGTCGCCGACGGCAATACGATGAAACTGAACTCGTCGCTCGGATGCGGGACTCTTATCTGTTGAGCTGGGAGTTTCCCCGCTGTCTGTCGCATCGCCATGTTTTGAGGGTCGAACTTTGATCAAGGTAAAGTCGGAAGTGCCGCCACCGATATCACAAACCAGGATGGTGTGTCCTGCCTCAACACGCTCGAACCAGTCGCTGTCATGTTTGTAGACCCAGGCGTAAAAGGCAGCTTGAGGCTCCTCAATCAGAACGATATTGGCCAGTCCTGCTTCTGCCGCCGCACGTACGGTGAGTTCCCGGGCGACTTCATCGAACGACGCGGGCAAAGTTATGACCACGTCCTGGTCTTCCAGCTTTTCCTGCTTAAACTTGAAATTCCATGCCTGGCGTATGTGTTGCAGATAGCGTGAGCTGACCTCGACCGGGGATAAGCGATCCACGTCGGATGCCGCCTGCCAGGGCAGAAGTTTAGCCTGTCGATCGACCCCTGAGTGACAGAGCCATGATTTGGCGGATGCACATAGACGGTCAGGCGATCTGACGCCTTCCTCTCGGGCCATGATTCCCACGCACCAATCTTGTTCTTCGGTATGCCAAGGTAGACGCAGGCTGCCTGTTGCGAGATCCTGCGAGCTCGCCTGGTAAAGAAACGATGGTAGAGTGTCTCGCGATTCAACCGAGTGGGCTGCCGTCAATTGCGGCAGTTGAAATAGCTTGATCTGCCACTCGGCTTTGTGAGTGTCAATATATGTGACGGCGGAATTGGTGGTTCCCAGATCAATGCCGACCACATATCTGCTTGGAACTTTGTCGATTGCGGGATCAAAGGTAGCGTGAGAGTCAGGCACTCGGCGCGTCTCCAGAGCTGTCTCGGACGTTGAACTCAAGTTTCCAGTTACCGTCCCCGTTGGTCGCTACGCACCACAACTCAAACATTCCTAATTCCGTGATTCGCGACTGGAATTTGACCGGTACATAAGCTTCTGTCACGGACTCATCGGCTTGCAGGGTGGTGGTCAAAGGAGTAGTTTCCGAAAGCTCGCCTTCATCCCAGGATTGCAGAATGTCACCGGGCTGATCGTCTTTGCGAACTGCCGAGCTGAAGAATCGAAATTCTGCTTGCTCTCCATGTACCAATCCGATCTCGGCGGACGGGACATCGACTTCGGTTCCCTCTTCCATACCCATGGGGACAACGCACAATGCGTGCAGGGGACGCGGAGCACCGGGTATTGCCAAGCCAGCAGTTTCCACACCCACGTAGTAGGCATGGGCAACCCCTCCACGGATACGAACGCCACCATGCTGTTTCGCCCAGCGATAGTAGGCGGCACCGATGGCCACGGCATGATCCAAATCGCGTGCGCCCGGCAAGGCAGTTGTTTGTCCCGCATCACGCCAGCTATTGAGCACTTCCAGCAGCCGTTGCTGCAACGCGGTCGCTTTAAAGACACCTCCATTGAAAAGCACATGCGTGGGCAGCACGTTATCCGGCGGGCTTGATTGCGATGACAGGAATGCGGCGATATGTCGGGTAATGCCGGTATCGGATTCGAATGGCAAGCCGAGCTGCTGAAATCCGGAAGCCCGCTGCCGCGCGGGCTGATCTTGGAGGCTGCAACGCGGCAAGAAACCATCGACCAATAGTTGACCGACCGCTTCGCGATCCACTTCGACTGAAACCGTGCCACCGATCAGTTTGCTGCCGCGACCCAGCACCGCAATCGTGTGTTTCTCGGGACCCTGGGTGGCTAACAGAGTTTCTTTGGCGGTTCTACAGGAGTGCCAAAGAGAAATCGATTGCCATGGATCGAGTCGAACGCCTTTTTCTGCAAACTGTGCTGCCACCTGGTGTGCCAGCGTGAGATCCATGTTGTCGCCGCCGACCAGCAAGTGGTTGCCTACTGCTTTGCGTTCCAGAAAGAGTTCACCATCTTGCTCTTGAATCTCGATCAGCGTCAAGTCGGTCGTGCCACCCCCCACGTCACAGACCAGCAATCGATCACCTACCGTCAGGGCCTTGCGCCAAGCGTCGCCCGACTGTGCCAACCAAGCATAGACGGCTGCCTGGGGTTCCTCCAGGAGAATCAGATCGTCGGGAAGCCCCGCAGCGACCGCTGCTTCACGCGTCAGCTCTCGGGCTGCGGCATCGAAGGAGGCGGGAACGGTGAGTACTACCTGCTGATCTTTCAGCGGTGCATCAGGATGTTTTAGATTCCAAGCTGCAACCAAATGCTCCAGGTAGAGTTGGGAGGCTGCCACCGGCGAAAGCTTTTCCAGCTTGGCGGGTGTATTCCAGGGCAGAATGGGAGCTCGCCGATCTACGCGACTGTACGACAGCCAACTCTTGGCGGCACTGATCGTGCGTTCGGCATGTTCGGCGGAATTTCGTCGGGCGAATTCTCCTACACAATAGTCACGTTGCCCCGCCCAGGGTAAATCCAGGCTGGAACTGGGCTCGCCTGCCAGGTAACAAAACGATGCCAGAGAAGTTCTCTCTTCGACCGTGTGGGGATCGACGAGTTGCGGAATGCGCAGCAGTTCAAGCGTGGGCGATTCTTCTTCAAGTCGTGCAAATGCAACGACAGAATTGGTTGTTCCTAGATCAATACCAATTACAAATTGTGCAGTCACAGAAGCTCCAGGCGTGACAAGAACTTGCAGGAATTAGAGTATCCAGTTGATGCGAGAACCGAATCCGAATGCGTCATTTGACTTCGATCTCTGCTGGTGCAATCACCATGGCGTCACTCTTGGTTCCCGTCCAGGTCGGTAGTTCACATTGGCTGGCTTCCCAGCCATGATGTACCAGTACGCCCGTGCTCGCATCTTGGTTGGGGGTGCCGGTGATATGAACTTTCGAAGCCGAGGCTCCCGTTGGCAGAGGGACTTCGGCGCCGTCTTCCTGGTCGACCACAGGTTTGAGTTGGAAGAATCGGTCCAAGACGCTGCCGCAATCCCTTAGCACATCGCGTGCTGCGGCTCCAATCTGTGCGTCGGTATAATCCCCGAGAGGCTCCCGCACGATATCCACAAATCTCGCCTCACGCTGGAGAGCCGCTAGCAGCGTGATGGCGTCGTTGCGAGTGGGCTGCTTGGCGACGACTGGAACGCTGGCTGGTGCTTGTGGCTTCGGTCGCACGCTTTCGGCCGTCGACGCTGGTGGCAGGGTCGGCGTTTTTTCCTGTTTGACAACTACCCCTGGTCGGATGAGTGCCGCAATTGCCAAACCGGCCAAGGTCCAGCCGACGACCACGTCGATGATAAATGCCAAGGTGTAGTCCCACGGGAAGTACATCCAGTTCCAATAGGTCAAATGACCGACAATCGCCACAAATACCCCTAAACCTGCCACAAAGCCCACGCGGCACCAATAATTCTGGCTGCAGCTGCCCATCCCTAGCAGCAGAAGGACTGCCAGTCCGGAGGCCAACAGATCGATCACGAAGCTCGTCAAAAGCACGCTCATGCCCATCGGTTCCGCCCCTTCCTTACGCAGGTAAAGCGAAAAGATCGGGCCGGCCCGGTGGTTCTTAAGGTAGGCCGAATTCGGATCGGTCATGCTGGCGCTGTCCGCTGCGTAGGGTGCTACATAAACGCCAGAGTCCAGATTAAGCGCTCGAATGTCGTCAATCATCGATTGTTGATCGGGCAGCTCGTTGACGGAAGCGTTATGAAGGGGTAGCACCATCCAGGCCAGCATCCCCCAAACGTAATAAACGACGGCACCAGCCAAAATTGCCGAGACGATGCGTGCCATAAGCTGAAACTCCGAGTGGGATCTGGATTAAGGGATGAAATCACGACCAGAACCCAATTATCGGTAATTGTCAGACTTCGGAAACCAGTGGTTCATCGAGGCGGCTCCGGTCGGCTCGTGAACCACCGCCCTGCCCTTCCGGCTACTGGTTCTGCCCGTGCTATTCGGTTGCTCGGGATTCCTCGGAATGCCTCGGACAAATTAAATCGGAGGCAAATATTGTCTGCGGCTGTCTTGAGGAAGCAGTTTTGAGCGGACAAACAGGATTGAAGTGAAAACTCCAATCTTCTAGAGTCGCCCGAATAGAAGCTGGCGTGCGGCCGTCATCCGCACATGATCGACCCAGGTTATGGCGGGTTGTTATCCAATGAATCCTGGCACGATTCGAATCGAATTTGCTTTTCTCGTCTGGCTGAGCCTGTCGACTTATGGCCTGTGTCAACAGCCTCTCCCTGTTCTTTCGTCGGCCGATGTGGATTCGATTCTGGGTATCGAAAGCATCGTTCCGCACGATCGAGATTTGCTAGCACCGCCTGAAGCGTTCGCAGTAGAGGGTAGCGACAGCGAGTTGTTTCCGTCGCCTGCGGATTCCAAAGGGGAGGTTGTTGCATGCCTGGAGATCGATAGCAGCGATGACGTTCCGCAGGTGGGCTTCGGTGATTGGCTGGGGTACAACTCCACGGACGGCGACTTCGGCTGGCTGACCGGCAACGGCGATCGGCTGGGAATGTTCAGCATCGAGTCTTTTCCCACGTTGGACCTGGATTCGGATTCGGCCCTGACGCTCGGATCTGGCTTTCACTTCCTCAATGGACCTACATCCACCGACTTGCCGCCTAGGTTGTATGACCTGCAGCTGGCCTATCACTCGCGAAAAATTCATTCCGATCGATTTATGCTGGACTACCGCTTAGGTGTGGGGGTGTTCAGTGACTTTGAGGGCAGTGCCAGGAAGGGAGTGCGTTTTCCGGGACACGCGGTTTCCTACTTCGAACTCGATCCTTGGCTGATTTCCGTATTCGGAATTGAAGTGCTGGACCGCGATGATGTCAGTGTCTTGCCGGTTGCGGGTTTCGTTTGGCGTCCTGATGAAGACGTTATCTGCGAATTAGTCTTTCCAAGGCCCAAAGTACAGGTTCGCGCGACAGCAAAACACAGCGTTTATATCGCGGGTGAACTGGGCGGCGGAACGTGGGCCATTGAGCGGGATAGCCAAGCCAATGACAATGTCACCTACCGCGACTTTCGTGTTCTGTTGGGGTGGGTGGACTTTGAACACAGCGATTCGGCTTGGGAGCTTGGTTGGGTCTTTGGCCGCAAGCTTGATTATCGTTCCTCCATTGGAAACTATCATCCGGACGACACGCTGCTAATTCGCGTGCGGACTTTCTATTGAGGCCATCGCTCGAGTGCTCGCGTCCTCGAGTGCTCGCGTCCTCCAGTGTTCTATGGCAGACGAGTAAGGGCCACCATCTCTGGCTAGCAAGTAGTTCCGGTTCTCGGCGGAAAAATGCACCGTGTCCGTAAGCCTCGAGAATTGATCCGAGCGTCGATGTGTCGTAATCTGAGGTTACAAGGAATGGACAGAATCAGTGTCTTCTCGACGGGAGGGACGCGTGCGCCCGATAGTTTGTACTTGCTGGATGTTGTTCAGCGTTTGGTTCGCTGTGGTCGTTGAGAACCGAGCGATTGCGGCCGGAAATCTTTCACCGAATATTCTATTTATCTTCGCAGATGACTGGGGCTGGGGGGATCTTAGTTGTCACGGTCACCCGTATATAAGAACTCCCAACATTGATCGTTTGGCTCGTGAGGGTACGGACTTCCATCGCTTCACAGTTGCCAGCGGTGTGTGTTCGCCGAGTCGTACTGCGGTGATGACCGGTCATTTTCCCGCCAGATACAATATCGACGGTCACTTCGCGTGGGTCCCCAGCAATGCCAAACGCAATATGCCCGACTGGCTCAGCCCTGCGGCGCCGCTTCTTCCGCGAGTGCTGCAGCAGGCGGGGTACCGGACTGGGCACTTCGGTAAATGGCATTTATCTAACAACATGATCGAAGACTCACCACTACCGAGTGAGTACGGTTATGACGAGTACGGAGCATTCAACTGTGCTGGAGAGCAGATGCCGGTGCACGAAGATGCAAATGCAGCCATCGCCTTTATAAGACGCTGTCACGCACAAGCAAAGCCCTTCTTCATCAATCTTTGGGTTCACGAACCGCACACACCGTTTCACACGCTTCCGAAGTATCGCTGGCGTTTTCGTGAACTCGAGGAAAGAGATAACATTTACGCGTCAGTGCTTTCGCACGCCGATGAACGAATTGGCAACGTGCTAGACTGTCTTGACGAATTGGAACTGAGCGAAGATACGCTCGTGATTTTTAGCTCGGACAACGGTCCTGCTCGCGCGGCTAGTTCAGCAAAACTCGAATTGATGCACGATAGTGCA
>JANSWS010000165.1 GCA_024743355.1 bacterium
GCAGCCGCAAGCGTCTGTGGAGGAAAGGGGAAGAGAGTGGCAATGTGCAGCGTGTGGATGAAATTCGTGTGGACTGTGATGGAGATACGATTCTCTTGAAAGTGACGCAGCAAGGCCCAGCCTGCCACGAGGGATACGCGAGTTGCTTCTTTCGGGTTGTCGGCACGGATGGACGGGTGTCCACTGTGGAAACGCGATTGCAAGATCCGAGCCAGATGTATGGCCGCTCCCCATGAGCGTGTAAGGCTCGACGGTGCAGGCGGATAGTGACCGTCCTGTGTGGCGTGCTCACGTTTCCGTCGACTGGAGCAGTGCGGTAGCTCCCGCTCAAAACCGGGCCAAGCGGAGCGGCGAAGGCGAGATTTAAAGGCGGCAAAGCAGGATGCAGATGGATAGAGTCGCCGCAACGCAACTAAAGGATCGCAAGAAGGTATAGGCAGCCATGCGTTGGCAGGTCGTGGGTTCAAGTCTGGCCGCGCCGGAGATGAAGCCTTGGGCGATGCTCCGCTGTGCCCGGTCCATGGCGATCTTCTTGGGCCACAGCCAAGGGCCGCGGAGCGTCAGCACATCGAAGTCTCCCGGTCCGCGATCCCAAGAGAATCGAGAGATGCAATTCCAGGGGATGAAAACGCTGCCGGTAAACAGTCCGTGTTCGCGAAACTGTGCTCGCGGATAAATTCGGGTATACACCAAATAGGCGGCCAGCGCGGTGCCACAGCTTGCCATCATCATTGCCTGGCTGGCCACCAACCAGAGACCGCAAGTAGCGCCGACTAGGAAAATCAACTCCAGGCGCGTGTGACGATCGATACAGCATCGTGTTCGCAGTGATAGCACTGAAAATGCGGTTCGTGAGCGAATGAATTGCAGGAGCTGAGCCAGTACAAGGCACACAATCGATGCAAACAGCAGTTCGGCGCAGCCGGGCAGAGCGATCACGGGCGAGACTCCGAGCGAATTCGTGGGAAGAGGAGCCTGAAAGTCTAGCTCACAATTTCACGCAGACATGATTTTGGGTTCGGTTCTTGGCTTTTCGCGAGGTGGGCGGAGCTTGAGACGATCGGAGGAATGCGTGCGTAGTCCCATGCTGCGCATGCAGGAGGCCAAGTAGGACTCAAGATGCTCGTGCTCTGTCAGTATGGATGATTAGGTTCAGCCGCAATGTCGCCCAGACGCTAGCGCGTTCCGGCTAATGGGGCACACCTCGATTTCCAATCTGGACAGAGCACTCTAGTGTGTGATGTCAAATCCCATGTCGCGTATCATTTGGTAATCGGCCTCGGGTGGTTGTCCCTTGGTCGTTAGGTAGTCGCCCACAAAGATGCTGTTGGCTACATAGAGTGCGAGGGGCTGGAGGCTTCGCAAGTGCTTCTCTCGACCGCCGGCGATCCGCAGTTCGCTGGAAGGATTTACGAATCGCATCATGCACAGTCCTCTCAGGCAATCTTGAGGCGAGAGCGCTTGTTGCTTTTCGAGTGGGGTTCCTTCGATGGCGTGCAGAAAATTGAGTGGTATGGATTCGGCTCGCAATTCACGCAGATCCATGGCCATGGCTACCAGGTCTCGGGGAGATTCCCCCATGCCCATGATACCGCCACTACACACCTCGAGGCCGGCGGCTCGCACGTTGTGCAGCGTTTCCATGCGATCGCGATAGGTATGTGTTGAGCAGATATTGTCGTAGTGTTCGCGGCCTGTATTCAAATTGTGATTGACGCGATCTACGCCGCATTGCTTCAGGCGTTGTGCTTGTTCGGGGCTGAGCAATCCCAAGCAGGCACACACCTGCAATCCGTATTGACGCTTCACCTCAGGGACAATCGCCTCCACCGCTTGTACTTCGCGTTCCGTGGGCGCCCGTCCGCTGATTACGATGCAGTAAGTCCGGGAATTGCGTTCGGCCGCCACACGGGCTCCGTCCAGCAATTGTTCCTTGGAAAGCATGCGGTATTTGTCGATGGGCGCGGTCGACAGCTTGGATTGCGAACAATAACCGCAATCCTCCGGGCAAAGACCGCTCTTGGCGTTTACCAAGAAGTAGAGCTGGACGGTTTTGCCGAAATGCCGGAATCGAATCCTGTAAGCGGCGGCGACAAGCTCGATCAGTTCTTCATCTGGGCTTTCCAGGATGGCTTCGGCTTGTTCGGCATCGATTTGCCGTCCATCGAGGACTTCTGACGAAAGGCGCGCCCAGTGGCTGTTCGATGATGTAGTGTCAAGCTGCATGGTCTGCTTCCGTGGTTAACGGCATCCAATAAATTTCCGCGAGGCACAAAGTCCAAACGCACCCCGGGTAAATGGTTCAGTCAGTATTCGCATGCGGAAGATAAGGCGTTTAATTTTCCCCGTCCAGGCCCAATCCACGGCCCAGGTCGGAGCGCGGGCAGGAGCCGAGGTCTGTCAGCATATCGGAGGGCACGTGGCCGGCGTTCGTGGGTGAGTCCAAGCGATTCATGAGCACATGGACAGCCTGGCCGATGCGCCAGACTTGAAAGATGATTGCGCTTCCGGTCGAATACTGCCTCGTAGGATAACTGATTTCCACTGATCGCTTAATTGCTGTTTATGACCTTGCCCTCAGATTCTACCGCAGAAGTTGTCGGAGAATGTTCTCCCAGCACGTGTCATCTGGTTCGTCTGGGCAAACATGGCCAAGTTGGCAGGTGCGGCTGCGAAAAGGATTTTGCCTTTCGCAGGCATCAACGCGTTGTTTGTCGCACGGGGAGGGGTGTGGAAGTCGGGCACTATTTGGGAATGGCGAAGGCCCCGTTGGATAGCAGGTATCTGGAAGGGCAGATTCTGCGGCCCATGGCAGCGGAGGACGAGATGCTGTGGGGCTACCTTCAAGAGCTAGGTGACGCGACGCAGGAGGCTTGTCAGAGTTGGCTGCAGCAACAGGGAATTGGGGCCGTCTTATTGGATGTGGAGCCTTTGCTGGACGGCAAGACGCTTTACTTTCATTTCTTGGAAACAGTGGATCAGCAAGTCCAGGTGCAGTTGGATGAGCTTGTTCGGCTCTATGAAGAGCAGGTGCGGAAGAGTGACTTTGCTCGCCTCTTGGAGCAGGGCTGCGGACCGGGCTGCGGGACGGCTTCCGCGGCGCGGGGCTGTTCTACGGCGGGGGCTTGTGGGGCTTGTGCGGTTGCCAAGGCGTGTCGTGGGAGTCCGCCGTAGAAGTCCGCTTCAGCCTTTGTCATGAGGACGACCGCCTTGGGCAGGCTGAACTGTGTTTTTTGGGAGAGCGTTCTTTGTCAGGCGGTTCTTCGTAGGGCGATTCCGCGAATTGCGGTGTTATTTGGGAGCCGGGGCGGAAGCTAATCGCAACACGCCCGCGAAGATCGGTTGAAGCCGCCGTGATCTTTGCGCGATTGCGAATTGTCGCTGGGGGATTCGCCGGATTTTGAATTACCGCGTCCGCCACTTCCTCCACGGCCCGGAGGACCGCCTCGACCGGGAGGCCCGGACCAAATCAGTGAAGGCAGATCGGTCATCGGCTCCCCTTGTAGCTTGGCGAGTGCTTCTCGCTGGGACTCGGAGAGCTGAGCATTTAGCTCCCGCTCAACTTTGTCGCGTCCTAACTCCAGCAAGCGCTCGAATTTTTTACGGCGTTGATCGCGATCCAGATTGGGTTCCTGCATGAGCCGCGAGACGGCGGGTCGCATTTCATCCCGCATGCGATCGCGTAAATCTCGGAATCTTTCGCGGAAGTCGTCGAGGCTATCGTCTTTCAGCCCGATTTTCTCGGCAATTCGACTATTCGCGGCAGCGGCTGATTGATGCACTTGGGCATAGATTTCTTCCAGCCGTTGAACTTTGGCCTGCCCGATTGTCTCGAAGGTCTTTTCGCCGCTGCGGTTGAGTATTTCGACCATCTTGGCGACCCGCTGGGAATGCTCCAGCTCCGGATGCTCCTTTTCCAGGGAGCGGAGTTCGGTCCAGGTATCTCGGCCGGACTGGGCCATGGCGGCGTATTCCTCGTCCTTCAATCCGATTTCCTCTCGGACACCCTTGTGGAAGGTCAGGTCCAATATTTCCTTGTAAGGAGATAGAGCGTGCGCGTCGCGGAGAGCTTCGAAGAATTCACGATCAGAGCCCCGCCAGCCCCTGAACTCTGGAGGCTGGGCAGAAAGCTGCCTAGCCGGGAAAAGGGCAGCCGGACCTAAGGTTCCGACCACAATCAGCACTGTGAGCCGCCAGCAAAACACTGCGATCAAGCTCCCAAAACAGACACACCACGAACTTGCTCACCCCATTAAACCCGAAAACGGGCGTCGAGATTCGCCGCCCGTGGTCGGAGTCCATGACTTTTTTCCGGTAAGTTGCTTACCTAACTGCCATGATCGCTACTGATCGGAGTCGTTTCCGCCGCCCCGACGACCGCCAGGGCCTCGACCGGCACCGGGTCCACCTTCGCCACCGCGTCGGCCTCCGAAGCCAGCACCGGGGCCGCCGAACCGTCCCCGTTCGGGAAAGTCAAACTTTTCGCCCTTCAAGGCCTCGAATTTCTGCTTTTGTTCGGCAGTCAGGGTAGCCGCGATGGCTTCACCTGGCTTTTTCATGAGCTCTTCCATTTTGGCCCGCATGCCTTCTCGGTCGGCGTCGCCGCCGCCGGCACCTCCGCCGCGAAAGCCTGCGAACATCTCACGCATTTGCTCACGCAGTGATTCGCCAGCCTCTTGAGCGGCATCACGAGCCTTCTTCATTCCGGCTTCGTCGAGTCCAATTTCTTTGGCGATCAATTTGTTCAAAACCGCAGAATACTCCTGCTGTTGGGCCAGCAGTCCCATCAGGCGCCGTTGTTTTTCGGGTTCCAATACTTCATCCAGAGTGTCCTGGGCTGCCTGATTGGCTCCCGCGATCAGCTCGCGTCGCTCATCTTCACTGGCCTCGCGAAAACCGCTCATATCCGGCCGTTTTGCTTCTTCGGGAATTGCTTCCCAAATCTCGTTATCCAGCCCGACTTCCTTTCGGACTTCCTCCATGGCCAGCAGCCCCATCAGCTGCAGTGCGCCACCTCCTTGGGCCATGAAGCCTCCAGGCGGGCCGCCAAAGCCCCCGCCGAAGCCGCCACCGAAACCACCGCCAAATCCACCACGCTGCCCTCGCTGCCCACGCCCTCGCTGTTCGTCCTGCGCCTGAATAGCGGATGCCCAACAGATGGTTAGTGCCAGACCGAGCAACCCAAATAGCCTGAATTTCATTCGGAAGTCCTCCACGGAAGTTGTTGTGAGCAGAATTCGAAGAGACAAGTATTCTGCCGGAATCACTAAAGGCAGCGTGCTAAAAACAGGTCAGCCCGGAACCGGGATGAATCTGATTGCAGCCAATCCGCCTGGTTGGGGAGGCAGCTGCAGAGTACGGAATCCGCTTCCGACCCATTTTCGGAAAAGTCGATTTTCAGCTGCACGGCCGGTTTTCCAGACGCACGCGGTGGCCGGCGAGATTCCCTTGGAATCTCTGTTTTAGCCAGCAGATTGTTTTCCATGGGGAAAGGCGAATTTGCTGGTCAGCCGCGAGTTTAAACCTCTGCGGACAACAAATGTTCCGACTTTTTGTAAGAATCGAAGATTTCTATCGTCTTTAAACCATAGATGCTGGGAACAACGCACCGCGCCCAGCTCTGCCGATCATTATTTCGCGATTGAACTCATGAAAATGTGGTTGACTCCGTGCCCGATGAACTAGCCAAAGCAGCCGATCAGCCTTCAGGTTTAACCAGCCCGATCCAGTATTTTTCCGGGGTGGGCCCCGACCGGGCTGCGGTTTTGGCCAGGCTTGGTATTCGCAGGGCGGCGGACCTGGTTTTTCATTTTCCTCGCAGCTACGAGCAGCCCCCGCAGGTCGTGGGCGTGGACGATTTTGAAGAAAAAGTCCCGGCCTCTTTTGCCGGAACGGTCGTCGAGTTGGATGAGCGAGTGACGCGCTCCGGCAAGCATATGTTGGGAGCTCTGGTGCAAGCCGACTCGGGCGGAAGTGTTCGGCTGGTCTGGTTCAACCAACCGTTTCGCCGAAACGAACTCGGGACAGGACGACGACTGCTGGCCACGGGAACGCCTCGCTCGACCGGGCTGCATTGGGAGATGATCCAGCCCCAGGTCCGGTATTTGTCGCCCGAAGAATGCGATCTTGAGCGCAAGCCGCGACCGGTTTATCCCCTTACCGAAGGTCTGCGTCAGTCGGACATGCGGCGGATCATGCGGCGGAACTTGCCGGAGTTGATCCCCCTGGTGATTGAAGTATTACCGGATGAATTGCGTCAGCGATTGGAGGTGTCCGACATTCATCGGGCGCTTCATGATTTACACTTCCCAGAAAATCTGGCAGCCGCCGAATCCGCCCAGCGAAGATTCAAGGTTCAAGAGCTTCTGGTGCTGCAATTAGCCATCTCTCTGCAACGTCAACAGCGTTCTAAGGAAGCCGTGGCTCCCGTGTGCGAAGCCACCGGTAAGGTTCATGCTCGCATTCTGAATCGTATCGGGCTCACTCTCACTCAAGATCAACTGAAGGCTATCGCCGATATTGCCAGCGACATGGGCCGTACCATACCCATGAATCGATTGCTGCAGGGAGATGTGGGTAGCGGCAAGACGGTCGTTGCCCAGTATGCGATGTTGCTCTGTGTGGCTCACGGAAACCAAGCTGCCTTTATGGTCCCCACCGAGGTACTGGCGGAACAGCACAGCGCCACGCTGTCGCGCAGCCTGGCTTCCAGTCGCGTGAGAATTGCCACGCTGACCGGCAGCCTTAGCAGGTCTCAACGCCAAGACGTACTGCAACGGCTGGCGGAGGGAGAAGTGGATTTGATTATCGGCACGCAGGCATTGCTCTCCGCGGATGTGCGTTTTGCCAGACTCGGTTTGGTGATTGTCGACGAACAGCACAAGTTTGGGGTTTTGCAACGAGCCAAATTGCGAGTCGATGGGGAGCAACCGCATTACCTGGTCTTGAGTGCCACGCCCATCCCGAGAACGATCGCCATGACGGAGTTTGGTGATCTGGATGTCTCGATTATTCGTGAGAAGCCGCCAGGACGCTCTGTCGTGCATTCCTACTCCGTCGATCACGATGATCTGGCGGCCTGGTGGAAGTTCGTGGATGAAAAGCTCGCCGAGGGGCGACAGGCGATGGTGATTACTCCGCGAATCCAAGTGGATGCACTACCCCTGAATGCCTCGTCAGCCGCAACTCAAGCTTTGAGCAGCGACTCCGAGTGGAGCGGAACACGCGAGCAACTGGAGGCATCGGAGGACGGTCTTGAGCCCCAGTCCCAGATGGATGAGTCCCAGATGGATGAGACCCAGGTGGATGAGACCCAGGTGGCCAATGCCGAAGGCATCTACCGATTCTTGAGCAGCGGTCCGCTGGCGGCTTGGCAAATCGGCTTGCTACACGGCCGTTTACCGAGTTCCGAGAAGGTCAGGATCCTCAATGCATTTGCAGCCGGCGAGTTGGATGTGCTGGTGGCAACCACCGTCGTGGAAGTAGGGATCGACGTTCCGAACGCGAGCGTCATGACCATTCTGGATGCCGATCGGCTAGGGTTGTCCCAGCTGCATCAGCTGCGTGGACGTGTTTCTCGGGGAGTTCATCCAGGTTATGTATTAGCAGCGGCTTCCGTGGGTGCGACGGCGTCGGACAATGCACGTCTCGCCGCATTTCAAAAGAGTAACGATGGATTTGAATTGGCTGAATTGGATCTGAGGATTCGCGGTGCTGGAGATTTGCTGGGAACTTCGCAGAGCGGAATGCCGCCCTTGAAAGTTGCGGATTTGTCGCAGGATGGAGAGCTTCTCAGTCTAGCTCGAATCGTTGCTCGCGAGTTGCTGGAACAAGATCCTGAGCTCTCGCGACCCGAGTTGAACAGACTCCGCCAACAGACTTTGCACAGATACGGACAAAAAATGCAGCTGAGCGACATTGGATAAACCCAACCTGCAGGCTCGATGTACTATCTGGACAGCGCGACTCTTGTGAAAAGCGCGGTTCATTGGTAAGGCTTTTTGAAGTTGCGCTAAATCGTGAACAGGTGCAGATTTATCATGCGAGCGAAAAGTCCCCTCTCCGCTCGCATTACTCGCGACTCTCCCCAGGAGAGTAAGTAAACCATTGCCTTAAATTGATTCAAAAACTGCACGATCTCCAAGCGGGAGAGTAACTTGGGTTTAGCGCAACATCTTCTAGCCTGAGAAATGGGGAATAGAGGTCATTCCAATTCGCGAATTCGGATGTTCTTCATCTGAATTTTCAGGGGTGGGCCTGAATGCAATTGCCAAGCGATGATGCCGGATTCCCGGTAGTTGGCTGGGTCCTCGTCGATCCCAATCGACATTACGCGACCGTTGATGATGTGGATGAAAACATTTCCACGGGCGATTACCGTGTAATCGTTCCAGTCGTCTCGTCGAATAACAGTTTCCAGCTCGACGGGATCGCCGACACTGGCGATTTTCTCAATCTTGGGCTTTCTTAGGTCTGCTGAGTTGGTACGGACTACCACCACGTCTCCCCGTTGGCCCATGAACATCCGCCCGTTCTCCTCGAAGAACATACCTGAAAAGCGATCTTTGCCTTCGTGCATCTTGTCTTCGAAATCTGCTTGCAGGCCTTTCACAACCCATTGGCTGGTCAGCTGGCTGCGATACTGGACCCCCGAGTTTCCGCCGTCCACGCGATAGGAAAATCGAAGTTCAAAATCACCAAACTCTGCAGCCTCGTAAATCAGAAACGTGTTTTTGGGTGTCGGGTTGTCGGGCGTGGTTTGGCCGATCAGAACGCCGTCTTCTGCCCGCCAATATTTTTCGTCTCCCTTCCAGCCGCTCAGGTCTTGGCCGTTGAAGATGGCTTGGAAGCCGGGCTCCAGAGGCTCTTCCGCCGGCAGCGATTGGCTGAGCACAGCCAGTATGAGCAACAGAGAAAGCATGGCGGATGGGAGCGCAGTGCGAGGCTTGCTGACAGACATGATGACTCCGGTTTGGGGGTGAGTAGGGTGTGATCTTCGGACGCGACGAGTATGCATGAGCTGAGACCTGTTGAATTCCAGTTTGCCGGTCAGTCGCCGCTGTTGTGTGGTTTCCACCGGCGAAGGAATTCGACAAAAGCCTGCTCATCATAGCTTTTGCCTGCCTCGAGTTCTGCTGTGTTTTGCGAGTGCAAAAGGTTGCCTTCAGCATCCAGAACGAAGAGGTGGGGATAGCCAGAAATCGCAGGATAGGCTCCCAGAAATTCTTCGTTGCGATTGGCCGAATCGTAGGTCACTTTCTGAATCAGGTAAGAGGCATGAAGTTCTCGGTTAACGGCCTCGTTCTCGTGCATGAACTGGCTCATCAGTTTGCACCAGCCGCACCAATCCCCGCCGACTTGTAGCAGGACTGTCTTCTGCTCTGCCCTGGCCCGTGCCAAAGTGGACTGAAGTTGCTGGGCGGGGTCGGCTTGCGGATCGTAATGGTCCACGGTGTAGAAACTAGAACCAGCCTCAGATTGCGGCGGTGAAACAGGCTGCGGGGCGGCAGCCTCGTCGGCTGGGGCATCGCCTGCGGAATGGGCATTCACGGAAATCGAGCTCGCCTCGGAGGATTCAGGTGTTTGTTGGTCTTTGCACCCGAGAAACACAGCCACAGCCAAGAGCAACATCGACTGGAAAAAGATGGGTGTACCGTAGGTCTTCCAATGTAAGGAGGACATGCGAGGCTTTCTGTCAAAATGGGTGGGTCGGACGAATCCAGGGCATTCCGGCGTTCAGGTGAGTGGCAGCCTGCGAATTTCGCGAAAGTGCAATTGCAGTATTGTAGCCCAAATGGGGCTGCGGCTCATGAGTCCGGAATTGGGAACGGGTGCGGCAAGGGCTCGCAGCGCTATGTCCGACTGCTTCAGCCCTCGCGGATCGGACTCTAAACGATTACCATGCGACATTTGAAACCGGTGTTGGGACAAAAGAAGCGGGGACAGAAGAACGCATGTCGTTGGGAAATTGGATTAGCGGACGCGTATTCCAGTTCGTTCATGGAAACAATCTTGTTTACAACACGTGTTGGGAAGATCCCAGGCTGGATCGGCAGGCGCTCGAGTTGGGACCGGATGACCGCGTGCTGGTAATTACTTCAGCCGGTTGCAATGCACTGGATTACTGTCTGGTGGGACCTAAGCACGTTCACGCGGTTGATATGAATCCGAGGCAGAA
This sequence comes from bacterium, assembly GCA_024743355.1. Taxonomy (GTDB): domain Bacteria; phylum Planctomycetota; class Planctomycetia; order Pirellulales; family Pirellulaceae; genus Aureliella. The sequence continues at coordinate 10,178 of JANSWS010000165.1, forward strand.
TGCCTTGCTCGAACTCAAAATGGCTGGCATCCGGCGTCTCGAGTTTGAAGACTTTTTCCGGCTTTTTGGCGAGGGCTATCATCCACAAGCCGCCAAGATCTATCGCCAGACCATCCGTGGCGAGTTGTCCGACTGGGCGTCCAGTTATTGGGACAAGTTCATCAAGTTTTTCGACAATCCGGATCGGACTTTCTACTATCGTGGAACGTCCGGGACGTTCGCCCGCGGTATCAGTTTCTACATTGATCGTGTGGCCAAGCTGCGAACCGAAGTCAACGAGATTCTGGCTTGTGAGACGGTCGCAGAGCAGCAGGAGATCTTCGAACGGATACGCGATCGTTTTTGGAGTCGGACCATGAAGTTCACGTTGAAGCGTGACGCGACCCTCTCCATGTTAGGCGTGCCCAAAGCTCAGCGATTGCAAATTGACAAGCAGTATCCCGGAGGCATTTTCAGTTTTATCCAAGACTCGATCGAAGCAGTGTTTGCCAAGTTACCGATTCATGAAAATTACTTCTGGAGGGTCTACATTACCGGAAGATACACCCCCGAGTGTTGTCCGGAATACTTGAAGGCGGACAACTTTCAGCAGCTCAAGGCGAGCAACTTGGAGCAGCTGAGCGTGCATACGGACAGTGTGCAAGCTTTCTTGGAGCGTTCCGAACATCGTATTTCACGCTTCGTTCTGCTCGATCATATGGATTGGCTGTCCGAGCATCTGTTTCCAATGTTGGAATTGGAGTGGCAGGCAATTCTGGATAAGGCAGCGCCTAATTCACGCATTCTTTGGAGGAGTGGCGGCTTGCGAACAGATTTCATCAATCGCGTCCAGGTGATGAAGGACGGCAAGCAAACGGCCTTGCCTGATTTGCTGCGATATCACGAGCAGCAGGCAGCGGAACTGCACCAGTTGGATCGTGTGCACACCTATGGCAGCTTCTATATTGCTGACCTGGCCGCCTAAACATCTGGGAAAGCTATGGGATTCTTTTCGGATCTTAAGATTCTCTATCATCTGGCTTTGAGGCCCGTGCGTGGCAAGGATCATGCCGACCGCATGGAGAACTTCTATTCCGGGCAAGCCGAGGCCTACGACGACTTCCGCAAGCGACTATTGCATGGTCGTGAGGAGTTGTATCGAAAGATTGAGGTTCCGGAAGGTGGCGTGTGGGTCGATCTGGGAGGTGGTACAGGCTCCAATCTAGAGTTCATTGCGGATCGCGTACCGCGATTGGGGCGGGCCTATGTGGTTGATTTGGCTTCTTCGCTGTTGAAGGTGGCATCCAACCGCTTTGAGCAAGCCGGTTGGGAGCACGTATCAGCGGTCGAAGCCGATGCCACGACTTGGCAGCCCGCTGACGGACCGGTGGATGTCGTTACCTTTTCCTATTCACTGACGATGATTCCGGATTGGTTTGCGGCAATCGAAAACGCGGCGAGGATGCTGAAGCCGGGCGGGCAAATTGGAGTGGTCGATTTTTATGTGTCTCGAAAACATGCAAGTGATCTGAAGCAACATGGCTGGTTCACGCGAACCTTCTGGCCAACCTGGTTCGCCTCCGACAATGTCTTTCCCTCTCCCGATCACCTGCCTTTTTTGCAACGCCACTTTCAAACACAATGGTTGAATGAATCTCGCGCGAAAGTTCCCTACATTCCATGGATCCGAATGCCTTACTATCAGTTTCTAGGGCGCAAGGTTTCGTGAAGGGCTTAGTAAGGCTGATTCAAAGCGGTGCAAAGGAAATTCATCAAGGGCCGGGCTTGGCGAATCAGTTGTTGTAGCCGGCTGGAGAGCAAAGGCGAACTGATGTCTTCAGCCGATAGCGGCGCAGTGCCGATGAAGCTCTTCAGTTTCAAATCCTCAACCAAGGGATGATCTTTGGGGAAGCCCCGCGGCGCTGTTCGCAAGCGATCGTCGTAAAGGCTAAAATTTTCGCGGAAGTTTTTGTTCCCAGCCACGCGTTTCCATTCATCGGGGTGTTCACACATGTATTGGCGAATCGCTCGCAGGGCGTCCGAGGGGGCTCGCCAGATTCCCGCGCCCAAGAAACATCCGTCATTGGCAATGTGCAAATAGACCCCGGGTGCATGCACGTCTTTGCCGGAGGCATGACGAAAATGGATGCCGATGTTGGTCTTATAGGGTGTCTTGTCGCTGGAAAAACGCGTGTCGCGATAGATCCGCATCAAGGAACCGCCGCTTTTTTTGGCGTCGGCAACCAACAGCGGTGCGGTTTTGGCAAGCGGTTTTTCCATCGATCGGATCAGTTCCAACGATGGTTCCAGGAAAGCTGCTTCATAACGCGATTTGTTTTCGGCAAACCATTGGCGGTCGTTATTCCGCTCGAGTGCAGCCAAAAATCGCAAGGTGTCCTTGGGAAAGCCGTTAAATCCAGTCATGATGAAAAACCGCCTCAGATTTCTCCGGTGGGCGAATGTGCTCGCTTAGAAATGGATCCTCCTATCCGAAGACTGAACAGGAGCGCTGTCAGCGAAGGCGCGGATCAGCCTTTTCGGATAGGTCGTCAGACTGCCAGTTCGACCGTGGCGAGTCGCCGCAAACAGAAAAAGAGTGCACTCATTCGCTTGACACAGTCAAATTAGAACGGGATTTGAGTTAGAATGCTCCCCGTCTTAACCGCCGTCAGGCAGACCCAAATTGTTTAACATCCGGATAAGTGCGGCGATTGAGGAGTATAGCATGCCTCGTAATGTAAAAGGTTTTTCGCGAGTTGATTCGGGTGAAGCGCATGGCTGGTTGGTCCGCATCAAACGCGGGGACATAAAACGATCCCGCTTCATTTCCGATTCCACGCACGGCGGCAAACGGAAATCCAAAGCTGTTGCGGAACAAGTCTACCAAGACTGGGTCGCGGAGTTGCCCGCTCCAGACACGGCGGAAGACAAGCTCGGTAAGCGGAATGCGTCGGGCGTAGTAGGCGTGCACTACTCGCAAGATGTGGATTCTCGCTATCCCAACTGTGCCTACGAATATTACATTGCTTCTTGGAAAACCGAGGATGGCAAGCGTCAAAACGTGCGCTTTTCCATCAGCAAATGGGGCAAGAAGGTAGCCTTCGAATTGGCGTGCCTCGCGCGGGCCAAGCGGACTACGGACCGCAACAAAGTACAGAAGCTGTACGAAAAGCAGGCTAAGATCTCAAAGAAGTCACCCGCCAAAAAGAGTCCCACCCAGAAGACGAGCGCCAAGCACTCTGCCACTAAGAAGAAGGCATCGGCCAAGAAAAGTTCTTCGACCAAGCAGAGTCCGACCAAGAAGAAGACGGCTACCAGGACCTCGACAAAGGCAGCTCCCAAAAAAACTTCCACTAAGAAGAAGTCGGTGAGCAAGAAAGCTACTTCCGGTAAGAAGAAAGCGGCTCGATCCTCAAAGCGCTAAGCGACAACGGACTTCCCATAAATAAGGCAGTGAATGTCCGCAATGGATGAAGGTCAACGCGCCAAGCGGATTCCGCTGAATTGCCAGCGAGCATCGGGTGGGAAGAAGTTGCGATAAGTGGGGCGGATGTGATCCGATGAGGTTGCGCAGGAACCGCCACGCAAGACATATTGGTTGCACATGAACTTGCCATTGTATTCTCCCAGGGCTCCGGCTTCAGCCTGATAGCCGGGATAGGCAGCGTAAGAGCTGCTGGTCCACTGCCAAACGTTTCCCATCAGATGCGTTGGCGGTGAGGTTTCGGTTTGCGGGTGAATCGGTTGCTTTGCTTGCAACAGATGGTCGAAGAAGACCCCTGCGGTATTGAGCGACTTGTTGTCCGAACCGCGTTCCCACTCAAACTCGGTGGGCAGTCGACAGCCTGACCAGCGAGCGAAGGCGTCGGCTTCAAAATAGCTGACGTGACAGACGGGCTCTTCCAGTCGAAGCGGTCGTAGCCCCTCGAGCGTGAATTCGTGCCATTGGCCGTCTCGCTCGATCCAATACAGCGGCCCGCTCCAAGCCGCTTGATTTGCGGCGGACCATCCCAGTGAGAGCCAAAGCTCGGGACGGCGATAACCATCGTCGAGCATAAACTCCAGGTATTCTCCGTTCGTTACGCAGCGGGTAGCCAATTGGAACTCGTGCAGGTAAGCCTTGTGCCGCGGGCGTTCATTGTCAAATGCAAAGTCGTCGCCCGCGTAGCCGAACTCAGTCAGCTCAGAGGGGAATGATCGCCATTGCAGGTCAGCCGACGAAGCCACCGCAGCGGGTTGCTCATTAGGCAGTTGGTAAGCCGGAAACAGAGGATTGCAGGCTAGGATGTGTTTGATGTCCGTGAGCATCAGCTCTTGGTGCTGCTGCTCATGCTGCAGCCCAATCTCTAGCACTTTGAGTTCGTCCGCTGATAGCCCCTGGCTGGTCAGCCAGCGATGCACGTTAGCGTCGACATGGGAGCGATAGTCCATGATTTCGGACAAACCGGGACGCGATAACAATCCTCGCTGGTGCCTAGGAAACTGCTGACCAACGGTGTTGTAATAGGAGTTAAACAAATACTCGAAACGCTCGTTGAAGGGCTGATAGTCGGTATTTGAACTCAGCAAAAACGTCTCGAAGAACCAGGACGTGTGTGCTAGATGCCAACGCATTGGACTCACGTCCGGCATGGACTGAATGACGCAATCCTCCGGCGTCAGCGGTTGCGTAATCAGCTTGCTGCGTTCTCGAACTTGTTGAAATCGACGCGCTAGTTGGGAGTTCGAGCTGTCAGCGAGGATGGTTTCATCGCCCTGCGGGGCCGTAGTCTTTAAGCTCATCGCGCAGTTCCTTCCTGAGATACGAGGGTCTAGCGACCATGATCCCTATCTTCTTCAGGTCCTCAACTGCGAACGCTTGTGAAACGTCGATTTTCCGCGAACTTTCGGTAGCTACCTTCACCAGAAGGTGGAAGAGCCTTTTCACGCTCTGCGAAGCCTGACCTACGCTCTGTGAAGCCGCACCACGCTGCTATGTGGGCGAATTGGTCAAGGGGGTTTTTCGGGATCGTTGGGAAATTCCGTCTTGCATCGCATGCTGCTATTCGATCGTGCCAGTTTTTGCTGGCAGATCAGGGAACAAGTTCGCTTTGCAAAGCGGGAC
>JANSWS010000644.1 GCA_024743355.1 bacterium
GCGGCCGGTGAGGGGGAGAATCGACCCTCTCCGGGCCCATTAGGCCCGACTCTCCCGCAAGCGGGAGAGTAACTTGGATCTAGCGCAACATCAAAACTCGCGCGTCGTGCTTGTATTTTCGGGCGAACCGTTTGACACAAAATGCTGCACAGCTTTGCCCAGCAGGGCATTTTAGAGCGGATACAACCAGCCTAGTTGGTGGGCACTTTATTTCCAGAGCTTGATTTCCAGAGCTCGCGATGTCGCACCCTGAGGTGGCTCAGAAACGATACGAAAGCCAAAACGAAAGGCGATCATCAGAGCTTTCCCTTGGACCGATCATCCGAGCTGAGAATGCAAGTCGAAGCCCTGCCGACTGCAGCTGGCAAAAACGAGCTCGCTGCTACGAATGGTGGCGTTCGCCTCAAGTACGCTATGGGTCCTTCAAAACAGCGACTTACTTCAGCGGCAAATAAATCTCGGTCAGCAGATGTTCGGGAGGCGTATTGCTGGGATCGTTCTTGTACAGCTCGAAGGTGCCAATCTTGCTCTGCTTCATCTTTTTAGAGCGAGCATGCTGCATGGCCGCACTCCAAGCGTTGCCAAGATGATCGTAGCTCCCAATGTGATCGACCCGAAAAGTATCCATCTCGGGCATCGACCAGCTATCGAGTCCTGACGGAACCGAATCTACGGGGCTTCCAAACAGGTATCCGCTGGTGAATTCGAAGGTCTCCTGTTTGGCATCAAACTTGTGATAGACCGAGATCTTCTCGCCATCGACGGGCAAACCATGCTGCTCCAAAAGCTGTGTCGCCTTGGCGAAGGCGGAATCCATGGCAGAGCCAATCTCGGAAAGTTTGGCCTGCCCACGAACTCCCAGGACTTGGAACGGGCCCATCTTCTGGATGCCATGCACCTTGGTTGAAGATTGGACGTGACCGGTTTCCGTCCATTCCTTAAGCATCTTCAACCCACGATCGTAGTCCATACCGATGAAGGACTCGAGCTGAGATGTCATCCAAAACAGAAACCAGGGCAAAGATCCATCCATATTCCACGTTACCCGCGTTGCATCGCCCTGTTCCGTGGATGCAGGCTCAAAGGCAAACCCCACGTTCGAAACCGACTTCATGGGTTTCAGAAATCGAATCTCATCTTCGATTCGACTCCCCTCTACCAAAGATTTGTGCTCGATCTCTCCGGCACCCACGACCTCGCCTTCCCAAGAGTAAAGCGAGCCGACGGAATTCGCGTCATCGCTGACGGTGACTTGGGCCTCTGGCTCGCTGCACAACCACGGGGACCAAGTCGTCCAAGTGCCGTAATCCGCAACTCTTTGATAAACGTCTTCGGGCCGTGCGTTGATGACGATGGAACGTTCTACATGAAACTTGGGCATACTTAGATCACCATCCCTAAATCAAAACTAATAACGCATCCCACAGTCTTTTTTTGCCTCGCCGAATCGCCGCCCTGGCAGTGCCCGCCGGCATCCGTTTCCGGTCAGACGTCGCTCAGCGAAGCCCTGGTTACGACAACCTACGGGATCGAAAACGGTCTTGCAAGCCAGCGTCGAGGCCACAAATCCGGCCAGGCATAACTGGGTGAAATAAGACGGCGTTGCGCGGCGCTAAGCTGCATTTGCACGCCGTTAATGGACCACATTTCCAGAGGTCTCCAACAAGCTAAGCTCGGCGGGCTGCGGCAAGCGTTTCCGCAACGGCCTTAAAGCGAGCGGCAGACGAAAATTCACTAATCGTAGCCACCGTCGCCAGACGGTGGACAGGCATCGTAGCCACCGTCGCCAGAGGGTGGGCAGGCATCGTGGCCACCGTCGCCGGACGGTGGATGACGTCGACCACGCTCTGGCGAACGTGGCTACGAGTAAGAATTCAAGTCGCAGCTGTCCCTAGAACAGACTGTAGATGAAGGGAGCTGCGGCTGAGCTACTGAAGACCACTAACAGCGTCAGTAGTCCGAGCACAACGAAGATGGGTGTCATCCACCACTTCTTGTTGTGCTTCAGAAATGAAATGAACTCACCCACAAAGGACTCATCCGCCTCTTGGCTGGCTTCCTCGAACTGGGAACTCGGTTTTTGAGAATCAGTCATGATGGATTCCAAACATGCCGCGGAATTCCGTCGGTTACTTCAAGGCGATGGTTTTTTGCAATGGCTGCAGCACATTCTCAACCAAATAATCGTCAGTCAGTTTTTCGCAGATCCCCGCCAGACGCACGAGCTCCTCGCCGAAGTCTTCGTTAACTCTCAGGCTGTCAAAGCGTCGGACTGTCAGGTAAACACTCAGCTGGTCTTCGCTGAATTCGCCGCTGCGGACTTGGTAGGCTGTCGTCCGCGTTTCCACCGCCAGTCGGCATTGCGTGCGACATTCCGGGTCCAGGGCCAGCTGTATCACTGGCTCGTAGCTCAACACGGAATTATTTCCCAGTTCCGTGAGCTTCTCCAAAGCGGGTGCCATTCCCAAGGCTTCCGCCAACAGCTCGTTCTGATTGCCGCGATAGGTGTAATCGAAACCCATCGTGAAATTCAAGGACTCGCAATCCAGGTGACTGATCGACAGCTCAAAAGGAATCAGTTCCAGCACCGCTCGATGCTGCTCGGTCGCGCTTTCTACACTCTCCGGGTTCACCGCCCCACTGGAAAGTCTTCGTGGCTCGGTAGCTACCCATCGATACTGCCCAGAGTCCTTTTCTTCCTCCAGGCAAAATTCCCCACGATCGCGGGTGTAGAAATTCAACATCCGTGGAAATCGCCTCTGAATCTGCTCAAAGAAATGCAGTAC
>JANSWS010000670.1 GCA_024743355.1 bacterium
AGCAAAAACTGGCACGATCGAATAGCAGCATGCGATGCAAGACGGAATTTCCCAACGATCCCGAAAAACCCCCTTGACCAATTCGCCCACATAGCAGCGTGGTGAGCAGCATCGAACGTCCACCTTTTGGCAAAGGTAGCTACACTCGCCAGAGTGTGGTGAGCAGCATCGAACTGTCCAGCTTCTGGCGAAGGCGGCTACGACAATAAACCGCGCAGCGATCGACAAATGCGATCCGCTACAGCGCTGGAACTTGCATGCGTCGCCAAAAAGACGGCCGCACCGGCTGGTCCAGCGACTAAGCCACCGATACCGGCTGCCGCCAAACTGCTACTGATGCGAGCGACTTGCTTGGATTGCTGAGCGGTCAAACCCTGGCGGCAGCCGATTGCCAAAGCGGCAATTTCGACTCCGTCGGCTAACATGGCCGCCGGATGCACTTTGGCAACTCCCCGCACGGCCATACGCGTGGCGGCTTTCGAAGACACCGACCACACAGCCTTGGTTGCCAGGGATGCCACGGCAGAAACCGTTGCCTGTCCCATTTCGATCTGGTGACTCTCTGATCTGCCCGTCGCGCACATCGTTGCGAAATGCTCGCAGTTACCTTCCATCAAGCTATAACCGCGTTGACCTATATGTCGCAGGGCCGTCTCAACAATGACTTGCGGCTCCAACGTCGATTCATGCCGCACCACTCGCGGCGTCTCGCCTCGGCAAAAGTCCGCCAAGGAATCCCGTCGTACCGAGAACTCGCCATGTTCGTCGCGAATGGTAATCCTCGCCCCTTCGGCGGGCGCTAAGTGCACGACGGTGCCATCACCCATGTCAATTCCATGGTGTTGAAAGGTTAATCCGCCCACAACAAAAGGAACGTAGATGTGATCACCTTGTGCCATCCGGCTCTCCTTACAAATCCAACCGCTTCGGGTCCGACAATCTCTGATAATGAGTAATGCGTTTACGCGTGCAACTTGAACATGCCAATTCTGCTTGCACGAAAACTACCCAACAACTATCAGCTGCGACACTTGGCATGCTATCCAAGTACCATCCACATCAAGCATCCTATCTGACTGGCGACCGCATTCTTGAATCATGATTCTATCAACTCAGGTCACTCATCAGCAGCAAATCGCCCAGAATAGACGCGACCCGCCAGCCATTCCTTACGGCAGGACAGGCCAAACCTGTAACACATGCAGTCTTTCGCCTGCGGGATCGACAAATTGGCAGTTCTGCAGCAATTCGTGCTTTTTCCGGTAGTTGCGCGGGCTACGTGTCGCCATTTCTGCAGCCTTCATCAACTAACACACCCATGGAGAGCAAAGCTCATGCCACATTTCGCGGCAATGAGCCCGGTGAAATGCTGGCCGCGGAGAGGGGAGGACAATGGGCCAGCATCTCAACCGGGTAATTGGCGACTGGCACGGGTCAACGACCTGTTGGTCAGGCCGTCGACCCATATCGACTCAACATTAGGCCGGAATTTAGCAGCGCCGCCCCACGCCGCTACTTGTCTCCATCCATTGAGGTCGGATCGCTGACCGGCGGCACGCCGTCAGCGGAACGCATCCGCAGTTCCCGCATGGCCTGATCCCGCATGGCGACAACTTGTTCCAGCTGACCGGCGGACAGTACTCGTTCGACCTCCTGTGCTTGGGCCGTACGCAACTCCATCAAGGCCCGCTCCAGCTCCTCGATCCGCGCACGGTAACTCAGTTGAATGCGATAAATCTCTTGCCGCTGCTCAGGACGAACCACCGCGCTAAAAAATCTCGGGAGCCTCCCACGAAATTTGGACTCCCCGCTCACTAGCGTCGTGACCGCATCCGAAACAACCACCGCACCAACCTGCGCGTTGACTAGAGCTGTACTCTCCGTAGCACTCTCCTGCTTGCTTTCCACTTGCTGGCAGGTGCCCCGCTGTACACCAGAAACTAAAAACAGAATTGCCAGACTGAGTACCGAAAACAGATTCTTTGATTTCATCATTGATTCTCCACGCTAAAAACCTAATCCTTACCGATGGAACGCCTGCCCAAGTTGCACAGCCCCCATAGACTTGCACGGCAGACAAACCATCTCCACTCGAAAATTTGTTGATCGACAATAGCCCACAAACCGTGGGACTGTAATGAACATGTTGGGTAGCGAACATGTTGAACGAACTTCGAGTCAAACCCCCTTTCTGAGACTGGATTCGCGGCAACCATTGCCGATGTAGAAATGACGGCGATCGGCTGGAAACCCTTACAGGATTTTTGCGAAAAAAATTTGCCAAGCTGTGTTGGCTGTTTCAACATATTGGACCTACGAGGCAATCGGAGAATTGTGCAAGTGGCAAATCGCATCCTCTACTTCATCACTCTGCTGATCGCGGCCTGGTGTTGCATGACCTTGACCCACGAAGCCGGCCAT
>JANSWS010000301.1 GCA_024743355.1 bacterium
CAGGCCTCCAAGTATCATCGCAAACGGAGAAGGAACCGTTTACTCAAGTTGGGAATCGACCCCGACAGAATCAAGTCCGTCGACGTGAAACCCCGCAAAAGCTAACATGAAGAACTTAAACCTGGCGCTGTCCAGCTAGGCTCCCAGAAGAGTAGACGCCGCCTGCCGGTTGCGTATGGCAGGCAATGCTACTCGTGGTCGGACTGCGCAGCCTGCGTCGCTGCCTCGGTCGACCGAGACGTCGCTTGTGCTCTGGCTTAGATTTGGCAATGTCGCTTGATGGCGGTCTAGCAGAAGTCGTCGAATCCTTCTTCGCCTTGGCGGAGAGAGGCTACAAAAAAGACAATACGAATAAGAGGATCGAAGTCCAATCACTACACGAGTGCGGGAGCAGGTAGCTCCTTGCGAATCCATTTTCCTGCCCGCCATCCTCCTGCCATTCCTTCTTGAGTCCTCGCCGGCGATGAATCTTGCGATTCCTTCATGCCACATCAGACCTGAAATTCAGATAACTGATTTGTCATGAAACACTTCGAAACCTGGCCCATGGGACCGGGATTACATATGCCTTCGATTAGTACTCACCTACCTTGGCAGCTTAAGACTTCTTCAGGAACGATTGCGACTTGAGACCTGAAGGCTTCCCTCAAATGGCCATGGTGACACCCCCGCCGAACTGTTAGCTCTATGAATTTCAGATTTGGCAATGTGTGCCGCCATGCATTGAGATGGGGCTTGGCACTCTGTCGGATTGGATGAACGGTGCACTTTGAACGACGCCTTACGGCTCACTTTTACCTGGCCGCGTCAGATTTTGCTGATGCTGCTTTGTGTTTCCGCAGGTTTTCTGCTGCGAGGCTTTGTCGGAAGCGGATTGAATGACGCCAGCACGGAGCAAGGACGATTTCGGGAAACATCATTGCTGCTGGTTCAACAGGTCGATCGTTTGGCAATGAACTATCTGGAAACTCTGACCGGTGAAGCATTGCCCCCTCGGGAACGCGAAGGGCTGGATACGTGGATCGCCTTCGATCGTCGTTTCGTGGAACTAAATCGCGACGACAAATCGCTGGCCTTCGAGGTGGCAACGGCCATGCGCCGCATCGGTTACGCGAGTCTGCTCTCCGGCGATCTTGATCAATCGAGAGATTACCTGCAACAGGCGTCTGGCGTATTCACCAGTCTGGAAAGCGAGTTTCCCACCTCCATTTCGTATCGAATTGACCATGCCGCAACGCGTCTGCAACTGGCACAACTTGAACGCCTGCAAAACTCGCGGAGCGCGGCAATCGAAGAATGCGAGAAAGCGCTGCAAGTGCTGCAAATCGAGCAGACCCTTGATAGCGGTGAATTTGAACAAAGCGCGACGCAGCTGATTAATTCAGCCGCCAAGTTACTCCTAGCCCTCGGACAAGAGCAAAGGGCGCGACAGCTCGCGGAAAAGAATATCGCGATTCTCGAGCGACATACCGGCGGAAGCTCCGATTCACCACAGAAGGCGAAATTACTCGATGAATCACGTCAGATTCTGCAATCGACTAGCAGTGCCAGCTAGCACGTTAAAATGCGCGGCAAGCCTGTTCGTGATAGCCCTTGCAGTTCAGCTCCAAGGTTGCGATTACGTCCAAAAGCTAGCCAGCACGCAAGGCAACGCCAGGCAAATCCTGCCAACCATTCGCACGGATGCAGGTATCGCCGGCAGGTCTGCCCTGACCTTGGCGGAAGGGCTATGCGTAGTCATGCACTTTCCACCCAGCACCACTCCTGGCCCACCCGTCGATGGCTCGCAACTGCCTACCGCAGAGGTTATTGAGCTCCAGAAACGTGAGATGCGGTTGCTCCCCTATGGGAACGTCACCACCTTCAATTGTGTGACCTTTGCCTTGGCTGACGAATTGCAATTGGAGCCGACGGATTGGATCGAACCTTTTCCCCGAGCGTCCACCTTTTACACCGATCCGGCCCAAACCGCTCTGGACAGCGCATTTGGACTGGTCACCGAGTTCGCAACCGCGAATTGCAATTGGGATGAGCTTGAGCACGATCCGCAAATCCTGCATGGCGACGTCATCTGCTACCGACAACAGGTGGGCGACCACGGTGTGATTGTGCACATGGGCCGCATCTGCGACAGCCAAGAGAAGCATGGGGTTCTCAGCAAAATCGGAGTGGGACCCATCATTGAGACCAGCATGGCTTACTGTGCTGAAACCTTTCGCAGCGACCATGTTTCGATCTACCGCCCGCTGGCAAAGAATCCCTGACCAGCTGTACAAAATCTATATCGGGTTTACGCCATCGGCCGGAACGCGTTCGCAAGCATCCAAGTCACCTGGCCTGGACCAGCCTGAGCGCTTCAGCCATTTTGCTTTACCTCCCCCGCGCCACCCATGGAAGCGACTATAATTCGCTGAGTTAGCAGCCTATTTCATGGGCGAGCCGAGTCTAAAAAACACGGTTGTTTCAGAGCATGGCTTCCAATTGATGCGCACCAATTCGCCTGCTTGTCGAAAGCCTACAAGGCGGTCGTACCGCGGGTTTTGAGAAGCATCCAAATCTATCGGTGTGCTGAAGCGGACGGCGATTCCTAAGATCTACCATTCATGACAATCATCGAAGAAGTCGCCGCGCGGCTGGGACTATCCACGGGGGACCTTGAGCCCTACGGCTCCGAAATCGCCAAGGTCAAACCACAGGCTTTGGCTATCAGGAATCGCCCCTCGGGCAAACTCATTCTTGTATCGGCGATCACTCCCACACCGGCCGGCGAAGGTAAAACAACGACCAGCATCGGTCTAGCACAAGGCATGGCCAGATTGGGTGAATCGGTCTGCCTCGCCCTGCGCGAGCCCTCCCTGGGCCCCTGTATGGGTAAAAAAGGCGGCGGTACCGGTGGCGGTCGTTGCGAGATTCTGCCCAGTGACCGTATTAACCTGCACTTTACCGGCGACTTTCATGCAGTCACAGCCGCCCATAACTTGCTGGCCGCGATCATCGATAACCACCTGTATTTTGGGAACCCACTTCAGATCGATCCCCGCCGCATCGTCTGGAAGCGTGTGCTGGACGTCAACGATCGGGCACTCCGCGATATCGTTATCGGACTTGGCGGCGACCGCGCGGGAGTTCCCCGGGAGACGGGCTTTGACATCACCGCCGCTTCGGAATTGATGGCTATGCTGTGTCTGGCCGAAGATGCGGAAGACCTTCGTCAGCGGATCGATCGCACACTCGTCGGCTTTCGCTACGATGGTTCGCCGGTTACAGCCTCCGAGTTGTCTTGCACAGGAGCCATCCTGGCCTTGCTGCGAGAAGCACTGATGCCCAATCTGGTCAGGACCTCCGAGGGTGTTCCCGCTTTCGTTCATGGTGGGCCCTTTGCCAATATCGCTCACGGCTGCAATAGCGTCATCGCCACCCGTTGTGCCCTCGGGTTGGCCAACTGGGCCATCACCGAAGCGGGTTTTGGTTTTGATCTGGGAGCCGAGAAATTTTATGACATCAAGTGTCGCTCTGCGGGCCTGGATACGGCCGCTGTCGTTCTGGTAGCCACCGTCCGTGCTCTCAAGCTGCACGGAGGCAAGAGTCTGAAAGAGCTCGAGGCCGCAGATGACGTGGCCGTGCAGCGTGGACTGGGCAATCTCGACAAACACCTGGAGAACATCCAACACTTTTGTGAAACTGCCGTCGTCGCCCTAAATCGCTTTGGAAGCGACACGGATGAGGAAATCGCTGTTGTGCGGCAGCATTGTGCCATGCGTGGCGTTCCCTTTGCCGAGACCGATCATTTCATCCGCGGCGGAGAAGGCGCCCAGCGACTGGCCGAGTTGGTTGTCGAGAAAGCCGAAGCGCACAGTCGAAATTTCTGCCCACTTTATGAGCTTACCGACAGTGTGGAACAGAAGATTCGGGCCGTGGCCACCAAAATGTACGGAGCGGAGACAATCCTATTCAGCAAACGAGCGGCAAGCGACCTAAAGGACATCGAGCGATTCGGCTGGGAGAATTTGCCTGTCTGCATTGCCAAGACGCATTCATCCCTTTCCGATGATCCCAAGCTGGTTGGTCGTCCTCGGAATTTTGAAATTAACGTGGAGCGTATCTACGTGAATTCGGGCGCCGGGTTCCTCGTCGTCATAACCAGCGACATTGTTCGCATGCCAGGCCTGCCCCGCAGGCCCTTGGCCGAATCCTTCGATCTGCTCGATGGCCAAATCAGCGGACTTTAGCCCAACCTCGCGCTCAGCAACCACCATCAACGACCTACAGGAACGGAGCTGAGATATTCTTCATAATTTGCGTGACAGCGTGTAAGGAATACTGCGGCGGGGCGTCATTTCTATAAGGCTCGATTGGGCCCAATGTGATGGCGTTGGATGACCTAAGTTCCGAGGTATACGCGATGTCAGATCGAAAGAATGGCAGCCGAAAGCGGAATGGGACCAATGAAGCTGGCTTCATCTCCAAGCATGGTGGCTATCAGCGACTGCATGCCTATCAGAAGTCTCTGGTCGTTTATGATGCGACGCGTTACTTTTGCAAGCGATTCTTATCAGTTCGAGATCGAACCTATGACCAAATGGTGCAAGCGGCGCGTTCGGGCAAGCAAAATATCGTCGAAGGTAGCCAGGCCTCCGGAACTTCCAAGGAAATGGAGATCAAACTGACCAGCGTCGCACGGGCGAGCCTGGAAGAACTTCTGGAGGATTATCGGGACTTTCTGCGAGCACGCGGCTATCAAGAATGGGATCGGGGGCACCCCTGTACCCAGCGTCTGCGAGAGCTGAATCGAACACCTGGCGCGGACTATCGGACCTTTCGTAAGGCCATAGAACATGAAGACCCAGCGATCTCTGCCAACGCCATCATTGGGTTGATCAAGCTGACCAATTATCTATTAGACCAACAGTTGCGTTCTCTGGAGCAAGCGTTTCTTAAAGACGGTGGGCTCCGCGAAGCAATGACTCGAGCACGATTAAAGAGGCGTAAGTAAAGGACGCAAGGGGAAGAAAGGAACCTAAGGGACGGAAAGGACCAAAGTAGCTGGGAATCTGGGCGATCTGGCAATCTGGCAATCTGGCAATCTGATGTGTAGCGAGCGACGGAAAATCAAAAATGCGAATTTCGAAGCACGACTTAGGTCCTTGAGGTCCCTCAGGTCCTTTCTCCCTTAGGTCCCCTCCGTCCTTTTCTCCCTTCCGTCCCTTCAACACCTAGCTCATAGATAGCGCGGCGGTACTGGTTCCAAAGGCGTCGGTCTCGACTCCCAAGTGTTGCAACATGGAAACAAACAGATTGCACAGCGGCGTATTCGCTTCGCGATCGAAGACGCGGTGTTCACCGTGTCGCATGCCACCGCCGGCAAGCAGAATGGGCAAATTGGTGTTCTCATGAGTATTCGAATCACCCATGTTGCTGCCATAAAGCACCATGGTCGAATCAAGCAATCTTGCCTGCCCCTCTTGTACGGCGGCCAGATCTTGTAGTAAGTCTCGCAACAATCGCATTTGCCGCCGATCGACCTCTTCCAGCTGCGCGACTTTCTCGGGGACCTGCCCATGATGGCTCAAATTGTGATAGTCATTCAGCGATTTCGTTTCCGCATCGATCTGGAAAACACCCGTTGCAAAGGCATCGACCATCAAGGTAACAATCCGAGTGGAATCCGATTCCAAAGCCAATCTCGCCATCGAGAGCATCAACTCAAACTTTTCAAAGAACAAGCCTCCATCCAGGATGTCCTCTGGCGGAGACAATTCCGTAACAGGCTTAGGACGCTGCTCCCATGTGGCCGCCGCCTGAAGCCGCTGCTCCAACTCGCGGATCGACGACAGATATTGATCGACACGTCGACGATCCTGAGCACTGAGCCTACCATGGAGTCGTCGCGTATCGTCGCGGACTGCATCCAGAATGCTGCGCTGCAACCGCAAGGCATGTAAACGCCGGTCGGCTTGCAGCGGGTTGCCGCCGACAAACATTCGCTCAAAGAGTTTTCTGGGACTGTCCTCCGCAGGAAGCAAGGATCCATCGCGTGTCCAGGATAGACTGCGGTTGGCTTTGTCAATGTTGACTCCCAGATTAAGCGTGGGAAATCGTGTCTGCTGCCCCAAGGCTTCCGCCGCGAATTGATCAAGCGAGATTTGATTTCGAAAACCGCTGCGGGTGGGGCCTCGAGCACCCGTCAAAAAGCAATTCTCAGTGGAATGTCCGCCCACCACGCCGGGGTGCGACAAACCGCTGAACACGCTGAACTCCTCACGCAGTGCAGCCAACTCTTCAAGATAGGGTGAAAGTCGGTAATTACGTCCATTCTCACTCGGGAAGAATGGCTGCGGCAGTACTCCCAGGTTGTTCGAAATTAAAAGCATGCGTCTGGGCGGCGGAGTTTCATCGGCATGGACAGCTTGCATGCTCTCCAGCCAAGGCAAAACCAGAGAAATCCCCGCCGCACGCAGTATGCAACGGCGTGAAATAAGGGGGCTGCTACTGTCTGCCGCAGGCTGTTTTCCTGTGCCTCGCGAGAATGACGCGCGTTCATATGTGGGGTTAGAAATCATCATGGGAAGCCTCACTGGCATGCCCCAAAAAAATGCGACTGCCAATCAACTGGGTGAGTAAATCACGCATGCGGTAGCCATCTGCCGCGCATGGATCTAATAGAGTTTCGATTTCTCCTCGATCCGAAAAGCGAACTTGCGTGCCGGTTGCATAGAGCACGATGCGTTCCAGCAGATTGCGAGCCATCTGCCTATCTTCCGCCGCCAGCAGTCGCTTTAACTCGACCGCGTCCTCAAATAATCGTCCATCCTCCAACTGCCCGCTCGTATCCACTTCACCGGCCACATGATAGGTGTAAACATGTCCGGCACGATCGATGCCTGTGACTTCATCGCCTCGTTGCAAGCTGCGGTAGCGGGTTCGGTATCCACCCAAAACATCAAAGCTTTCCAAAGCCAATCCGACTGGATCGAAAGCCGCATGACAGCTAGCGCACGTTGGCGACTCGGCGTGCTTGGCAAGCAGTTGGCGAATGGTAGTCGCTCCGCGAAGATCGGGCTCAACCGCTGGCACATCGGTTGGCGGGGGCGGTGGCGGGGCGCCCATGATGCGGTCCATCACCCAAGCCCCACGCACAACTGGGGATGTCGTGGTGCCGTTGGCTGTGATCTTCAGTATCGAGGCCTGCGTCAACAAGCCCCCGCGCGGGCTGGCAATCGGCAGAGGAACCGGCCGCATCTGTGAGCCTTCGACCGGAGGTAATTCATAATGCTTCGACAAGCTGTCATTAATCATGACAAAGTTCGCATCCACCAAATTGGCAACTGGCAGATTTTCTTGAAACAAGTGCAACAAGAAAGCCTGGGTCTCCCTTTCCATGCTTTCAATCAAATAGTCGTCACCTCGGTACTCGGGATAGAGTCGCATGTCCGGCGAATCTCGCTTGACGTGCCGCAGGTCCAGCCAGTAGTTCGCAAAGTTGCGAATAAATTCCTGAAAACGCGGATCCTGAATCATCCGCGCAGCCTGCTGCTGCACAGTCACTTTATCACGCAAAGAGTTGCTGGCCGCCGCCTGCAACAACAAGTCGTCCGGACGAGTATTCCACAGCAAGTGTGAGAGCCGCGAAGCGATGGCGTAGCTATCAGCCGTGGATTTCGGCTCCGTCAAGAATAGAAAATGAGGTGAACAAAGGAATGCGCGGTAACCGGCCAATAGGGATTCTGCGAAAGGGACACCGCTCTGCAGTTCGCGCCTAACCAGCATCAAGTAGGGCTCGACTTCCGCTTCCGAGACGGGGCGGCGTGCCGCGTTGGTGGCGAAGCGACGGAATAGTCTTGCCGCGTCCGTCTCTGACTGGCTGGTGATGACTTCGATTCCCAGCGAACTGTTCGCGTTGTTTCGAATCGATAAAGCATCAAATAGCACGCGGTGGGAAGCGGGCGGCCATGGATGCGGATCGATAGGCCCCGTCACTTCCAGCCATTGGAAAGCCACTCCGCGATGTCCGCCATCGGGCATCGGTGGAAAGTCGTAATAGAGCGGCCCGCCGTGACTGGTAATCGGATGGGGAACCGGCAAGCCGAGCAAGCTATACTCGAACGTCTCTCCTCGTTTCAGGCGAATGATGGTTTCGTAGACCTGCGGTTGGGGCTGGATATCCAGGATGCCACCCACGGCCCGCACATCGCCTGAAACATCCGCCTTCGAAGGCTGTCGAGCGCGAAACGTCATGGCCTGCGAAGTGGGTGCTGCCACCAAGCGAAAATCGCGCAGCTGCCGCACGGCCCGCGCCTGGAAACGGACGCGGTATTCGCCATCGTCGCTGGCCAGGAAATTCTCTGGATATCCGTAGTACGGCCAGGCAGCGGAACGAAAGATGGCTATCTCCATCTCCGGGTCATGGGAGTTTTTCCGACGAATCTGCTCCAGGTCCTTACTACTGAGCGGTATCATCCGCGAGTCTTTGGCATAGAAACTCGACTCGCGGCCTGCATGGTCGACTGCCTTAGGAAACATATTGGTGGCCAACGCACGGTATTCAAGCGGCGTTCTCGGCTTCGCATCACGGGCGACTGCTTGCCTCAATGCGATATCCGCAGCCTCCAAGTAAGCCGCCAACTGCACTCGCGTCAGATCCAGACCATCGGCTGCTTTATTCGATTGAAAGAACAACCGGTCTTCTGGCAGATAATCTCGAATATCAAGATGCGGTAACTGCAGCAGATCGCGCAGATTGTTTTCGTATTCGAGGCGGTTGAGGCGACGGATCGGCCCGCGACCATACCGTTGGACATAACGGTAATCCGCATCGAAGAGAGTTTCAGCCAAGGGTGACAGCAAGACAGATCGCTCGCCTTGGGACAAGCCAGCCGAGGCATCCGCAGGTGGCATCTCTCCCTTGTCCACGCGATCGTGTATCCGCATCCACAGCCGTAGAGCTGAATCGCTCTCGAACTCCCAACGGAGCTCAGCCAAATTCAAGTCGCCTTCCTTCTCAGCTTCATTGTGGCAGTCCAGGCAGTGCTCCGCCATGAAATTTGCCACATCACCTGGGAGCTCCGTGGCGTTCGCGCCCGCGCGGACATTTACCACTAGCAGGAGACAAGCGGTCAAAACAGCCACACGCGACCATGGCTTCGTCCAAGCTGTCGTCATTATTACTTGCCCTTGGCATTCACAAACTCGCCCAAGTGCCGATTCCGAAACCTCGGTTGAGCAAAAGCCGAGTCCCCTTCAGTTTAACCGAATGCGTGCTGGCAAGTCACGCTCGAAGCCTGAGCAATCCGCCAATGCAGGTTTCAAAATGGGACCGCATTATGAGTGACCAACAGAGTCGCCACACCCAGTCAATCCGTGCATTTTGCCTGACGTCAAGGGCTTGTCTCTGCATCAGATCAGCGCGTACGTCGACGGCACTCGAATTAATGGCAATTACTTGCCTAAGGCGAAAGACTATCACGCTCGTAAGAAGCGGCTGTAGCAAGTTCGAATCGACAGCCAAAATCAAATCGAAGAATCAGGCCGGCGACACTCGAAAATGTATTCGTCGGGACAAGGTGAAGATGCCGAAGGCATTAGTGAACCATGTATCGCCCGAATCAGGACCGATTGCAGCTCCGCATTACCCTGGATGTGGCTATCGACGGAGCTGCGCGTTGACTTAGGTCATACCTCCGCGTCACTCCAGCAAGTACACGAGGCCCGACTGGACCAGCTAGCCGCAATGGGCAGACAACCGCCGCGACAGAAAAATATTGGAACGTATACCGCAGTTCCAACTCAATCGCAGACGCCAAATAGAAAAGGGCCAGAAGCAATCCCTGATCACTCCTGACCCTGTATTTCACCTATGTACGGTGTATCAGTGACCCCTACGGGACTCGAAAATGCGGCTGAAACCAACGGATTTTCGCTAACCGAACCTTTCGTCCCCCCACCCGTCCCCCCATCAGCATCCATCCCGAGCGATTTGATTGAGTTGCTCGAAGTATGGCCATCGATCAATGCGACGATCCGAGATGATCTGTTGACTGTGGCCCGAGACTTGTCATCGCAACCGGAGGGCATTGGCAAGGATGCTTAGAAATTCTGAATTGCCGAATCGCGACCCCCTAGTCTGTCCCAATTGCGGCGGCAAACGACCCGCGTACA
>JANSWS010000008.1 GCA_024743355.1 bacterium
AGAACTTCAGCGCTGTCTCGCGGGATCGATGGAATCGGTCAGCTGTCGCAGCCTGCGGGTGCAGTCCCGGTGGCGTTGGTTGTAGCTGGACTGTGGTCAACTGCTACGTCTCAGCTGCTGACGTCGCTGACCGCTGCTGGGCTGCTTGGATGGCGGCTGCAGCGTGTCCATGGGGTTCGAGCTGTCATGATGAGGGGCTTCATCAGGCGATAGCAGGCCCTGCGTTCGGTAGGAATGAGCTTCCTGATCGGCGTTGGTGAAGCGCTGAGCCATCAGATTCCAGCTGCGGCCGGCGTCTGTCGAATGCTCAAGCCAATGTTGAATTCCTCCGTCGGCAGCATGCCACGTCGAGGCACGCTCGACCCATTGGTTTCCTTCACTATCGACACGAGTAGCTAAAACTTGTGCTTTAGAATCGGCGAAAGTTGCTTGGGTCTCGAGGATCCGTCCCCAACTATCCAACCAAAAATGGGATTCCCACAAGTAATCAGCAAATCGATCTTGCTGCGACCAATCGCGAATTGGAAGTAATTCGGCTTCCGCTTCCAGCCCCACGAAATCCGTCTTCCAGCTTTCAGGCACGGCATAGGAGAGTCCGTGGAACATCGTCAGTACGTACTTTCCGGCTGAGTGCTTTCCTCTGCTGGCGGCTGCGATGGATTTACGGCGTTTCTCTTCAGGTTCCAGACTCCGGAATTCAGCATGTCTCCGCAGGCTGGCTAAAGCGGGATCCGCGGCGGATTCTTGCGGAAGTGGAAAACCGACATCCAAGGCTCTGCGGATGTAGCTCATGGCTAATTCGTGGTCTCCTCTTGAGGCCGCTGCTCGGCATCATTGGTACAGTGCGAAAGGCATGCTGGTAGCTTGAGTGCAGGCTTCCAAAAACTGGGATTCAGCAGCTTTAAATTTTTTCTGCTGCATGAATACATGGCCGAGGAGTATGTGGGCTTCGCTGGTCGAGCCTCTCGTGGAGATGATGGCTTGGAGTAGCTTTTCTGCCGATTTCCAATCCTGTGAGTGGACGCAGGCGAGAATTGCCTCGCGACTTTCCCGCAAGTCTTGGTGCGCGACGGAGTCCGTCGGCGTCCCATCGGTACTCGTGCCAGGCAAGATGGCGCAAGTGCCCGCAAAGAACAAACACCACGCCGCCAAGGCTGACCGGCGTGAACTGCGCTGCGGGTAATTCCGCAGCGATCGCAGTCGGTGCGATGTGACTTCCGCGGCAGATAAATGTTGCCCCGTTGGCAGGGGACGCATTACGCGTTTCAATTGCAGTACGCGGACCAGACTTTCGCCATAAGCGGTGGGTGTACACTGCAAACTGGATAAGACCTGTTGGTCTACGCATCTTTCGCAGGTTAGGCTCAAGCGTTTGCCTAGCCACCAGACCAACGGATGAAACCACCACAGGATCTGTACTGCATATTGCAGATAACCCCAAAGTACGTCGCGTCGACGCAAGTGGATCAACTCATGTGCCAAAATTGGTTGCCAGCATCTTTCAGGCATCAGATCAACCATGGACCTTGGTATCACCAACGTAGGCTTGATCAAGCCAATGCAACCGGGCCCCAAATTTGCCTCTGAGACGCGAATGTTGACATGTTTCCGGATGCCCAGGGAAGCCTTGAGCTCATGAACTCTCCGCACGAGCCAAGCGGGTGGTGTGCGGCTGGTGCGTTGAATTTGCAAGTTCAACTTCCAGAACTGTCTCAGCGTTCCCAAGAGCAATAGCAGGGTGCCTGTGCCCCACACAGCCAGTAGCACTTGGCCAGTTACCTTCAGCCAGCCCGATCTAGCTAACCGAGGAGCTGGGCCGGCCAGCTCAGGCTGTAAGGCATGCGATTGCAACCATGTCCTCCAGAGCTGGCTTTGTCGCTGCTGTTCCTTTTCAGCTCGGAGCAACTGCAGGCGATTGGTAGACAGGTTCTCGGCTTGCAAGGCAAGTTGGGGATGCCAACTGAAAACTCCCAGGGGGTTGGGAATTACAGGAGGCACCAGGCACTTGAGCAAGGCCAGAATCAGCAGCAGGAAAGAAACTTGCGGCCAGCGTTTGGATGTCCACCACGAAAGCAGTGACAACATCAGGAGAACTAACGTGAACTGCAAGACATGGACACGCAACACGTCCCACATGACGCTACCGAGCATCGCGCTCTCCCCGTGTCTCTTGAAGTTCCTTGACAATCTTCATCAGGTCGTCAATTTCTGCCTGCGAGATCTCGCGATTGTCGACCAGGTGTTTAACCATGGGCAGGAAATCGCCGTCAAACAAGCGCTCGACAAAGTCGTTGATGGCCTCTCCCAGTACCTGGCTTCGTCGCACTGCCGAACAATAGCGTTTGTTGCGACCGACGCGTTTTGAGGTGATGTATCCCTTGGCTTCCAATCTGCGGACGTAAGTTTGGACGGTCGTGTAGTCCATCTTTAACTCAGGACTCACCGCCGCAAATATTTCTCCCACCGAGCCTTTTTCGATTTGCCAAAGAGCCTTGAGAACTTCGGTTTCTCCTGGCGATATGGGGGGGCGACTTTCATCCGTCAAAGCTCAACTCCTCGGCCAACAGGGTGCCTCATTACAGTCGGAAAGCGGACTTGCTGGTGCTGAAAGCACCGACCAGCAACATGCCGTCCCAGCCCAAACCTTGCAGCCAAATCCTGCCCGCTGTGAATTGCGGATCGGTCTCAGCCAAAGGACGGGCAAGCATTGTGTGCGTACACTTGTACTCTAAATTTGGCTCGATGCAAGGGCTGAGGGCGAAATGTGGGGGTTACGTATTTCAATCCAACTTGACCGGTTCTCGCAAAAGCTGGTTAGTGCGTCATCGCGTAGGTCAGGATGTTAACCGTGAGCGCGTAAGAGTTGATCGAGAATCGCTGGAAGAATTCGTGGTCCTCACCTTCGCGTTCCCAGCCGTCGGCAATATCCGAATTGTGAGTCGCTACGGCGGCCAAGCGACCGCTGGGGTCGAAAAGTCCCATGAAGTGCACCTGGCTAACACCCGAAAAGCCTCCCGAAGGGCTTCGGTGTACGGAGGGCGGATCAAACGTCTGTCGCGTTGATTCGTAGAAGATTCTGGCAGGTATTTGGGGGCAGGTTTCCAGCGGATACACGGAGTTCAAGATCTCGTGATCGGGAGGAATAGGCCGCCAGTTCCATTGCGAGCCCATCTTGCGGGTATTCAACTGCAGATTTTGCCATTCGGCATCACCCCAAAAATCATCGATCCACAGAAAGCCACCGCGAAGAAGAAAGCGGGACAGGGCCAGAGCTTCCGCCTCGTTCAGCACCTGCCATCCGACATCGCTCATGAAGATGAACGGATAGTCACACAGCCGGGGGTCCGTCAGCCTCAGTACGATGGGTTGGGGATTGACTGTAAGCGACGTGAGTTGATTCAAGCGAAAGAGCAAATTCAGTTCACCGCGGGGATAATCGGTTTCCCAGCGTTGCCAGTCTCTGCCTTCGTAATGGTACCAGGACTCACCATAACCGCCTGAGCTGTCGTACTGAACGCGAACAAAGGTGAAGGCATCCGAGTTCTGGGCGGTGGCATGGGCTGCGGATGTGGCGGGCCAATCCGCATCGGGCGCGGCCGCCGAACCCGTTACCAAGTGCAGTAGCAGGCAGCAGATTGTTGCCGCGGCCACGAGATACCAGTAGAAACGGGTAAAAGTTTGCACACTTTTCAATCGATCAACGGGCTGCCATGTTGAGATGTGCGTCCTGGTCCAGGGAGTCCGCGGCAATCCAGCCACTCATCATGACCATGGGCATCCCCGGGCCGGGATGGGCTGCGCCGCCAGCCAGGTACAATCCATTCAAGTCCTTGCTGCGGTTCGCGGGCTTAAAGGCCCCCAGGTAGCGTCCGTGGCTGGCAAGCCCATAGATGGCTCCCTGGAGAACTCGATAGCGTTTGTGAATTCCTTCTGGAGTCAGCGCGTCCTCGCACACGATGCGTTCACGCAAGTCGGACATGCCGCCGGTACGCACGAGCTTCTCGATAATGATTTCCCGATATTCCGGTAGCATGGTGGACCAGTCGTGATTGGGCCTCAGGTAAGGCGTGTGAACCAGCACATACAGTGCTTCTCCGCCGGCGGGCGCCACGGCTGGTTCGGTCGCAGCGGGCGCGCAGACATAGCAAGTGGGATCTGGGGCTGGCATGCCGCGGCGATAAATCCAATCGAATTCTTCGTGGGGATCCTTGGAGAACACGAAGTTGTGGTGCAGTACATGCTCGTACCGTTCCTTCAGCCCTAAGTACAAAACCACGCCGGAGCAGGCCGGTTCGATATCGCGTTTGCGGCTTAAGCCTAGTTCCTTGGTGTGGTGTCGCAGCAATTCGCGGTGCGTGCGAACCGAATCGCAGTTTGATACCACCGCGTCACAGGGCAGGGTTTCACCACTTTCCAGTTTCACGCCGACGACTGTATTTCCGACCGTTTCGATGGAGTCGACGTCGCAGTTCGTACGGATTTCGACGCCCAGTTCACCGGCCAGTTTGGCCAGAGCTTCGGGAACGGCTCGCGTTCCACCCATGGGGTACCAGACACCTTCTTCGGTTTGCATGTGCGCGATGCCACACAGTACCGCTGGAGATGCTTCCGGGGACGAGCCCACGTATTGCGTAAAGTGGTCGATCATCTGCGCGGCTCGTTCGTCCGGAACATAGCTACGGACGACGGAAGCCACCGACTTTCCCATCCTCAACGACATGACGTCCTTCAGCACCTTAAGATCGAACATGCCTTTGGACTTGAACGTGTCGGCAATGCCTCCCACGCTCTTCCAAAAGAAGAAGCGATCCGAGACGTCGTGCAATTGTTCCGACATGGAAAGGAAGCTTTGGTAGCCATCGGCTGCCTGGGCTCCGGCAAAACTTCTGAGATTCTCTTGCATCTTGGCGGTATCAGCCACCAAGTCCAAGACGGATCCGTCGTCGAAAAAGCAACGCCATTGGGGATCCAAAATGACCAGATCCAGGTAATCCTCGAGTGACTTTCCCGCTTCGTCGAAGATACGCTTGAGGACGCTTGGCAGAGTAAGAATGGTGGGACCCATGTCGAACCGAAATCCATCTCGGTGATGGACTGCGGCTTTGCCTCCCACCCAGTCGTTCTTTTCCAGCAGTGTTACCTGGTGACCGCGTGATGCCAGTACGCATGCAGCGGACAATCCGGCTAAGCCGCCGCCGACCACCGCTACTGTTTTCTTTTCTGAATTGCCAATCATAAAAGCGATTCATCCTGCATTGTTTTTCAACTCGAATCTGCCAAAGCGGAAGCGAAAGCGCCGCTTCAGGCCAGGCAGCAAGACGGCCGCGCCTTCCTGAGCTTCGGCTCCGGCGACGCCACCGCCGGAGGGTTCAATTATCGGATTCTAGCGATTTGTCCAGCGATTCGTCAGGTGACCTTGGGCTTTCTTGTTGTTCTAATGGGGCCAGCCGCCCAGGGGGTTAGGCAGCGTGTAGGGTTGTGTTTTCCAGACGTAATGGAAGCCATTCGGGATCTTAGGGGCCAATTTGCTTTAATTGAGGGGGCGGCCATTCGATGACGCAAGTTCTGGTAACCGGCGGTGCGGGGTTTATCGCATCCCACATTGCGACGGCGCTGGTCGAGCGCGGGGATCGGGTCCGCGTACTTGATAATCTGAGCACGGGCTTTAGGCACAATCTTGCACACATCCAGGATGACGTGGAGTTTTTGCAGGGGGATGTGGCTGACGAGACAATCGTCCAACAAGCCATGCAAGGTGTGGAGTTGGTGTTTCATCAAGCAGCCCTTGCCTCTGTTCCGATGAGCTTGGAGCATCCGTTGAAAACAAACCAGGCCTGTGTCACGGGTACTGTCAACGTGCTGCAACAGGCAGTCCGGGCAGGTGTGCGGCGGGTCGTGTATGCGGCGAGTAGCAGCGCTTACGGAGATCGTCCTTTTTCCGCAAAACGCGAAACGGACTTGCCGCAAACTCTCAGTCCTTACGCGGCGGCGAAGTTGGCGGGCGAATTCTATTGCCAGGCCTTTTTTCACAGCTTTGGCCTGGAAACGGTCGGACTGCGGTACTTCAACGTGTTCGGTCCTAGGCAGGATCCGGCCAGTCCCTATTCGGCCGTCATTCCCTTGTTCGTGACCGCCATCCTGAGTGGTAAACCTCCAGTGATCTACGGTGACGGCCAGCAATCCAGGGACTTCGTGTATGTCGGCAACGTTGTTCAAGGCAACTTGCTGGCCGCCGACACACCGGGGGCTGCGGGGCGCGTGTTCAACATGGCCGAAGGCAAACAGACCTCTCTACTCCGACTTTTAGAACTACTCTCTGGTTTGCTGGGGATGCCCGTAGAGCCCAATTTTCAGCCTCCGCGTACCGGCGACGTTCGCGAGAGCCTAGCCGATATCACGCAAGCCAGAACGGTTCTGGGCTATGAGCCCCAAACCGATTTGGAATCCGGACTTCAGCAGACGATCGAGTACTACCGGAAGCTAGCGGCTAGACGCTAAAGGCGAGAGGCGAGAGGCGAGAAGCGAGAAGCGAGAAGCTGTATTCCCTGCGAACTGGGATCGCATCCTGTTCATCTTCCTGTCGCCAATTTTCCTGTCCGTATGATTGCTTCTAGATTCCATCTCCAACCAAGAGCGGGCAGAAAAATGGCGGGCAGAAAAATGGATTCAGGTTGGGCTTAAGTCTGTAGCGGCAGGCTGTCTACAGCTCGCAGGCGGAAGCCATGCAAGTCATACTCTCTTGGGTTTTTACTTCCCCGACAGAATTCCGGCTCCAGTTTGCTCAAGGCCGTGACCAAGGCAAATTGTTGCTGGAGCGATTCAATCAAGTCATCTTTTCAGCTCGATTGGCGAACGGGGATCACATCTTGTTCATCTTCCTGTCGCCAATTTTCCTGTCCGTATGATTGCTTACAGAATCCATCACCACCCGAGAGCTGGCAGAAGCATGGTGGGCAGAAAAATGGATTCAGGTTGGGCTTGCAGCACAGCGGGGAGAAAATAAAAAAGGCCGGCTTCCTGGTTGGAAGCCGGCCTTCGCTGTTAATCAATTCGATCGGATCGGAATGCTTTAGCAGCCGCAACCGCCGCAGCCACTGGTGCTGCCACAGCCACCGCAAGCGCCGGAAACACCGCAGCCGCCGGAACCGCCGACGCTAACGGCACCACCACAGGCGTTGGTAACCGGAACCGTAACGGTCTGAGGAACCATGATGGTCTTGCAGACTTGGACTTCCTTCTGCGTCGTCACAGGTACGCAAACGGTGTAGGTTTCGGTCTTGGTCTCAGGAACCTGATCCATAACCGTAACGGTGTATTCCTGCTCTTCTTGAACCTGATCGTACTCCGTAACGGTGTACTCACGGGTCTTTTCGACAGGTACGGCAACCTTGATGGTGCGTTGACGTGTCTCGGTGGTCATGGTTGTTTGAGGAACCATGCGAGTACGGGTTTCAGCGACCATCTTGCAAACCTGCTGGGTGCGGGTTCGGTTTTCGGTCTTGTAGCTGCACTGCTTAACGGTACGAGTACGCTCTTCGGTGCGATACTTGGTGACTTGGTAGTCTTGAGTACGCTGTTCTTGGCGGCACTTCTGAACCGTTACCATACGAGTGCGAGTTTCCATACGCGTCTTGGTGACAGGTACGCTGCGGGTGCGAGTTTCCATACGAGTCTTGGTGACAGGAACGGTGCGAGTACGCGTTTCGGTCTTGCACTTCTGAACCGTTACCGTACGAGTGCGCTGTTCGGTGCGGCACTTGGTGACAGTTACCGGACGTGTGCGAGTTTCCATACGGGTCTTGGTGACCGTGTAGGTGTAAGGCTGCTCGGTCTGCTGCGTGGTGTAGGTCGTGTAGGGGACCTGCTCAGTTACCATGTTGGGAACCCAAACGCGACGCTGAACCATGGTGGTGCATCCGCATCCGCTCGTGCTTCCGCCGCCGCAAGATCCGCAGCCGCTATCGCAACCGCCACAGCTGCCGCATCCACCACAGCTTCCGCAAGCACTGCCGCCACAGCTTCCACAAGCACTGGTTCCACAACCACCGTTGCAACCGGTGCTAACTTCTTCGGTCACGCACTGGTAACTGCCCATGTCTTTGCAGACAGTGCGGTATTGAGTTACGGGAACACGCTGGCAAACAGTTCGCGTTCCAGTCATGGTTTCCTGGTAGGGAACACAGACAGTGTAGCTCTGTTCCATGGTTTCGGCGTAAGGAACTTGAACCGTATAGGTCTGCTCAACTTGCTCGGTGTAAGGAACACGAACCATGTAGCTTTGCTCCATGGTTTCCGTGTAAGGAACACATACCTGATAGGTTTGCTCGATATTCTCGGTGTAAGGCACGCAAACTGTGTATTGCTGCTCTACTTGCTCGGTATAGGGAACGTTGACCATGTACGTACGGGTCATAGTTTCCTGGTAAGGAACTTGCACCGTGTAAGGAACTTGTACATCGGTGTACACAGGAACTTGTACCGTGTAGGGAACTTCGATGGTTTCCATTTGAGGAACATTCACCGTGTATTGCTGCTCCACTTGGGTGGTAACAGGAACTTGAACCGTGTAGTCCTCGACCTTGTCTTCGTAGGTCATCTCGGTGTAGGTGCTCGTCTTGGTGACCTCACGCGGGACACTTCGGGTGACCGTTCGCGTCCGCTTTTCCTCGCGGGGAACGCACTTCATCACGGTGTAGCTTCGCTCGCGCGTTTCTTGCTGCATCGTGGTGACGTTAACCATTTGGGTTTCCATCACCTGCTGAGGAACCATAACCGTCTTGGTGGTATAGGTGACTCCGCAGTCAGCCGCACCCGATACAACGGTGCCGTCGCTAGAAACAACTGTGCCTGCCATGGTAGCCGAGCCACAGCCGCAGCCACCACAATCACCGCAGCCACTGCTGACGGTTGTGCCGCAGTCGCTGCAGCCACCGCAGCTGCTGCACTGGGCCTGGACAGCACTTACTGCGAACATTGCAGTCAAGGCCATCGCTAAATAAAACGGGCGAAACTTCATGGGGAACTCCTCTGGAAGACAAGGTTTGGTGGCCGTGGGCCATGCCCGGACAAATCTGGCGCCTTGTTGCGCCAGAAAAATGGTGTCGTAATAAGCTGCCAATGCTCTCAAAATCGTAAGAGAACCTAGAAAAAGCCCCCTAAATGACCGCATCCGCAACTTGTGAAGAGTTTAGCTGATTCGTATAGCTTCGCCAGCTTCGCCCGAATTTTTTTCGTGTTTTTTCTCATTCGCCTAAGCTGTGCAGTCTAGTGCTGGGCGAATAAGGACTCAATTCACCACCAGATGGTGCTTCATGGTTCCGGATTGTCACACTGGCGTCGTGGTAACGGGTGGATCGGGGCCGCTGATTCCGGTCGGTCGCCGGCTGACTCCAGGAAATGGTTTCGATGACGGGAGTACCTCTCTGCCTGGTTGTGAATTCGATTAGGGGACGAGGCCAAGCTCGTATCGAGAGCACTGACTTGCGGCGGCAGACGGCTACTGCAGTGCGACTACCCGCTCGCGAGAAATGTGGGACATACGGGTAGGGAAGCGTTGACGATTCGACGCCCGCGAGCGTGTTCGCGTTGCTGAAACTATCCGGGATTCCTATACTTTTAATGAATGCCCTCTCTCGCAATCTGGGCGATTTCAATTTCCCGCGCAACGATTATTTTGTGGAAAGTCCTCTCTCAGACATTGGCGTTCGCCGATAAGAATCTGTGAAGCGTGGGGGAGACTTTGGGAGCGTTGGATTGGCTGAATCAAGAAGACTCTTATGGATTCACTCGCTACCGCAGGGAAGTGAAGAACATTCAGATTCGGCGGCTCACTTGGCTGAGGCTGAAGTGGACGAGGTCTACTCGCTGACCGATGCGATTAGTCGCATGTGCAGGGAAGAATACGATTCTGTTTTGTTGAACGGAAATCGTATCGATGCAAAATCCGGTGTTGTGAGATTGCTCCAGAGTGAACACATCCTGGATGCCATGCGTGACGGCGTTGCCTTGGTCGACTCGGACATGCGGGTGACCTGGGTGAATGAATCACTGAAGAGCTGGTCGACTTGCGAAGAGCCCTTAGGCAGTCCTTTCTATTCTCTGCTGGGTGGTCAAATTATCGGGCCTGATTTTTGCCCTTTCCACACCGCCTTGGCTACGGGCAGCCCCAGCCACAGTACGATTCAAACGGATGACAATCGCTACTTCCACGTCTATGCCGCACCTCTAACGCATGCGGCAACGGATAGTGCATCTCTGGTGGCTACCGTTAGCGATATCACGAGCGAGATTCTGCAGGAACAGAAGCTGGCAGCCATTCACCAAGCTGGCCGCCAATTGACGGATCTGAAGCCGGACGAAATATTCGCCATGGATACCCAGGCTAGGATCGATCTATTAAAGGACAACATTCGGCACTACACGGCGGATCTGCTGGACGTCAACGTGATGGAGATCCGTTTGCTGGAGCAGTCCAGTGGAAATCTCATGCCTTTGTTGAGTGTGGGGATCAATCAAGAGGCCGCGGATCGGCAGTTGTACGCCCGCCCCCAGGGCTACGGCGTTACGGGCTACGTGGCGGCTACCGGCAAGAGTTATTTGTGTGAGGACGCTAGCCAGGACCCCTTGTACCTTCAGGCTTTCGAAGGCGCGGCTAGCTCGTTAACCGTGCCGCTTCTGCTGCACGATTCTGTCATCGGCACGATCAACGTCGAGAGCAATAAGAAAGGAGCTTTCAACGAAGCTGACGTGCAGTTTCTGGAAATCTTCTCCCGCGATGTTGCTGTCGCTCTCAATACGCTGGAGTTGTTAGTAGCCCAGAAGAATAATGCGGCCCAGCAGAGTTTTGAAGCGATTCATCGCGCAGTGGCACTGCCGGTGGACCACATCTTGAATGACGCGGTGAACGCGATTGAAAAAAACATCGGGCATGATCCCGAAGTGGTTGAAGGGCTGAAACGCATCCTGCAGAATGCCCGCGACATTCGCCGCGTGATTCAGCAGATCGGGCAACGCATGGCGCCGGCCGAAGCTCTGCCCGCCGGTTGTACCGAACAGTTGCATAGCAAGTTACGTGGTAAACGCATTTTGGTGGTGGATTCTGATCTGCAAGTACTCAAAGATGCCCATGTTCTGCTGGAAAAATTTGGCTGCATCGTCGAGGCGGCGCATTCCGGCGGCGAGGCGGTCAATATGTTTCGCAACAGTCGCTTAGATGCCGCCTATGATGTGGTCATCTCCGCGGTGAAACTGCCGGACTACAGCGGTTATCAGCTGATGCTCCGCTTAATGAAAATTACCGATCCGGTACCAATGGCCCTGATGCAAGGATTCGGTTGGGATGCCGGCCACTCCATTGTCAAAGCCAGAGAAGCCGGACTGCATGCCAAGGCTGTCTTGTACAAGCCGCTTAAGTTGACGCAGTTGCTCAATGTGGTTGAATTGATTCTGGATCAACACGCGACCGAAGCGGTTTGATTCTGGATGCATGCGAAGCCGTTGATCGTTCTCGTTCTCGTCTTGATTGCGAATTGTGGTTTCTGGTTGCACTTGTTCAACCGGATAAACGCCACGGGGCTCCCCAGGAAGCTTACGAAAAGCCTTGAAAAACTGATTGTGGCAGTTTGCTTTGTGCTGCCGAGCGGCATGTTGATTGCGCACCGAGCTGCTCTGTTAGCTTGGTTGCAGCAAGCAAACTTCTGGCTTCCCGAAAGCGGCGGTTGGTTCAATATCTACGCGATCTGCTGCCTGATTAGTGGTGTGCTATTAGGCTTGGGGTGGCTGGAATCGCGTCGCTGGTTGATTCCACCGAAGCACTTACTGGCCGTGCACACTCAGCAGCACGATGTACACCGCAGCATAGCCGGTGGAACACCGGCGGACCGAACGACCCGCTTCCTGCAATGCCTGCCCGGAAATGAGATTGGCCAACTACAGCTGACCCGCAAGGAGTTGCTAATTCCCCGTAGACTGCCGGGTGTGGATGGCTTGAAGCTCGGCCATATTTCGGATTTGCATTTCACCGGTCAGTATCGGCCGGAGCATTACCACTTCGTATTGGATCGATTCCTGGAGCTCGAACCGGATTTAATTATCGTAAGCGGCGATATCATCGACCACGACCACTGTTTGTCTTGGATAGAGCCTGTGCTGGGGCGACTCCAGGCGCCCTATGGCGTTTCTTTCGTTCTGGGAAATCATGACTGTCGCGTGCGGGCCTTCGACGAGTTGCTAGAGTCCCTGGCCGCCCTGGGGCACTTCGACTTGGGACAACAGGATCAATGGATTCGACTGCAGGATGGCACGCAAATCGAGTTGTTTGGCAACGAACTGCCTTGGCTGCAAAGGCGTGAATCGCCCAGGCCCAACCCGAGCCTCGCAGCATCTTCGCAGACGAACGGGAGTACAAATCTCCGAATCGCTGTTTGCCATTCGCCGGATCAAATTGATTGGGCCAGGAAGATGAAGTGCGATCTGATGTTGGCCGGCCATACGCACGGCGGTCAGGTGCGTTTTCCTGGTATCGGGCCGATCGTGGCGCCAAGTCGTTTCGGAAGCCGCTTTGCCTCAGGTGTGTTCTATCTGCCTCCCACGTTGATGCATGTATCCCGCGGGTTGGCTGGCACGCATCCACTCCGCTGGCGATGCATGCCAGAAGCCAGTCTGCTGACTCTTCGCAGTCCTCCCTAGCCTTCGTATCAGGCTCCGGCGAAGCTTGTTTGTGAGCTAGTGAAGAGCTTCTAATTTCGGCAGCGACTGCCGCAGATGATGTTGCGTGGATTTCCAGCAGTTGGCCAAGTCACTCAGGCTGGATGCCCATGCGGTGGAAGCACCGTTGAGCTGAGATGGGTGGGATATCGCTTCGTTCAGGTCGGGCGAGAGCGACTGGCGTCGGTCGGCATATGGCGTATGGGTTGTTTGTGAATGGTCGATGCGTCGCTTGCTGATCGAGAGAGAGCCGGGGATGGATTCATCACGAATCGTGACGGGTCGGATCCCGCTAGCGGCTTGGTGCGGAGTGACCGCCGCTGTGCGGCGAGTTCCCAATTCCAGCGCGCCCTGCAGTTTTTGGAATAAGTCTTCAGCAATCTGCTGAATCTGTACTTTCGTTTTTAAACAACCCACCTCCGGACGAACCGATGGGACTGTACCCTGCGGAGCTAGCTCTCGGCTGCGGGCCAGCAAGGCAAAGCGCGGCGACTGGTTGGCGGGGCTCCATTGCTTCCACTTGTGATGCTGCCATCGATCGAAGAGATCTTTCTGGCTGGGACGCCCGGCAGAGTCAACGATTTGGAATAATATCCAGCGATTCCTACCTACGTGGTGCACAAAATCCGCCTGTAAGAAACATTGCTGAAGCTCGCCCAGGGCATGGGCATGCAACGGCGGCACACCCAGTCTGAGGCCGTAGGCATGGCATCGCGATTCCGGTTCGCAGTGCGTGAAAGGATCCAACTGCGAGAGCCCCGCTCGAATCAGTCCGCGCAGGTCAGGCAGCGGTAGAACCAGTTGCATCGATGCTCCACCGCCGGCAAGTTGACCCATCACGAATCGACCGCCCGCTTTACGCATGCTGGCTGCAACAATACCCAAGCCCAACCCGCGTGACACACTTGGCGAATCGGTTTGCTGTCCGGTAGCCGCGTTCTGCCGGGCAGCTCCGCCAGCAAGCCCAGGCCCTTGGTCCTCCACGTGAATTTCGAAGCGATCGTCTTGGTCGACCGAAAAAACTGCCCGGACGCTGATCTGTCCGCCAGAAGGAGTTGCCTTGCAAGCGTTCTCTACCAAGTTCAGCACGGCGCGTGAGAGTTCATCCCGATCCAGATAAAGCGAAGGCAGCGCTTGTTTCCAGCCTAGCCACAAGATGCGAATGCCGTAGTCTCTAGCGACTTCTCGCAATAATGGAGCAATTTCGTCTTTCCAGGAAACAGGATGAAACACACGGGGCTCGGCTGAGCGAGACGCTTGATAGGGCGCAGAAAGAATCTGCTCCGTCCAGCGGGCTGCTTCACGTAGGCGCTCGGTGGCTATGCCTAACATCCGCAACTCGTCACTGCCTGCCGAGGAGTGGTGTTGCAGCCGTTGACGCACCGCGGCAACCAGTTGATCGGCAACGTGAATCGGAGCTCGAATGTCGTGCGCGGCCAGCGCCAATTGACGCTTAATGGATTGATGTTCGGGTTGCAGCGATTTGGGGAGCACATGCGTTTCGTGACTCGCCCTGTCCTCCGCCGGTTTGGTAGCGGCCTCTCGATGTAGCGACGCATCGGCTACTTGGGTCAAATGGAGCGTTGCGCTCGGTGGAGCTGGATCACCTACTTCAGTGGAAACAGGTTGCAAGCTGTCCGTGCAGGTAGACCAGGTCAGCGGCAACGGTTCCGGACGGGGGACAGCTCGGCCTGCATCAACTCGCACGTGAGGGCCACGATCTGGCGTCGCGCCTTCGTCCGGCTTTGTCACGACAGGATAGGGGCGAACAGTTGATGCTCCAGACGGCGGATAGGATGGCTGCGGTTCATGCCGCTTAGACCGGGGGCGGTGCCGCGGTTTGACCTTACTATTCTTTGCATTCAATCGCATAACTGAGCTTCCTGGTTGAGAAGTGTTATGATGATGCCCGCCTAAATCTTGGGATGAACTCCGGTTCAATCAGCTTTCGGGCCTACTAAGTCGGTCGGGGCCCGGTAAGTCGGTCGGGGTCCAGCAAGTCGGTCGGGCGACCGCCGCGCGGTGTAAGCATGGCTGGAATAGCCCATGGCCTCGGGCAGCTTTGTTGCAATCGCCACCGATGCATACCTGCCGGATTCATCGGCTGGTCAGACTTTGTAAGGTTGAAGATCTACCTATAATGCCCAGCAATCACCATGCGTTTACGCAAACCGTACCGATTTTTTCGGTTTCGACGCCGATCTCAGAACTTCCACGAACTTTTGTTCCGCAATCACTATGTCTCAACCTTTTCGGCTTATGGCATTCAACCCGCAGTGGATGCAGGAATTCGAACAGACCAAGTCATCGATACTTCAGGCGACCGATGGTTGGCTGAGCGATGTGCAGCATATCGGTAGCACGAGTGTGCCCGACTCCGTCGCGCGTCCGGTTGTGGATGTTGTGGCAGGCATTTCAGACCTGCAGGGATTGAACGATTGTTGTTTGCTCATCGAGGGTCTGAACTTTTTGAGGATAGAGACGCCCGACTGGTGCGAACAAGAGTTGTGCGGCTTGTTGATTAAACCCAGGCATGGCGAGGCCACCCACTCGGTTTTGGTGGTCCGGCACAATGGTGCGCTTTGGCAAAAGAGTTTGGCGATTCGCGACCGATTGCGTTCAAACGCGGACGAATGGCAGACGTTATTGCAGATTAAGCTGGAACACTTTCAGCCGGGGTGTTCCGCGCGACAGCAATACGAGAACGCCAAGGCGGAGTATTTTGAAGATTTGGCGGACCGCATTTCGTCCGAGCGATAGGACTTCATACGGGCACGTGCCCGACTCTACCGGGCACGAGTTGTTCCATGCAGCCACGTCAGTCTGTTCGCAGGTTGACATGCTCCGCCGATCGTGGAAGTGCATGGGTGAAAATTTCATCAGGGGAAGGCAATTAAATGTTGCTAGCGTATCTGGATACTACCAGCGGAATTGCCGGCGACATGACACTGGCTGCGTTGGTGGATGCTGGGGCGGATGCGAACTACATCACCGAACAAGTCCGATCCTTGGGATTGAATGATGTCCGGCTCGAATTCAGCTCTGCGATGCGTCATGGTTTTCGCGCATTGCGACTCGACGTGCGACATCCACCCGAGCATCAGCATCGACATTTCAGCGACATCCAGCAGATGATCGCTGCAAGCCAGCTCAGTCCCCATGAACAACTGTTGGCACTGCGATTATTCGAGCGCTTGGCTCATGCGGAAGCGAAAGTTCACGGCACGAGCATCGAAGAAGTTCATTTTCACGAAGTCGGCGCTATTGATTCCATCGTGGATATCGTGGGAGTCGCGGTTGCGGTCAGCAGCCTGGGTATTGAGCGGTTGGTGGCTTCCCCGACACCTACAGGCACGGGACAAATTCGTATCGCGCATGGTTTGGTCAGCGTACCCGCGCCGGCAACTGCCGAATTGCTGCGTGGGGTGCCAATTCGCAGTTCTGCCGTGGAAGCGGAGCTAACAACACCAACAGGAGCCGCGATTCTGTCCTCCCTGGTGGACGGCTTCGGTCCACTGCCCGACATGCAGATCACACGGATCGGTTACGGCGCGGGTCACAGGGATCTCAAAGAACAGGCGAATTTGTTGCGGGTCTTGATTGGGCATTCCAGCCTGGAAAACGCTGACGAAGTATTAGTTCTGGAAACGAATGTCGATGATATCAGCGGAGAACAGATCGGTTTTGCCATCGAGCAGCTTTGGCAATCCGGAGCCCTCGATGTCTACACGACCGCAATTGGCATGAAAAAGGGCCGGCCGGGCGTTTTACTGTCGGTGATATGTCGGCCGGAGTTGAGACTTCAATTGGAAGAGTGTCTCTTCCGAAACAGCGGTTCGTTGGGCATTCGCAGATCGTATATGGCTCGAAGAAAGCTCGAGCGGTGGTCAACGTCCGTCACTACGCCATGGGGCGACTTGCGCGTAAAAACAGCCCGTGGTACTCAGGGAGAACTGCAGTTCGCGCCTGAGTATGAAGACTGCCGTCGCATTGCGGAAGAACAGGGAGTTAAGTTGTCCACGGTTTACCGAACGGTCATTGCCGCGGCCGAAAAGGGCTTGGCGGACGTTGCTTCGCCAGCCAGCGAGCCGGGCCAAGGCAATCCCTTCCAAGATCACGGTGCCCACGATCATTACCGTCACGATCATCACAGCCACGGCCACGATCATCACAGTCACGGTCACGATCATCACAGTCACGGTCACGATCATCACGATCACGGCGGGCATGATCATCATGGCCACGATCATCACAGCGGACAGGATCACCACGATCATGGCGGCCACTCGCATTAGGAGTCTGTGCCAAGCATGAGTTGGCCTGTATTGCCACGCGTGATGGGCGGCGTCTGAGGCTGACCAGCTTATCAGCGATCTGCGGAGCGGAGTCGCTCAAGGGCGTTGGTCACGCTGGCGTGTTGTTGTTGCA
Organism: bacterium; assembly: GCA_024743355.1. GTDB lineage: Bacteria > Planctomycetota > Planctomycetia > Pirellulales > Pirellulaceae > Aureliella. The sequence goes on from JANSWS010000008.1 coordinate 17,134, forward strand.
GTTCTTCCAAGCCGGCCCGCTCCTTCTCTACTACCTCAACAGGTGCCCGCTTCACAAAGTTCTCATTCGCCAGTTTGCTTTGCTTGCCCGCGATCTGCTTGAGTAGATTTTCAAGGAGTTTTTCATTACGTGTGATCTCGGCTTCGACATCAATAAACTTTCCTAGATCGACACTGACATCCATCCCGTCGACGCTGATTTGGGCGGGAGGAACTTCCAGGTTGTCGAAGCTCTTGCCAATTCCCACACAGCGTGCCCGGGCCAGGGATAGAAAATAGGGCTGCATGGGCTCTAACAATGCGGCAATTTCGGGTTCGCAATCCACGGTAAAGCTCACTTCTTCTTTGGGGGGAAGATTTTGTCGCGAGCGAATCTCTCGGAGTGCGGACAATACCGACACAAAAGAAGCGAACTGTTGTTCAATGAGCCCATCCTGAAGGGACTTGTCGGCTATGGGCCAACTTGATTTCATCAACCACGGAGACTCCTCCGCTTGGCCGCTCAGGTTGCGGATGCTTCCGAAGCGGGCCAGCTCCTGCCAGATGGCTTCGGTAATGAATGGAATCATGGGATGTAATAAGCGCAGGAGTTGATCCAAGGTATGGGCTAGTACCTGCTGTGTGGCTCCACAGTTCTCCGGGTCCTGCAGGCGGGGCTTGGCCATTTCCACGTAGTAACTGCAGAATTCGTCCCAAGCGAAATCGTAGACGATGCGGGCCGCCTCGCTGTAGCGGTAGGCTTCAACAGCCTGGGTGAATTTCTCCGTGGTGGTGGACAGCCGTGACAGGATCCAACGGTCTTCCAATGGTAAACCTGGGATGTCTAATTGCCGCGGCTCAAAGCCTTCCAGATTCAGCATTACGAATCTCGCGGCGTTCCACAGCTTATTGCTAAAGTTTCGCGCCAGTTCAAATCGTTCGCTGATGACGGCCCCACGCGGCAGCGCCTTGTCGGCTGTTTCCGTTGCCCATTGCGTCGAGAAATGCTGTTTGCATTCGCTGCATTCAATGGTGGCCTGTTGCCGATTTTTCTTGGTTTGATTGATGGCGGCCTGACAATGTGGGCATTCAAACTGTACGGGCATCCGCACGTCTTGCGTCTCGGCTGCCAGCCATGCCAGGCCGAATCGAAGAGCATCGGGCCCAAATTTGTCCATTACGTCCAGCGGGTCTACACCGTTGCCTTTGCTCTTGGACATGGTTTCCCCATAGCCGTCGAGAATTTTGGGGTGGATGTAAACTTCGCGGAATGGAATGTCGCCGACGTTGTTTAGCCCCATCAGAACCATCCTCGCCACCCACAGAGTAATGATGTCGCGGCTGGTGATGAGGGTGCTGGTTGGATAGAAATACTCCAACTCTTCCGTTTGCTCGGGCCAGCCGAGCGTTGAGTGCGGCCACAGGGCGGAACTAAACCAGGTATCCAGCACGTCTTCTTGGCGGACGTAGCCCTCAGCTTCCACTTGGGTTTCCAATGCTTTGTCGTCACTGCGAATGCAGACATGTACGATGTCAGGCTCTTCCCGCTGAAAGCTCAAGGCTGATTGATCGCCGCCCAGAAGCTCGCGGAGCCTTCCCAGCTCCTTTTCCGCCTCGGACGCGGACTGAAACTGTTTGGTCCAGATTGGGATTTGGTGGCCCCACCAAAGCTGCCGTCCAACGGGCCAGTCCCGTTTCTCGGACAGCCAGTCCAGATAACCCTTTGCGTAACGTTCGGGGATGATCTTGATTCTGCCGTCGGAGACGGCGTCCATCGCGTTTTGTGCCAACTGATCCATCTTGACGAACCATTGGTCAGCCAGAAAAGGTTCAATGGCGGTTTTGCTACGATCACTGTGGGCAAGATCGATTTCTCGGTTCTCGACTTCCCCCAGCAAACCAAGCTCGTCCAAGTCATCAACCACACGTTTGCGGGCCTGCTGAATCGTGAGTCCCGTGTAGGGGCCGGCTTGATCGTTGAGTGTGCCGTCGGGATTCAAGATGTTGATCATTGGCAAATTGCAGCGAAGCCCCACTTCGTAATCGTTAGGGTCGTGGGCCGGCGTAATTTTGACGCAGCCACTGCCCAGTTCTGGTTTGGCCCACTCGTCAGCAATCAAAGCGATTTCTCGGTCAAGCAAGGGCAGCCGGAGTTTGGCACCGCGGTGAGCCATGTCGGCGAGAGTTTTGAGCAGTGGAAGATGTGTTTCACGCCTTAGTCGGATCGCGTCGATCTGGAGTTGGATGCCAGCCTTCTCCTTGCTCGGAGCTTTTGCCAGACGTTGTTGCAATTGCTCTTCGACAGCATGCATGGCGGCAGAGGGATCCGGATGCACGGCCACGGCGGTATCGCCCAACATGGTTTCTGGCCGCGTAGTCGCGATGGTGATGTGCGTAGGCTCACCAGCTTGAGGATCGATTACCGGATAATGGAAGTGCCAAAAATGTCCTTTGACTGTCTCGTGAAAGACTTCGTCATCGCTGACAGCCGTTTGTAGATAGGTATCCCAGTTGACCAGCCTTTTTCCCCGAAAGATCAGACCCTTGGAGAACAAGTCAGCAAAAGTCTCGCGTACAGCCCGCGCGCAGACATCGTCCAGCGTGAAACGCGTGCGTTCCCAATCGCAGGAACATCCCAGCCGACGCAGCTGGTTCAAAATACGCGTTTCGTACTCAGCTTTCCATTTCCAGATACGCTCTACCAGTTTCTCCCGGCCCAGGTCGTGACGTGTCAGGTTTTCATCTTCTTTCAGCCGCCGTTCGACCACTGCTTGCGTGGCGATTCCGGCATGATCGGTACCCGGCATCCACAGCGTCTGAAATCCCTGCATGCGTCGCATACGGATCTGGATATCTTGCAGCGTGTTGTTCAAAGCATGCCCTAAATGCAGGGCACCAGTCACGTTGGGTGGCGGAATCACAATGGAGAATGGCTGGCGATTCTTATCCACCTTGGCTTGGAAACATCCATCCCGCTCCCACGCTTCGTAAATCTTCTGGCTGCTAGACTGATAGTCAAATCGGTTGGGAATCTGGTCCGACAAGTCGGTCATGGGATTAGGTTCCTGAAGCTTAAAGCGATCTTTCCACACGCTGTTCGCAAGGCATTGTACGCAAAACGCCATTTGCTTCTATGCCGAGCTGGCGGCACTTGCCGCTTAGGGGAGCGTCGCCCCCGGGCGATAGGCCAAAAGCAAGGAAGGTACAGCCGCGGTTGGAGATGTACTGGACACTGGAGACAACGCAGCGGTTCCCTTCGCGCGGGATTAATCGTCCAGCACATTGATCAGCAGGATAATCTTCTCGTCGGCAGCAATGTCAGCCAGCGGGCGGCCAGGTCCCGCAAACCAGAACTTCCCCGTGCCCATCGGACTGTTTTTGCCGGGAGTTACTGTTGACAGCAATTCTTCCGCCTGTCCTCGCGTCAGCAATAGCAGAACTGGGAGTTTTGTGCTGGCCGGAACGGATCCGCCAGCGGTTGCCCCGAACTGCCCTGGCCTGGTTTGCAGACCGGAACTGCCCGGAGCCTCGGCCGCAACCTCCTGAGCGTTGTTGGCAGCGGACAATGCGTAGTTTTCCGCAATCAAATCCTGATTTTGCTCCAGCAGCGTTGCTAACAATTCTTGGGCGTCCGCTGATCCAGCCAGGCTGGTAATCAGCACAGGGACAACGATGCCGGCAGCCGCTTGATCACCGCGCTGCTGACTGGCTTCGCCCTTCAAGTTCAATTGAGGGAGCTTTACAAAGGACGCAATCCGCCGCAGGGCACTCTCAATCTCCTCTGCGGACCAAGCCTGGGTGCGAGCTATGGGCAAGCTCCCCGATGTTTGGCTCGAGGATAGGACTGGGCTGTCCGGATTTGATTGCAACGAGGAAGAAAATGGTTGCAAGCTATCTATTCGATTTGCAGCTGGCGAGCGATCACCGGCACCGAATGCCAGGCTGCTTTCCGCTGTGCGGGGCAATTCGCTTTCATTGGGAGCAGTAGCACCAGCATCAGGCTCTTGGCTAGGGGGCGGATCGCCTGCTAGCTTCGCCGCGTTGCTCGGCAGGATCGCAGCTTCCGCTACGATCGGTTCCGCGACTGGATCCTCCCGCTTCATCTCGGCTAATGCATCGCTCGGAACAGGCTCGTCGTTCGTGTCGGACCTATCTAACCCGCTGGGTTCTGAAAATTCTAAGTCGGGCGTGCTCTTTTCCGTAACGGTATTCAGATCCGCCGTTTCTTCCACTGCGGCGTTCGGCGGGCCAACCCGGTCCGGGCTTGGCAGGAAGCTGGGAGCGGGAAACTGCGCTCTTGCGGTCCGGTCTTCGGTGCCTGCCATAGCAGTTGAATCGAACCCCGGTAGCTCTAGCTCGCCACTGCCGGCCACATTCGCCTCCGCTGGCGTCGAGGGTGATGGGCTTCCGGTCGCCAGGTCCCCCGAATCGGCTGTCGGAATCGGCGATGCAGACGCTTTGAACTGCCCTTCCACTGAGGAATTCGCTGGGCTAGGCGATGCCTCAAAACGGGCCTCGCCTGCCATCTCTGCCTGCATGGATTTCGGGGCTGCGAAGGAATCTGCTTGGAGCGCGGCGGCACTTTCGCGGGCCCTTGACGGAGCAGCCGAAGAGAAAGACGACTCCCGCTCCATTTCAGCTGCATCTTGTAATGCCAAATCGCTGGCCGGCTTTCCGATAGGCCATAACAAGTAGCCGATGCTGGCCATTGCCAGCACACTGGCCGCAATCGAAAGCGGGCGTTTCCAGTCCCGGACTGTAGATTGGGTGGAGGGCAAGATCGCTTTGGCCGGTGCGGTGTCGCTGGCCAAAGCGTCTGCGTGTTGAGCGATTTCCTGCAACGCGTCAGGATCGGATGGAAGCGTCGTAGAAGCCGAGTCCGTTTCGGAATTCAGGCTTGCCGAGCTACTTTCATCGGAAGTCGCGCGTCTGTTCGATGGCGAATCGTGCGAAAGATGGGCGTCTTCCGCACTCGCTATAGGCAGCGCTGCCATCTCGTTGGTTTCGGGAGCCTCCAAGGTCAAATTGACTTCTGTCCCGTCCGAATCTCCCTGCCGGTGGTCGTCGTAATTTTCAAGTTCGGTTTTCGGCGAAGAGTCCTCTGCCTGCAAGACGTCGCCGGCCGTTTCGTTTTCCGAGTAGGATTCGGAATTGTTCGCGGAGGCGGTTTCGGGCTGCAGATTGGCGGCAGCTGCGTTCAGCTCCTCGGCGGCCGCTGGATGAGCAGTTTCTTCGGCAGGCAAGGACACTTCGGCGGAAGCTGGCGAGAGTCCTTTTTCTGGGACCGCTTCGTCGCCGGAAACCGTGGCTGTTTGGACTTCATCTTCTTCTGAATCGGCAGGCGATGATTCCGATTCCAGCATTGAAATTGAAGCTTGCCCGGGTCCTGTTGGCGGCATGAGCTTGCCTTCGACAATTTCGTCCCATTCGGCCTGGATCGTTTCTTGAATTCCGGCAGCCCGATCTTGAGCTTGATCGTCCCCATTTGTGGGAATGCTGGTCAGTTGTTCCGCCGTAAAGGCATCTTCCGTCCAGGCAGGCAATTTGCCGACCAGTCGCCGGACCCGTTGCAAGTCCAACAGCGTTTGCTGGGCCACCGAATCTATCTGCAGGCGTTGTTCGACGATGGCTACTTGATGGGGCGCAAGTTCACCATCCAAGTATGCAGAAAGCCACTCTTCCTGGTACTCGTGCTGTTCATTATTCGAGCCTGATTCTGAGGAGTTCATGGCTGCTAAAAACCCAATTCGACGGCTTTTTCTTGAAGTAACTCTTTTAGCTCCATACGAGCCCGGTGCAAGCGACTCCGCACGGTGCCCACCGGTATGTCGAGAGACTCTGCGATTGCCTCATAATCCATTCCGTCAAAATCACGCAGAAGCAAGACGATTCGCCGCTGTTCGTCCAGCATGGAAATCGCCTGTTGAACATAGTGCTGTACTTCTCGCTTTTCCATATTTTCACCCGGCAACTGCGTTTCGCCAGCAGTATCGATGGCTACGTTAAACCCCTCTCGAGCATGCTGATTTTCAATTCGCTTCTTTCTGAAGTTGCTCGATAGCAAATTCATGGCGATGCGAGAAAGCCAAGTGAAGAACTGCGCTTGCCCCGAATATAAAGCCAACTTGCGATACGCTCGCGCGAATGCTTCCTGTCCTATGTCTTCCGCCAACTGCCTGTCGCCACAGGCATGGTAGAGCAATCCCAAGAGTCGCTTCTGGTATTTTTCCACCAACACAGCAAAGGCCGCCGGCTCTCCGGCCAGGACTTGATCGATTGCTTGCTGGTCTTCGGTTTGCATGTTGAGCGATTAGAACTGACGTGGAATCGACCCGATCGGTTCCCGAAATGTGGCAAATACGTCGTCACCTGAATGTAGGTTTCCGATCGGATGGAGGCTAGTGTCTCCGATCATACTTGGAATGGGGGGCTGGTGCTCTGCCAAAGCTTGATTTTCGGATCGCAGGGACAGGCAGGTCAAACACAGGTCCGGCGCCAAATGTCGGAATGGACCTGTGGGTGCTTGGCACTTTTGATGTCTGCCCCTTTTTTCCCAACGCAAAAACGCCACCGCAAGCGAGAGCTTTTGGGAAAAAGTCTAGCCGAGAAGCTTAATTCTAGAATCCGTCACCATAGTGACAATCAGCGCCAAGGTCCGATCGCGTTGAAAATGTAATCGACGGCCGATGCATCAAGTTGGTCATCACCTCCGTTCTCACTGAGACCCGTGACGACCGAAAATCCTGAAACGGTATATTCAAACCCGGCACCCAGCAGAGAGGCGGAATCGCCTCCGACGGTTAGCGTGTCGTTGCCGGCCGAATCGACGAGCACAGCGGTATCGTTACCGCCGGCGTTCGAGAAGGCTTGGACGCTGGCGAAGCCAGTGGCAAAGTTCGAAAACGTCCCGAGTGCATCCCGGAGATGGCTAACTCGCGGTGTACCGATGAAATTATCGGTGCCTTGGCTGTCGTAGAAGTTGGCCCGATCCGTGCCGCCGAACTCCGAGTAGCTGTATACCGTTCCAAAGCCCCAAGCAGCATTCGAAAAGCTGCCGTTCTCCGCCCGCATGGTCACAGACTCCGGTCTGGCCTCCAAGATGTCGTTACCGGAACTATCGAACAAGAGGGCCAGGTCCTGGCCTGTGCTGTTCGAGTGGGCTGCGACGGAGTCGAAGTTGTTAACGTAACTGACGAATCGGCTATCACCGTACAGTAGATAGGAGCGTTCGGGGCGAGAAACGAACTCGTCGTTCCCCGGACCGTCGTACAAGTCGGCCTTGTCGAATCCGGAAGTTGCAATTCCGTGGACGCTTTGAAAGCCATTGGCGGTGGCTGCATAGGCGGACGCATTGTTGCGAATCACGACGGTGCCGGGGCGAGCAATCAGTTGGTCGTCGGAATCCGTATCGAAGAGCACGGCCGTATCGGAGCCGCCATTCTGCGAAAGACCAATATAGGATTCAAACTCAGCTGCACGGCTATCGACACCGGGCCCGGTCATGTAGGCCAGATCGGGCCTGGCGACGAAGGTGTCATTGCCCGAGCCGTCGAAGAATACTGCCGAGTCTACTCCGCCACCCGTGGCGTTCGCGCTATGTACATCAAATCCGTTTGCTAAGTGAAAGTACTCGCCTCCCAGTCCTCGCATGAAGGCTTTGCTGGGCTGCGATACGTATTCGTCATTGGAGGCTCCATCGCGAAAGTTCGCCGTGTCTCGTCCGCCTGTAATGGCATTGGCGACCACGGTACCAAAGCCAATCGCTGTGTTGGCAAAGAAGCCATTTCGCGCCGCCAGTCGCACATTTCCAGGTTCTGCATTCAGATCGTCGTCGAGAGAACTGTCTTGCAAGGTTGCCACATCACCGCCGCCTAACTGCGACTGACCAGTGATGCGTCGGAAGCCTGAGGCCTGCAGGAAATAGTTGCCACTTTGGGGACGCATATAGGAGTACCCCGGCTGGGCATAGAAGTAGTCTTTTTGTTGGCTATCCTTCAGTAGGGCGGTATCCAGTCCACCCGCGCTGGAAGTGGCATAGACTTCACGGAAATTGCGGGCAATCGCAGTGGAGCTTGGATAGGTCATTTGTGCCAAGCTTTGGGTGGCTTCGAAGTTGTCTATCCCGGATGAGTCATAGATGTGAGCAATATCGGGGCCACCCGCTCCCAGGACTTCGATGGTGTTACTAACCGCGTTCAAGCCGTAACCGGCGCCATACATGCCGAGGCTTCCGGCGCGAAATGTCGCCACGTCTTGGGTGCTGGTACCCGTTACTTGGATGCGATCTCCTACACCCCTTGCCAGAATGGTGAAGGCATTGAAGGTGCTGCTTTCGAAGGGGTAGCTCAGTCCATTTACAGTTACCAAGTGTGTGCCGCCGGCCGTGAAGCCGAATTGCGTGTTGCCTTGATCCCCAAACACGCGAACTGCATTGCCCACCGGGGCAACAGCATTGACCAAACGAAAATCGACGTCTCCGTTGTTACCAGATACCGACACGTAAACAACTTGTCCCGAGTTGACTGAGATGTCAGCTCGGCGACTTCCGGGGCTACCATTGCCAACCGCCAGACGGTTCAAGGAGGCATCGAAGACTTCCAGGTTAATGTCGCCCGCGGTAGGTACAAAGTCTGCAGCTACGGTCAGCAAGCCCGATTGACTTGCCGTCAGGCGGAACCAGTTGCTGCCACTTACGGACACATCTTTCACATTGCGTACATTGACGATTCCCCAGTCCGTGGCACCGTTGGGAGAACTCAATACGTCGACCCGAAATGTATCGCTGGCCGATTTGCCGCCTGGATCGCGGGCAGTGACGGTGATCGATGCAGTGCCAGTAGCGGAAGACGCAAAACTGAGATTCAATTGGCCATTTGAGATATTGGGACTGACCAAAGATGTGTTCGAACTCGTTACCGAGAAACTAAGTTGATCCCCATCTGCATCCGAAAAGACATCATTCAGTGCAAAGCTCCTGTTGGCGGCGCCTGCAAAGACGCTCAAGTCGTCGATCGGAGAGCGAACCACGGGAGCCGAATTCTCCGGCAATGGGATGGCAAACTGGCTGTTGCGAGCTGTAGCGACCTGGGAAGAGTTCAGCCGTTCGCCGTCGTCCATCAGGTTGGGTGGGTCGCTGACATGTGATAAGCCCAGATTATGGCCAATCTCATGGGCGACCACGCGGGCGATTACCTCGCGTCCAGAAGCAAATGTCAATAGATCATCACCGATGTGCAGCGTGCTACCATTGCCGCCCAGAAAGGCAAGCCCATTGGCATAGTTGTTTGGCAGTTGCCGGAAGCCAGCGGCGATCTCCACAAAATACATATCCAGTACCAGCGGATTCGAGTTGCCTACGCCCGCTGTGTCGCCTTGACTGGTGATCCAACTCAGGTCCGAACTTGGACGAGCTTGGGTGCTGCTGCCATTGCCGAAGTTCGCATAGCTGTTGTTCCAGGTTCGCGGCTGCAACCAGTCAATGTCGATGCCCGCCTGAGCCCAAACCATATCAATAAGATCTTCGATGATGGCCTTCTGGGTGGCGTTCCCGAAATAGCCGGCCGTTTGACTGCCGTTGGTGTTCGAGACGACAATCGGCTGGATCGTCACAACGTGACTGATGTCGGCGGCGTTACCCGTGTCCCAGTTCGCGGCCGTCTCGTCGTTGTCGCTAGAGCCAAACGCTGCCTCGAACCTAAGGCAGTCGGGGCAGCAGCAGGCCCGGTCATGAGCTGCGTGATGGGCATGAGCTAGAGATTGCTCGGAAATTGCCGTCGAAGCTGGTGCATCGGAAATCGCGTCCAGCGTTTCAAAGCCAGCAATTGGCTGCCAACCCGCGGCCGTAAGCAGCCTGCGTTGCTCCAAACTCTCAAGAAAGAATTTCTTGGCAAGAGCTACCGATTTCATGGTTTCACACCACTCTGGAAAAGATACTATTCGCCCGGTGGAAACATATGCCAACGTTTGACGCGACGCCCGCGGTTGTTTGTATTTTTCCCCTGCGAAATGGGAAGAATGAGTAGCCAGCAGGTAAGTGTTGCTTTTGGGAAACAGGCGACGAGGGATCTCGGCAACGAGATGCGTAAATCCAACGTCTATGGACGCCGCGCAGGGGGCAAAAAATGCTTGACTGAGAAGCTAGGCGGCAACCTTGAAAGTCGACTCTCGCTGGGCGTTCAAATCCGCTTCGACCATCATTTCCACCAGTTGTTGGAAACTCACTCTGGGAACCCATCCCAGCAACTGGCGGGCTTTGCTGCTATCGGCCGCCAGACTGGCCGCGTCTCCCGGCCGAGCCAGTTGTGGGTTCCACTGAACATATTTTCGCCAGTCTAGACCCACATACTGAAAAGCAATGGACGCAAAATCGGAAATCGAATGGACTGCTCCGGTACCAAGCACGAAGTCCTCAGGCCGATCTAATTGCAGCATACGGATCATCGCGTCCACATAGTCGCCGGCAAAACCCCAGTCACGCATGGCAGACATGTTCCCCAGTTGAATACTGTTGGAAAGATTGAGAGCAATCTTTGCCACGCCAGCTGATATCTTGCGAGTGACAAATTTCTCGGGCCGTCGCGGAGATTCGTGATTGAACAGAATCGCGTTCGTTGCGAATAAGCCGTAACGTTCACGATATGCATGCGTTAGCCATCGCGAGGCAGCCTTGCTGATTCCGTAGGGAGTGACGGGCGACATGGAAGTGCTTTCATTGGCCTGCGAATCGCAGCAGGTCCCAAAGATCTCGCGTGAGCAAGCATTCACGATCCGCGTATACGGGCTATAGCGTCGGACGGCTTCCAGAATTCTGGCCGTTAATCCTGCATTGATTTGCAGGTTTGCCGCGGGCTTTTCCCAACTGCTCGGCACGAAGCTGTCTGCCGCCAAATGGTAAATCTCGTCAGGGCACAGGTACTCTATGAGCATTTCGATCCCTTGATAGGGTTCTTCTCTATCGGAAACGAAATGCAAATGAATACGCTTGTCCAAGGCCTCGTTGCCTGGCTGCGTGGCCGGCGTCCGTGTCACACCATGTACATTCACACCTTGGGCCAAAAGGCTATCGGCCAGATAGAATCCGTCCTGTCCTCGGATTCCAGTGATCAAAGCAACTTTGGCCACAAGACTTTCCTCCGCTACAACTCAATTGGGTAAGTTGTCCAGCCTGAAGCTTGGACTGCCGTGGATGTGGGTTCGAAGGGAATCGCTTTACGACCGGACGCTAGCGAGTGCATCGTCAGCAGTCAGGCTGCACCTCCTGCCCTGCCCCTTGATCTCGAATGTCGCTGAGAACCTTCTGCGTGCCATACGTCTATAGCAGAATCTCGTCGCAGAGTAATAAGGCAATTTTGCTCAAAGCTTGCAAAAGATACTGGCGATCATGAAGGGCTTGTGCAAGCAAAACTCTGCCGGCGACCTCTCGACTTGAGGCCGAGTATTTCAGTATTGACCTTGGCGAAGTGAGGCAATTATGGTGCCCGGCATTCATTGCAAACCGAGAATTGCTTCCTGCTTTTCAACCATCGCATCCGACGTATGGAACAGCTTGAAATTGCGGGGCTTCTCCTTGGACTGCTCGCCTTGGTCCCTTACTAAGTCCTTCGATTAATACGTGTCGCTTAGTCGCCTTTGGCTCCGCGGAAGTAGCGTTTTCTCCGCAGCTTTCGCGGAGCGAATGGCGACATTCATTGCTCGAACCATCGTAACGCATCGCATACAGTGCTGTCGCATGCCCGCACAAAGTACACCGAATCGAATCGCCATTGATGTAACACATACCATCGCAAGCGGTTTGCATTCCGGTGTCCAGCGAGTTGTTCGCAATCTGGCCGCCAATCTAAGCCAGCATGAGATGCCCGTACAGACTGTCATGCATGATGGCCAATACTTTCGGTGCGTCAATTTGCAGGAAGTGGATCGTGCCTTTCGGGATCTCAATCAGATTCGATCGAACGTTGCAGGGCACCTGCCGCAAACATATCGCAGCTGCGTTGAGCTAGCATGTCGCTGTTTGCCGTTTCGATCCGTGCGTGATGCATTACTGCCATCGCCTGGCCGACAAGGGATCTATCGGTCCTTTATCAAAATGTCCTCGCGTCGCGTGACTAAGCAAGTCATGGGTGCGAAACTCGATCTGCAGGCTAACGATGTGCTGATTCTGCCCGATGCCTACTGGGCTTACAGCCAGATTTGGCCGAGCGTCAGAGAGTGTCGTCTGCGTGGAGCTTTCGTGGCAGCTGTGGTCTACGATCTGATTCCGTTGACCCACCCACAATTTGTTGTTCCAGGTGCGGATCGAGGCTTTCGCGAGTATCTGCAAGCGATCGCTCTGAATGCGGATCTCGTCCTGGCAATCTCGGATACGGTCAAGCAGCAGGTGGCCGAGATGCTGCCGCAACTTTGGCCGGAGGATGAGCTCTGCCAGGATATTCAAGCATTCGAACTGGGCGCCGAGCTGTTGAACTCAGAAGGGCCTATTCGCCAGGAGATCCAGAAACTATTCGAGACTGAAGATCATCGGCCTTACTTGATGGTGGCCACCCTTGAGCCGCGTAAGAACCATGCCTATGTGCTGGATGCCTTGGAGCAGGTTTGGCAACGCGACCCTTCGGTTTCCATCCTCTTGGTGGGTCGTGTCGGATGGTTATGTGATGAAATTTTGAAGCGTGTTCAGGAGCATCCACGCTTCCAACGGCAATTGCATCTGATGCACGGCGTCAGCGACGCTGAACTTTGCCACTGCTATCAACATGCCCGTGCCGTGATCTTGGCCTCTATCACGGAGGGCTGCGGTCTGCCCATTGTCGAAGCCCGTTGGTATGGAACGCAGGTTTTGGCTAGCGATACGCCTATTCACAGAGAGGTTGGCAAGCAGGATTGCCGCTATTTTGACCTGCGCAATCCACAGAGCCTTGCCGAGCTGCTCTTGAATTGGGAGCAGGAAGTAAAGGCAACTGGTGAGCAAGTCAAATTGCCGCAACGACCTGTCAGCTGGAGCGAGAGCTCGGAGCAATTTTTGCAGCGCTGTCTGCAAAGCTTTGCTCAGCATCAGGCAAGTATGCGCGGACGAAAACGCAAAGAACTGCTCAGCACGCCTACAGATTTGCAGCCACTACCGGAGAACCCATTGAGAAAAGTTGGCTGATAGTTTGGTGAGTCTCAATGAGCGGTAAGCAAAGCGAAACGATGGAGCGAAAGGGACGTCGATGAAGAATTGGTTGGAGACCTCAGCCAAGCGGCTAGCGGCCTGTTTCGGTTACCGATTGGAACGCGTCGCCTACCGCGGTTTGAAGCGAGTCATTCCCGTGGGAGCGAAGCTTCACGTGGGCTGTGGTGAACAGGATCTAGATGGCTATTTGGGCTGCGACTTGCGGGATTTGCCGAATGTACAACTGGTGTGCCGCGCTTGGGAAGTTTCGCAGTTCTGCCAAGGACTTTCCGAGATCTATAGCCGCCATATGTTGGAACATCTGACCTTGCGCGAGGCCGAATTGACGCTTCGCGATTGGCATGCTGCTCTCCAACCCGGCGGGCTGGTGAATATCGAAGTTCCGAATTTGGAGTTCCACATAGCCCAATGGGGACGTTGCGAGTGGAATCGACCGGCTCTGGAACAGAATTTCTCGGATACGCGTTGGGGGTTTGCAGGGCTTTACGGCTGGCAACGCGAATGCGATCCCTCTCAAGGGGACTACAACGCGAGCTACTGGGATGTTCACAAGTCGGGCTATACTCCCGAAGCGATGCGTTTCTTCCTGGCAGAGGCAGGCTTCACTGAGATCCAAATTCAATTGCAAAGTTTCAGTCTTGAACAATCTCGACGTCTTGAGCTAAGTCCCGAAGCCAGCCTCGGTTGTCATCTGATTGCCACGGGCCGCAAACAAACACAGTCTTGTCTTGTGGCTGCCTAGTGCCTTGCCCCGACCATGAATGAAAACGACAAGCAGCGAAGGGATTTAGCGTGCGTGTTCTGATTATCAGCAATCTTTTTCCACCCCATGTAATTGGCGGGTACGAACTCGGTTGTTTGCATTTGGCACGAGCGGCTCAAGCCGCGGGGCACGACGTCCGCGTCCTTACTTCTCTGGCCACGGGGCGGCTCAAGAAACGCGATGATGCACCCGATCTGGATGTGAGGTCCGTCTTCTCGCCCATCTACAACTACGAAACAGTTCTAAGTGGCGTCGGTTACCGTTCCGACCTTTCGGTTTTCGCCGGCATTCATCCGGGAAATGTCCTGGCACTGCAGTCCCAGGTTGAGAGCTACCAACCGGATGCGATCTGGATATTCAACCCACTGGGACTCGGGCCCGTGGGTATTCTGGAAACGGCCGTTGCCAGCGGTATTCCAACAACTCTCCATCTCATGGACCACCTGGACACCACCATCGCTGACCACCAAGTTGACTTTCATGTACTGCCACGATGGATTCGCGCGAAAGCCCAGATTGGAGCTATAGCTTGCTCCACCAAGACCTTGCAGAAAAATGAATTGTATGGGGGATTCGCCAAAACAGTTGTGATTCCCAATGGCTTAAGCATGCCAGATGGCTGCCGACCGGCGAGGCAACTCAGCACATCCTCAGTCAACAATCTCGTTTACTTTGGTCAGATAGAACAACACAAAGGCATTCCGCAACTGGTGAAGGCCCTGTCCTTGGTGCAACGAAAAGTTGCTGACAGACGCATCAAGCTGCATCTTATCGGCGCTGGTTCTGCCGAATACCAAATGCAGTTAGAGCAGCAGCTTTCGAAGCTTGGTCTGGAAAACTGTGTGGTACGGCATGGATTCTGTGACCAACAGACTCTTGGCAACTTGTTGGCAGAGATGCAGTTGGCGGTGTTCCCACTCAGCCCCGAAGAACCCTTTGCCTATGTTGTCATTGAAGCGATTCAGGCCGGTCTGCCGATTGTCGTGACGGCGGCTGCCGGTTGTGCGGAGTTTCTGCCTGGCGATTATCCGTTTTACCTCCAAGATCGAGACGATCCCGCACATCTTGCGCAGGTCATCGGTGACGCAATTTGCCAACAGGATCTTGCCGCAAGCTGGTGCACACAGCTTCAGCAGGCAGTGCTCGAGCAATGTGACTTGGACCGCAAGTGCTTGCCACGCTGCATTGATTTCTTGGAGTCTTTGAAGCCGCGAGATGAAGCCGAGCCTCCAATGACAATACCGATCAGCAGCGCACGCGGTTTTCAACGGGCCATTCAGGAAGGTCTCAGTAGTTGGTACTCCTCGCGTCACTTGGCCAATTTGTTTCCTACCAAGCCGGAAGTGCCTGTCCCCAAACAATCTGTGGGACGCTCGATCGAGCGCTGGTTTCGGAAGAGGATACCCACCCAATTTCGCCAGGCTATGAAGTCAGGGGTTCAACGCATCGTTGGCAGGAAAGCCGGATGAACCCGCTTAAGGCAACGTTTGTTACGCGGCTGGTGCGGATGCGATGTTGCCGCCAACGGAGGCGGAAGGCGGACGCACATCGCACAATAAGTGTTGACGTTGCTGCGAGTGTCCACCTACAAGCTTAATTCGATAAGAGCTTTGACAGATTCGATGGAGTCTAAGAAATGTCGCCGGTTCGATCCACGCTTTTGGTTAGCCAAGTTCCGCTCGACGTGACCGGGGGTGGCGAGCTCTTTTCTATCCGAAGTTTCGAGCAGCTAGCAAAAGAGAATCCCGACTCGGAGTTGTGGTATGCGGAAAGCATGCAATGTCCAACGGCGGATCATGCTCAGCGGATGCAACATGTCTTCGTGCGGGCAACGCTGGACGAGGAAAAAGTCATTCCCCAGGAAAAGTTGCCGTTGCGGTCCCTTCTGAATCGTCTGGCTGGCTTTGATGCTGTGGCGGTCCATCAGTATCTCAGTGCGGGGACGACCATCGACTTTATCGGGGCCCTGGCTCCCGATCAGCAAGCGATCCTGACCAGCTTGGGCCACGAACCATTTAGTCCCTTTTTTGCACGCGTATACGAGCCAGCGGGCAACGTGCATCTGATGGAAATTTCCGAATACGCCGCGGAAAGGGCCCGAGAGCGAGGTCATGCGGCAACGGGAGTCGCGGCAGGCATCTTCGAACGCAATATTCGGGAGCCTCGCCGAACAGACGACCGCAAGCCCTGCAAAGCTGTTGGTTTGGGGCGGTTGCTGCCACACAAGGGATTTGAAGTCAGCATCGCCGGTCTGCCGGAATCTTGGGACTTGACGATTGTCGGACCCCCTTCCGGAGATTCAGCCTACGAGGCCATGCTGGGCGAACTGGCGGATCAGAAACAGAATGTTACAGTGCTTGGCTTTCTGCCTCAGCTTGAGCGCGATCGGATGTTGGCGGAGGCCGACGCTTTGATCGCCTCGTCAACACAGACGCTTTATGACGGCCAACATCTTGAGCAAGCCGAATTGTTCGGATTGGTGCTGCTGGAAGCCGTCGGGGCGGGCACGATTCCAGTCGCTTCGGATTTGCCGTCATTCCGCGAGATCATGCGGACGCTTGGTTTGGATGATTTCGTTTATCGCGAGCGTGATGCGCAGCACCTCAATGGACGACTATCTGCCTTGCAGTCAATGCCGGCTATCCAGCGAGAGCGTGCCCTCGGCTCGGCTCAGGAACAATTGCGGCAACAATATTTGTGGGAGACCTACTGGCAACGCATCTATTCGCATTTGCCGGCGATGCCTTCCCGGACGCGTGTTCGCGTCAGTCTGGTGGCCTAGAGCAATATGCTAACTACAAGGTCGGGGCCAGAATCTGTCCCGTAGCGGCGTTCTGTTCCAGTTACCTGTGATCCGAATAGATGTGATCCCCAACGGGACCCGGCACCTTTGCCGGTCATGAATGGTAGGAGAAGGAAATCTCGCCATGCGAATTCAACTGGTAAGCAACCTATTTCCGCCACATGTCATCGGTGGCTACGAAATCGGATGTTTGCGATTCGCGCGAGCCGCGAAGCAAGCCGGGCATCAAGTCCAGGTTTTAACCTCGCTGGCGACCGGCCGATTGCGCAAAAGGTCGGAAGCTGTGGATCTCGACGTGCAGCCCATCTTCGCTCCTGTCTACAACTATGAATCGGTTTTAAGTGATGTGCCCGCCGACCTGGACCCCGCCGCGTTCGGAGGCATCATCCCTGCCAACTGCATCGCTCTGGAGCATCAAATTACGGAATTTCGTCCCGACGCCATCTGGATTCAGAATCCGCTGG
Organism: bacterium; assembly: GCA_024743355.1. GTDB lineage: Bacteria > Planctomycetota > Planctomycetia > Pirellulales > Pirellulaceae > Aureliella. The sequence goes on from JANSWS010000008.1 coordinate 34,310, forward strand.
GTCTGGGGCCCGTGGGCATCTTGGAAACTGCCGCTGCGAGTGGGGTCTCCACCGCGTTGCAACTGGGAGATCATTTAGACGGAACAGTGGCCGATCATCAGATTGGATTCAATGTCTTGCCTAGGTGGATTCGGGCTAAGGCCAAAGTTGGCGGAATCGCGGTTTCCCAAAAAACGCTAGAGCGAAATGAGATCCATGGTCGCTTTGGTAGATCGATCGTGGTGGCCAATGGAGTCTCGATTCAGTCGGGCTGCGAGCCCGTCCATTCTTTGTCCGAGTCCAAACTGAATTTGATTTACTTCGGACAAGTCGAGAGACACAAAGGCCTACTGCAGTTGGTGGAGGCGTTCGCGCTACTGCATTCGAAGGTCAGTCAGGAAGTTGCCTTGCACATCGCCGGGACTGGATCCGAGGTATTCGCCAACGAGCTGCGACAACGGATTGCCGAATCTGGAGTCCGTGATAGTGTCCAACTACACGGTTTCTGCGAGCCCCAAGCGCTGCGCGAGCTACTGGATTCCATGCACATTGCCGTTTTCCCTCTGAGCGCAGACGAGCCCTTCGCATTTGTCGTGATTGAAGCGCTTCAAGCCGGATTGTCGACGGTGGTTTCCAAGGAAGCCGGCGTTGCCGAGTTCCTTCCGCAGGACTATCCCTTCTTCATCCAGGACCGAAATGAACCGGCCCAAATCGCCGACGTGCTGGAGCAACTCATTTCCGACAAGACTGCCGCTTATGAATGGTGTCACTTGCTTCAAGAAGCGGTTTTGGAAAACTGTGATCTCGATCGCAAATGCCTGCCACGCTGCCTGCGATTTCTGCGAGAGGGAAGCCGCAATTTTGAGGCGTCCTTTTTCTCCCCGCAGGTCGGATATCAGACTTCTCTACGAAATACTCGGATCGAAGATGGCCTGAGCAACTGGTACGCGGTCAGGCATTTGGAGAACGTGTTGGAAGATCATCGCCATGCACAGAGGCAGGCACTGACAGTGGTGTCCAAGTCGTCCCCCGGTCGCAAACTTGAGCGGTGGATCAGGAAGCGGATTCCAAAGGACATGCGGCAGGCAATGAAAGAACGTCTGCGGCTTGCTCCAAGCAAGCTTGCTGGCTGAGCTTATCCGAAGCCAAGGAAAATATCGGCAAATGCCCAAGCGGCTAATGGTCCTCGGATAGGTTCCACAGCCCTAAACAGGAAGGACAGTTTCGGATGAGTTCCAAAAAACTTCTAGCGTTCAATTTTCCTAACGCGGAGTCCACGCAGTGGCTGAAGAAGGTTTTAAGCTGTGCGGCTGCTGAGGGCTGGGAGCTCTTTTGGGTTGACTTCTTCGGTGATCAGCTTTTTCCGCTACAGGATCTAGCTGATGTGGACTGTCACTATCACGTATTCCTGGATCGCAGCCAAGGTTCCGCTCCGCGTCTGTCCGAAGAACAGTATTGTCAGCTTATGGGAGACGACATCGACTTCCTGCGGATCGCAACGCATGAGCAGCTGGTGGCTGGATTGCCCGTGGAAGAAGCCAGCATGTCGGCGGAAGGAATTCCTCGACAGCGTTTGCGGGGTGCCGCGTTCCGTATGGAACAGCTGCTCAAGAGCCTGCGACCGGATTTTGTTTTGGTGCCTCAAGGGGTCCACTCGCTCAGCCGCATTGCTCTGGCGAAATGTCGGAAATTCAACATCCCGGTTGCCGTGCGCGAGTCGCCCTTTTTTCCCGACTATTGCTTAATTGACACACAGGGCATGCATTTCTTGCCCAACGAATCTGAGATCGCGTCGCGTTGGCCTGAATTCGAAGGCTTGCCACTCAGTCTCGAGCAGCAGCATTTCGTCGATTCTTTTTTGAATGCGTGGAAGAGCAACGGACAATCGAAGTACAACCAGAGACAGGATGCCAGCGAGCTCGAGTTACTGACTTGCGACATTGAGCGGGCGAGACGTCAAGGTCGGCGGCTCCTGTTCTTCCCAGGGCAACTCGATAATGACGCAAGTGTGCTTTACGGTTTGCAGGCTTTTGATTCGCTACGCGATTTCGAGACGTGTTTGTTGCGTGACTTGCCAGAGGACGCACATCTTGTCTTTAAGCCTCATCCTTATGCCACGCATGTTGGAATTACAAATCAGCCCAACATAAGTGTCTGTAACCAGGTCGGTGTTCATGAATTGCTGCGGCTTACGGACGCAGTCGTTACCTTCTCATCAAACGTCGGGCTCGAGGCCTTGCTCTACGACAAGCCCGTGGTGTGTGCAGGGCGACCGCATTACTCCGGCAAAGGCATCACTATGGATATTATGAATCGGGGTGAACTATCTGCTTGTTTGGCCGAAGCAGCGTATTTTGTGCCCAATAAGACTGTGCGGGATCGCTATTTGCATTATCTCCTAACGGATTATCTGTTCCACGAGACGGATAGCCGCGGCTTTACTCGCAAGGCGGAACGGGCGCTCCAGACAGATGGCGACAAGGACCAGCGCGTGCCCTTTGGCGGACAAGCATCGCGGCAGCTTCGAGATTATCTGGAGACCGCTGAAGCTTACACGAGGCTGTCGCGGGAGAATCTAACGCATGACGAAATTCTTACACGCCTGGCCGGAAAATTGCCGGACCAATGTGCCAAAGAACGCAGCATCAAAGCCGCTGATTTAAAGAGCGGTGAACGACAGTGGGGACTCAGTTTTCAGGACATCGAAGTTGGACATCTAGCTAGATATAGCCTGGTGGAAAAGCTCCTTCCGGACAGCTGTAAGGTCCTGGATATTGCCTGTGGTACGGGATACGGCAGTTTCATCATGGCTGCCCAAGGCAATCGACAGGTAACAGCGGTGGACGCATCGCAAGAAGCCATTGGCTTCGCCCGCAGTCACTGGAAGCATGCGCAAATTGAGTACGTGCATGCTTCCTGCGGATCGTTCTTCGAAGCCGGCACGCAAACCTTTGATGCTATCGTATGTTTGGAAACGGTCGAGCATTTGGTGAATCCGCGACGATTTCTGGAATCTTGCTGGCAGTCGTTAAGCGATCGCGGCATGCTGGTGCTGTCCGTGCCTCATGCCAATGTGTTCCCGCTCTTAGATACGGAATTCCATGTCCAACACTTTACAGAGCAATCGTTGCGTCAACTGTTTGATGGCTATGATCCCCAGTTTGTCTCGGTTTTGGGACAGAACGGAGTGAGAATCTCAGACAACAAGGATTCTGCCAGGTTTCTGATGTGCGTTGTTGCCAAGCAGGGGCTCGGCGATCTATTGGAGTCCGTGTTGCCATTCGAGTTGGACCGCTTGCCCGAACGTGATGTTTTCGAGATTCCAGCCAGTCTTTTCACTTCACCTCAGGGTGTTCTTTGCTCGGGCAATCTGCAATTACCCGCAGGCATGAGTGAAGGAATTGCTTTCTATGGTCCCTACTTTAATTTTCCAGAGGGATGGTATCAGGTCCAATTCCATTTTGCGGAGGGGCGTCTACCCGCCGCTCGCACGCGTTTGGACGTGGCTCAGTGCACGGGAAGAATTCTGGCGGAAGGTCATGCCGCTGAGCTCGATCAGAAAACCTTGCTGTTTCACCATGATCAGCCGGATATACAGTTGGAGTTTCGGGCCATCATTGAAGGGGCTGGTTCGGCGCACAGTTCGATGTTTAGCGGAGTAACACTGACCAGGTGCGAAAGCCTAAGGCAAGCCCAGGCCGCGAAAGTACTACCCTTGGCTATGCACAACCCGCAGACCACGCAGATTATGGAATCAGCTATCAAATGACGCCAGCTCCGGCCACCGCGGCATGCTGCGGTGACCGGCCGGAGGCGACGGACGGTTCAAGCTGTCCGCGGCACCGAGGCGAATCGCAATGCAGCTGATATGGACACTCGTGGCGGACTTAGCTAGGAATGCTTGTGCCGGGCGATGCGTCCGACCCAACTCATCCGCAGGACTTCACGCACCTCTGTATCGGTGACCATGCAAAACTTCATCCGAGCTCTCAAGCAAGCAATTCCATATTGGCGATCCATCGTGTTTGCGGCCTTTTGTTCGTTTGCCGTCGCATCATTGTGGGGACTCAATATCGGTGCCTTCTATCCGATTCTCGAAGTCACCATAGGCGGCAAGTCGATGCAGACCTGGGTGGATGAGGAGATAGCCCGGTACGACCAGTCGGTCACGAATCTTCGTGAGCAGTCCTTGGCATTACTGGAGAAAGCAGAATCGATCCAGCAGCCCGATTCTGAGCAGCGGCGGTCCTTACGTGCCCAGTATTTTGCCTTGGAAAAAGAGCTGGATCGCGAGTTGGCCAAAAAGAAAAGCTATCAAAGGATGGTGCCGTGGGTGAAAAATTGGATTCCCTCAGATCCATTCTCCACCATCGCTATTCTGGTCGCAGCCTTGATTGCTTCGACCCTGGTGAAACACTTTTTTTTGATCGCCAATGAAGTTCTGGTGGGACGCGTCGCTCTCAACATCTCGCGGAATATTCGTATGCAAGTCTTTGACAAGGCCATGCATATGGACCGAGCCAACTATGCGATCTACGGTACGGGTGGATTTACAGCCAGCATCACTCATACCACGGACATGCTGACCAATGGGCTGATGAGCACCCTAGGTGCCGCCATGCGCGAGCCGTTAAAGGTGATAGCCTGCTTGCTGGGAGCGGCATTCATCTGCTGGCGTTTGCTGTTGCTAAGTGTGCTGGTAGCCCCGGTTGTGGGGCTGCTGCTGTACATGATCACTAAACGTCTACGGGAGATTTCCAGAACCGAGCTGAGTAAGGCTCAGAACTACCATTCGGTGATGCTCGAAGCCTTGGGCAACATCAATACCGTGCAAACCTTTCAGATGGAAGACTACGAATCCCAACGGTTCGGCAAAGCCACGCAGGCCGTACGCGACTTTGGGTTGAAGTTTGTCTTCTACACTTCGCTCTCCAAGCCTGTGATCGAGTTCCTGGGCTTGGGCATGCTCGGAACGACGATCGTTGGTGGGGCTTATCTGGTTTTGAATCAAGAAACACAAATTTTGGGCATTCCGATTTGTAGCGAGCCGCTGAGTGTATCGGCGCTGCTGGTGTTTTTTGGAATGTTGGTCGGCGTCAGTGATCCCCTGAGAAAACTCTCAGCCGTCTACTCGTCGATCTATGCAGGTTCGATTGCCGCGGACGGCTTGTATGGCATGTTGGATCATGCCAACCAGATTGCCAGCCCAGCCCAGCCGACTCCTGTTTCCAAGCCGCATCACAGTCTTGAGCTTCAAGATGTTACTTTTGGCTATTGCGAGGGGCAGAATGTGCTGCAGAACGTTAGCTTGCAAATTCCCTTTGGCTCCACGGTGGCAATCGTTGGCCAGAATGGTACTGGAAAGTCTACGATTATCAATTTGCTGTGCCGCTTTTACGATCCCCAGGTCGGAAGCTTGGCTCTGGACGACGTCGATTTGCGGCAGATGAGCGTAGAGGATCTACGTAGCCGCATCGCACTGGTAAATCAGCAAACGGAACTGTTTGATCGAACCGTCTCCGACAACATTCGTTACGGCAGGCCCGATGCCACCCAGGAAGAGGTGGTTCAGGCGGCCAAGCGAGCACATGCCCACGAGTTCATTACCACGCGTCTTCAGGACGGATACGACACGTTGGTGGGCCAAAATGGCGGCAAGCTGAGTGGTGGTCAAAGGCAACGCATCGCGCTGGCGCGAGCCCTGTTGTGCGATCCTGAGATCCTGATCTTGGATGAAGCGACCAGCCAGATTGATATGCATAGTGAGCAGTTGATCCGCGAGTCTCTGGAAGAACTGCAAGGTCAGCGAACCATCATCATCATCACCCACCGGGAAAAGCTGTTAGAGTTGGCGGATCGCGTCTTTGAGCTAAAGCACGGGCAGTTGGTGGAGATGCAGCACGCATCGAAGGCGAAACATGCGACTGGCTTGTCCAACTCGAGTTCCTCCAAGTCCGCGGCCTGATTCATCAAGGGACGTTGGGGAAGCAGAGCAATCTGCGTTTGGGAAAACTGTTGGGTTGCAAATACGCAGCCTCCCACAAGACCATTCCGCCTTTGGACCATTCCCCTGTGGGGTCTTGAACCCGTGTCTGATGCCCTTGTTGTCAGTCAACCCAAAGTCGAGCGCTGACCGAGCATTAGGCCGCGTCGGCTACCGAACTGCGGGGTGCGTAACGCACAACGTTCGTAGCAACTCGGTCATCCAAATTGGGGCGGAAGATCGTCAACACGGTAAAGGGTAAAAACCAAGCCATATACAAACCGCCGCCAAAACCGTGCCAAAACTGAACGGCCAGCATAATGGCAGCTGTGCCGCACATGAGTGAACCCAAATTCTTCCGCGGCGGCCAGAATACGAAACTAGCGCTCAATAGAATGCATCCGACCAAGATGGGTATCCTAAAGTCGGCTGCTAATCCGTGTCCGCTGGCCCATATGCCCTCCAGACCGTCCATCCGCGGCAGCCATAAGCCGAACATGCGGCTAATGTTGTCCGTAAATGAGGACCCCGCGAAGGCCAGCAAGATCACCAGAACGGCCAGACTGATCACGAAGCCAGTGATCAGTCTTCCCAATCCTCGGTGCCAGTAGAAGCTGATCCAGAGCGGCATCAGAAACAGAGGGTAATACACAAGGCCCGCGGCAAAGCCTAGCAACATTCCGGCAATCATCGGTTGGCGGTAGGCCAAAATTGCTAGCACCAGAAAGGCCGCTGGTACCGTATGTTCCAAATTGCCGGTCATCTGGGCGGTGTACGGCAGCAGTAAATACATCACCGCGCAGCCTATGCCTGTGCGAACATTATCGAAGTGCCAATAGCCTACGCCTACAATTCCCACGATGATGGCTAGATTGGAGATGATCGCCAAGATCCTCGCTACATTTGGTAGCCAGGCTTTGGGCGCCGCCGAAGCATTTACCGGCCAATCGGAGGCCGTGTCCTCTGGCGTGGTGGGTAGAGCGGGCAGCATGTGCAGCAACACATAACCGGGGCCGAGCGACGGCCCTCGCTCCTGCTGCTCGCGCGGCGAGCTGGTTACCACATTGGCCATCAAAAACAGAAACAGTGAGATACCGATAAAGCTCAAGCCGCCAATGGTAAGGTTGGGAACTAGCAGCGGGCGGCGAACCAAGGCCGGATCGATCAGCATCCGGATCATGAGCAAGGCGCAGGCGATCAGCAGTGAGGCAAAGCCGTAGAACTCGATTCGAGTCGGAGGCCAGGCAACTTGCTCGTCGTTAGGGCGTGGGTACGAGGGGGCACCTAGGGTTGCCGCGTCAGGGACTTCCGCATTTCCCGCATCGTCCGGCTGTAGACCGCCAATGCTGCCGGAAAAACTTGCCTCCGCGGTATTCGACCCCGCGCCCTCCGCCGGTTGGACTTGGGTAAGCCTGGCCGCCGTAAGTATGACTTCGGGCCGTTCCGTCCGGACTTCGGCCAGAGCGGCGGCAGAAATGGCCGGCTCAGCAGCCAATTGTCTTCGTCTGCCTTCGTAGACCATCATCAGGCCAGGAGCCAGCAAAATCAGCAATACAATGTCCAAATTCCTGACGCTGAAGAAGCGGTGGAACACAAAGTAAATGCTGAGCAGAAGAAACGACGAGAGGAATACCCACGTCGCCGGCTCGGGCCTTTGGTAATATAAAAGAAGATGACTCATAGCATGCCAGTTTCTCAGTCCAAGGCCCTGGGGACTATCCGGGACTGACCGGCGAACGGTGGGTCCATGGGGCAGCTCGATTCTCGTCCTTCGCTTCGAAGGCCGCCAAGGAGTAATCGAGTGTCCCGCAAGCTTCCAATTCTACACGATTGCAGGGCAATATTCGGCAAGAAGATCGGGCCACTCAAGCCTTTAGGATAAAGTTGTCTACTAACAATGCAAGACCAAGGGATGAAGGGCTCAGCCAATCTGCCCGCCGTCCAATGGCGGAGCGGTCTTGGTATGGGGGGCTGTTGGCGGGGGTTTCTGGCCCTGAACTTTTTCGCTTTCCGGTAAGTTTAGCCAGGTGGCTCGTGAGTCAGATACTCGAATTGTTTGCGGGAATCGGGGGTATGCACGCCGCTTGGCCGGAAGCCCAGACGGTCGCTGCGTACGACATCAATCGCGTTGCAGCCAATGTTTATCAAGACAATTTTGATAGCGTTGACTATCGCGTCCGCGAACTACAGCGAGTTTCGCTTGAAGAGCTTGAAGCCTGCCATGCCGACACCTGGTGGATGTCACCACCCTGCCAGCCTTATTGTCGATTGGGCGGTCGCCGTGATCTGGAAGATCCACGCTCCCTGGCTCTGTTGAGTTTGGTCGAGGCCATTGCCCGGTGCAGCCCGAGGCATTTGGTGTTGGAGAATGTGGTTGGCTTTGAAACTTCCAGATCCTGGACGAGGTTGAAGGCAGCCCTCGACAGGGGTGGGTATCGGCTCCTTACTGCTGCTTTGTGTCCGTCCAAGATGGGATGGCCAAACCGGCGACCCAGGTTTTACCTGATTGCTAGCCGCGGTCGCATTTCCACTTGGCGTGAATTGCCGAGTTATAAAAAGCGTTTGGCCAGCTTGATTGACCCCGAACAGGATCGCTCGCAGCAGCCAGAGCTCTGTTTGTCCGAGCGGCAATTCCGCTTCTTGAGCGGAATGGACCGCGTGGATCGCAGTGATCCTCTGGCGGTTACCGCTTGCTTCACCGGAGCTTACGGTAAGTCTTTGCTGAAAGCGGGCTCTTACTTGCGCGTCGATGATCGCTATCGAAGGTTTGCCCCACGCGAAGTTGCAAGATTGTTAGGGTATTCAGATTCTTTTCAATTTCACGGATTGACGACCCGCCAGCAATGGCGGTTGCTTGGCCAAAGTCTGTCGCTGCCCGTGGTGCGATATGTAGTCTCGCATCTACCGCACGGACCTCCGCCTTCGCTCCCGCACTGGGGTGCATGAATTGAGGCCAAGCCTAGCTCAGAATGGGCCGGATGGGCTCGGCATGTTCCACGCCTGTCAAGCGAAGATTTAGCCCCTGAAATTTGATCGCCAGCTTGTGGTGATCGATGCCAAGCAGATGCAAGATCGTGGCATGCAAATTGCGAATCGGAATGGGATTCTCGACCGCGTTGTACCCCAATTCGTCGGTGGCGCCGTAGCTAATCCCGGGTTGAATTCCCCCGCCCGCCAGCCACATGCTGAAGCCTTTGATGTGATGGTCGCGTCCCGGCCCACCTTTTCCCTGGAACATCGGAGTGCGACCGAACTCGCCACCCCAGATCACGAGCGTTTCGTGCAGCATGCCGCGTTGCTCTAGATCTTGAAGTAAGGCCGCCGTGGGGCGATCGGTTAGGCCGCAACAGGTATGCATGTGCTTGACCAAATCTCCATGATGATCCCAGCCGCGATGGTAGAGTTGTATGAAACGCACCCCTCGCTCCGCCAGTCGTCGTGCGAGCAAGCAGTTTGCTGCGAATGAGCCATCTCCTGGAGTTGCTCCATACATCTTTAATACGTGGTCCGGTTCGTCCGAGAGATCCATGAGTTGGGGTACGGAGGTCTGCATCTTGAATGCCATTTCATAGGCGGCTACCCGGGTGGCAATTTCTGGATCCTCGACCAACTGGTTGCGGTGCTGGTCCAGTTTCCGGATCGTATCGACGACCTGGGCACGCATCAGGCTGGAAACTCCCGCTGGATTCTTGACGTAATGCACGGGTTCACCCGCGGCGTTAAATTCGACTCCTTGGAAGCGGCTGGGCAGGCAACCCGCAGACCACTGTCGTGTCGCGATGGGCTGCGGATTTCTGCCACCGATACTGGTCATGACCACGAAGCCTGGAAGATCGTCGCATTCGCTGCCCAGCCCATAGGTGATCCAGGATCCCATGGAGGGTCTGCCGGAGATTGCCGTGCCGGTGTTCATGAAGGTGTGTGCTGGATCATGATTGATCTGTTCGGTCACCATCGACTTAAGAACGCAGACCTTGTCGATAATCTTGCGGTGTTCGGGTAGGAAATCGCTGATCCACAAACCGTTTTCACCATGCTGCGAGAATTTTGTCAGATGCCCTTGAACTCGCAATTCCTTGCCCTGCAGTTGTGCAATCGGTTGCCCTGCCGTGTAAGAAGCGGGCATGGGTTGGCCATCCAGTCGATTTAGCTCCGGTTTAAAATCAAAGGTTTCCAAGTGCGAGGGGCCGCCTGCCATGTATAGAAAGATGACTCGTTTGACCTTGGCGGTGAAATGGGGCAGCGCTCCCGGATTGGCAAGACCCGAGGGCAGCCCGAGAGCATTGGGCTCGCGGCCATACAGATCGCGGCACAGAAGTTGGCTCAAAGCCACGCTTGCCAGGCTGATGCCGCCGTTCGACAAGAATGTGCGGCGGTTGACCGAGTCGGCTTGGGAATTGTTGTGATCGGCGGTATGCATGGCTCAATTCCGGGTGTACGTTTCATTCAAATTCAGTACCGCGTGAGCGACGGTGGTCCAGGCCGCCAATTCGCAGTCTTCCAGTTCCCGATCGGTCGTTGACATGCCGATGCTCAATAGTTCTTCCGCCCGCTGTGGATGGACGCTAAATTCGCCGCGTGCCGCCATGAGTAGATCCTGCAGTTGGCGGAGTTCGTAGGAATCTGGGGGCCGCGAGACCGCCATTTCGAACAAGCGTTGGATGGTGACGCTGTCCTTGTCTCGTGGTTGGGCTGCAAGCAGTACTCGGGTTGCCATCCCCCGCGCGGCCTCAATAAAGCTCGGGTCGTTCAGCAGTACTAGAGCGGCCAGCGGCGTGTTGGAACGAGCCCGCTGGGCCGTGCATTCTTCACGCATGGGGGCGTCGAAGGCCCGCAGCATGGGATGCAAGAACTGTCGCTGCCAATGCACGTAGAGCCCTCGTCTCCATTGCTCCTCATTCTGTGTGGCTTGGTATTCGCGCTTGGGGAAATTCAGATGCCGATAGTAACCCGCTGGCTGGTAGGGCTTGATGCTGGGGCCACCGGTCCGCTGGAGCAGCAGGCCGGAAGCCGCCAAAGCCGTATCCCTAATCATTTCAGCCGGAAGCCGAAATCGATTCTGCCTTGCAAACAGGCGATTTTCAGGATCGTGTTCTTGATGCCATTGCTTGGGGATTGAGGATTGACGGTAGGTTCGGCTGGAAGTGATCAAACGCAGCATGTGTTTGACATCCCAACCCGACCTGACGAATTCTAGAGCGAGCTGGTCGAGCAGTTCCGGGTGCGATGGCGGCTGCCCCTGTCCACCAAAGTCTTCGGCGGATCGCGAAAGGCCCTGTCCGAATAAGATCATCCATAGTCGGTTGACAAAGACTCTTGCAGTCAACAAGCCAATGCCCCGTTGCGGATCGACCAACCATCGCGCGAGATGTAGTCGGTTGGCTCGGTCCGCGTCTCCCACGATGTCATCAAAGTCATATTGCAGAAACTGGGGAACGCTTGGAGCCATGATGGGACCGGAATCGTCCAGCCAATTTCCTCGCGGGAGCAATCGCACTTCACGCGGTTCGATGGCGACCGTAATCATGCTCAGCCGGGCTGAGGCGTCAAGCGAAGCTAGGCTGGCTTCGATCTTCTGACGTTGTTCGGTAACGGAATCGGATTCTTGAAGTAGCTGTTGGAGTCGGGATTCATAGGTCGCCTGCAACTGCCGTTGGCCTCGCGATAGAACTGGAATTTCAGGCGGTCGTTTGGTAGGCACACTATCGGAACCAACATCGAAGTGTCGTGCTTCGTCAATGTCGGCGAAAAACGCGGCAAGTGAATAGAAGTCTTCCGCCGTATAGGGGTCGTATTTGTGATCATGGCATTGCGCGCATCCGACCGTGGCTCCCATCCAGACCGCCGAAAGATTGCGGACGCGGTCCGCTTGATAAATCGTCAAGTACTCTCGCGGTTGCACGCCGCCTTCGTGGGATGTTTGTAGCAAGCGGTTGTAGCCGGTGGCCACGATTTGTTCTTGCGTGGGCTCTGGTAGGAGATCGCCGGCGAGTTGCTCAACGGTAAACTGGTCCCAGGGAAGATTGTCATTGAACGCGTTGATAACGTAGTCACGGTAGGGAGAAATGTTGTGATCCTGGTCACCGTGATAACCAACGGTGTCTGCGTAGCGAACCAAATCCAACCAATAGACAGCCATCCGTTCCCCAAAGGCTGTACTGGCTAGCAGTCGATCAACGAAACGTTGGATGCCTAACGGACCTTGCTCTTGTATGGTCAGCACATCGCTTCTCGTCGGCGGAAGACCGGTCAAGTCGAACGACAGGCGACGAATCAGTGTCATGTCGTCGGCCACGTCGGAAAATTCCCCGCCCGACTTTTGGATTGGGTTTGCGATAAAGGCATCAATCCAGTTCTCGGCTTGATGGTTGGTTCCATCCACATCCGGGATCGCATGCTCTTGAGGCATTGCATAGGCCCAGTGGGTGCTCCAAGGGGCTCCCTGTGCAATCCAATCGAAAATCATGGATTGCTCGACCGCTGTCAGAGGCGGGACGCCCGAGTTGGGCGGAGGCATGATGCTGTCCTCGTCCGCACTGCTGATGCGAGTCCATAGCTGGCTGGCTTGGGGCTGGTGGGGCACGATGATTCGGTAATCGCCGCGATCGGCAAGCACTGAGTCTTCTTGGTCCAATCGCAAGTCGGATTCGCGTCGATCCGCATCAGGACCATGGCAGGCAAAACATCGATCGGACAGCAGCGGACGAATGTCTTGGCTAAAGTCCTGTGCCGATGAAGGGAGAGCCGCAAGCAAGCAAAGTGCAACGGCCAAGCAACAACACGGCCATAGCCGTGGCCGATTTGGTAGCTGCTTGAGGACACACGGACCCGCGCTGGATGAAATGTAAATCGGTAATGGAAAGGGCAAGTACAAGTATATGGCTCCTGACGGATGCGGCTCACAGTTGGAACGCTTGCGCTCACATGCCTGTTTTTATCGATCCCCGCATATCGGGTTGGTTTCAAGCCGCCAGGACAAATGGCTCCGCGGCCGTGACCTAGTTGAAATCTTCAGTTTCCGCGGGGGCAGCGATTGCTACACCACCCAAGTGACACACTCTGCAGCTTTTGTGTCTTGCTGACAGCCTGTTGTAGCCTCCAGTCCTTAGTTTAATGGAAGCTCATGGAGCTCGCAGGCCGCGGGCTGGAAGATACCCGGTGAGCAACCTGTCGGCTTGAGGTACCGCCGGGTCGAGTGGGCTGCGGGCTGGGGGACGGCTGGACTGGCAACTACCGCCGAGGGCCGTCGTGGGTTAGTATTGTCAGTCCTACCGGTAAGGGGGGCGACAACCAGGAATCATCGAGGTGAGCTGAGACTGCCGCGGTCTCAAACGCAATTATTGTTTTCGCTTGAGTTGACAAATTCATGACCGTAACAGCTTCGCTAATCCAAACGCTGCATCGTATCAACCGACAGAAAGCCGATATTGAAGGGCAGTTGACACGTGGGCCTAAGGTCATTGCGGCAGCGCGGGCAAAGCTGCAGGCTGCCGAGCAACAGTTGGCCGATGTGCGAGAGCAGATGAAAAAAATGCGGATTGATGCTGATTCCAAACAGCTGCAGATGAAGGAACGTGAAGACAAGATTCATCACTGGGAAGGTCAGCTGAACACCGTCAAGGAAAATCGCGAATATCAGGCGCTTAAAGATCAGATAGCCGCCGACACCCAGGCTAATCTGGTGCTTTCCGACGAAATCCTGGAAATTCTCGAAGGACTGGATGGCAAGGAAGTGGAGATCAAGTCCGTCGAGAAGCACGTTGCGGATATGCAGGCTGACTTCGAGAAGATCGAAAACGAAGTTGCCAGTCGCAAGGAAACTCTTGAGAGCGAATTGGCAAGGGTGCAGGCCGAACTGGCAGAGACGGAAAAGGGCCTGTCCGGTGATTTCAAACGCGATTACTTGCGACTTGTCGCCGCCAAAGGGGAAGATGCCATGGCGCCGCTGGAGGACAACTGTTGCAGTGGCTGTTATCAAAGCTTGACACCACAATTAATCGAACAATTGTCTACGGGAAAACCGGTGGTTTGCCCAACGTGTGGTAGGTTGATCTACAAGGCCTAGCAGTTCTTGCAAGGAGTCTTCGTTGGTCGCGTTATTCGCTCGCATGATGCGAGACTTTCGAACCTGTTGGACATCGCTGTTTCTGACGGATGGCGTTTACAAGATCCTGGCGTTCATACTTCTGACTCCATTGACGGCGGTCTTGTTTCAGGCGTTGTTGCGATTGTCCGGTCGTCCGGTGATGGCGGACCAAGATCTATTGTTTTTTGTCGCGGCCCCTGTCGGTTGGCTGTGTTTGATCGTGATTGGGGCCGCATGGTTGACGGTGGTCGCTTTGGAGATGGCGGCATTGCTGGCCATACTGCTAGCGGCCGACGAATTTGGGAAAAAGGTAGCAGTTCGGTCGGCGCTCGTTTATGCCGCGGCTCATGCTCCCCAGGTCTTGCGGGTTACGGCCAGGATGATCGTGTGGGTGCTTGTGATGCTTGCTCCCGCATTGGTAATTGCCGCGGTTGTGTATTGGGGATTGTTGAATGACTACGACATCAACTTTTATCTCAAAGAGAAACCGCCCGAGTTCATGGCTGCAATCGTAATTGCTGGGATCCTAATCTGCGTATTGATTCTGGTGGCTTTGCGACTAGCCAGCAATTGGTTTTTTGCCTTGCCCTTGGTTTTATTTGAGGCCGTACCGGCATCGCAGGCATTGCGAGCGAGCAGTGCTAGGAGCGAGGGCCATCGTAAGACCATTCTTTTGTGTTTGGTGCTGTGGAGTATCGGAAGTCTGCTGGTCACCGGCTTGCTCTCTTCGGCCGTCGTTGCGTTTGGGAGGTGGGTTTTGCCGAGCGTGGAAGGCTCGCTCGGCCTGTTAATCTTTGTGATCGGCGTATTGTTGAGCTTGTGGTTCGTCGCCGGTTTAGTCGGCAATCTCTTGAGCACCACCGTTTTTGCCACCATGCTCATGGCCTTGTATCGGCAGCTGGCCTGTGAGGTTGATTTGGCGGAGAACAAATTGGTTGAGTCCAGCCAGGATGCGCGACCGCCGTTACTACGCCTCAGTCGTATTCATCTGGTCATCGCCGGCGGCGTTGCCGCAGTGCTGGCGGCCGTGGTGGGGATCATCGCGGTTCAAGCCGTAAGTCTGCAGGACGATGTCGAGATTATCGCTCATCGCGGAGCATCGTCAGTGGCTCCTGAGAATACGTTGGCGGCGATTCGGCAGGCGATTGAAGAGGAAGCCGACTGGGTGGAAATCGACGTGCAGGAAACCGCCGACGATGAAGTGGTGGTCTTGCATGACAGCGACTTCATGAAGCTTGCGGGAAATAAACTCAAAATCTGGAA
The DNA here is from genome assembly GCA_024743355.1 of bacterium. GTDB lineage: Bacteria > Planctomycetota > Planctomycetia > Pirellulales > Pirellulaceae > Aureliella. Next base: position 49,621 of record JANSWS010000008.1, read on the forward strand.
CGCAACCCGGGATGACTTGCAGCAGATTGATATCGGCAGTTGGTTTGCGGCTGAGTTCAGTGAGGAACGCGTGCCGAGTTTGGCCGACGTGCTAGCGCTGTGCAAAGATAAGGTGAACGTTAATATCGAGTTGAAATATTACGGGCATGACAAGCAACTGGAGCAACGAGTCATTGAGGTCGTCGAATCGCAAGGCATGGCAGACCAGGTCGTCTACATGTCGCTTAAGCAGGAGGGAATACAGAAGGTCAAGGCCATGCGACCTGCATGCCGGGTGGGGCTGTTGATGTCGGTGTCGGCGGGGAGACTAGCCGATATCGAAGCTGATTTCTTGGCCGTCAATGCGAGCTTTATCGATTTCTGGTTTATTCGAGCCGCCCATAGCCAGGGAAAGGATGTCTACGCTTGGACCGTCAACGATCCGCTGTTGATGTCTTCCATGATCAGCCTGGGGGTGGATGGATTGATTACCGACAAGCCTGGCTTGGCCCGACAGGTTCTCAAGGAACGCGAGAGTCTCGGGCCAGCCACTCGCGTGTTGTTGCAAATGGCCAGCGTTTTTGGTGTAAGCCGGCCGGTATCCGAGCAATAGATGCCTGCCTGATGTAAAGTGTCCAGCGTCGATGCAGAAACTACTCGCTGGGCACATGAAACGAGCGTTCGACTTCGTCGTTGACGTCCGTTGAAACAGGATGGTCCCGCCACAGCCATCGCATCATCTCCGGCAATATGACGCCACCGGACTTGAGGCCATGCTTGCCAATGCTCCATGCGTAATTCACGTCATAGCCCTTCTCGGTCATGGCTTCGACCATGCGGACATTTTGTAGAAACCAATCCCAGGTTTCGTCGTAGCTGCCGCGGCGTTGCCCGCGGTTGTCGTTGCGTCCATCCTGGAAGAAGACTCGAATTGGTTTAGGCGGGCTTTCGCGGATGATATCCGGGTATTTGTGCCCGCCCCGGATATTGGTGAAGCTGCCGACGGTGCTCAGGACCTTGCTGAACTGGTCAGGTCGATGCCAGGCAACCGTAAAAGCCGCAATAGCCCCAGAGCTGCAACCGCCTATTCCACGATCTTCAGGTCGGTCTGAAATGTTGAAACGTTCCTTGAGTTCGGGCAGCAACTCATCCACGATGACGCGAGCATAGCGATCGTCCAGGGAATTGTATTCCTCGGGGCGGTTCGTCGTGCGATCTCCCCACTCGCGGGCTGTGGGCTCAGGTTGGTCGGGACGCCGCCCAGGATTAATAAATACCGCGATCATCGTCGGGATTTCTCGCCGGTGCAAAAGATTGTCAATCACGTTCGTTGCGCGAGCGCTACCCTGATCGCTGAGAAAGGCGTGGCCATCGTTGAATATCATCAGGCTACAGGCCTGCTCCGCATCGTATTGGGCGGGCACATAGACCCAATAGGTGTGCTGTGTGCCCTCAAATACCTGGCTAGGCAAGGTGAAGGGACCTTGGACTTCACCATGCGGCACGCCTTCCTGCCGGAGTGAGTCAGGACCTAGTTGATAAAAATCGTCGTTACCCGTTGGTTGCGCTGGTAACGGCGCTGTGTACAAAACGAGCAGACAGAATAACGTCCGTCCAATGTGTGACAGTGGCGCGACAGGCTGGATAGGAAGTCGGCGGATCACGGGCTTATTCTCCGGAATGCAGGGGTGGGGTATAGCTAGAGGGATAGCGTCAGACCAGTGCGCAGGGTTGACTCGCAAGAGGCCTCAAGCGTGTGGCGAGTGCAGAACCTCTGGCACTCAAACGCAGTCCGCGAGTTTAACATAAGCGATTCGTTCGCAGTTGCGTGCCTTCAGAATTTCAGCAATCAGGCGAGCTTTCGCGTAGATTACGATTCGGAAATGCGAGGGAAATTGCGCGAAATTAGCAGCTGACTGTAAAGTGCTGCTCCCAGCCATTATGATGGTGAGCCCAATCATGACACCACGAATCATCGGAGCACCCAACCATGCATCACTATATGCAACGCAGATCATTCTTTCAGGCGGCCGGCATTCAGGCTGCGGGCGCGGCTGCCGCATCTTGCGTCTTCAGCAACCAAGCTCTGGCTGCGGCAGCCAAGCCTTTTGAAATCTCGCTGGCACAGTGGTCGCTGAATCGTAATTTTTTCAGTTTCCTGGGGCTCCGGAACAGTTCGGCTGAGAAGCTCGATCCGCAAGATTTTGCCGGAATCGCAAAACGAGAATTCGGTATCGACGCGGTGGAGTATGTCAACCAATTTTATATGGAAGCCGTCCGCAAGCCTGGATATCTGGAAGATCTCAAGAAGAAAGCCGCGGATGCCGGGGTGACCAATGTGTTGATCATGTGCGATCGCGAAGGCAATCTGGGAGATCCCGATTTCAAGCAACGCATCACCGCCGTGCGTAATCACATCAAGTGGCTTGAGTGGGCCCAGGCTCTGGGTTGCCATTCGATCCGAGTAAATGCTGCCTCGGATCCGAAGCTGAGCTATGACCAGCAATTGGAACTGGCCGCCGATGGCTTGCGACGCCTGTGCGAGATCGCCGATACCTACGACGTCAACGTGATCGTGGAGAACCACGGGGGGCTTTCAAGCCATGGTCGATGGCTGGCGAGCGTTATGCAAATGGTGGACCACGATCGCTGTGGCACTCTCCCCGATTTTGGTAACTTCCGTCGTGTCGTGCGTGGCGAAGGCGAATTCGGTGAACTCGATTACGATCGTTATCTGGGTACCTACGAATTGATGCCCTACGCTAAGGGCGCCAGTGCCAAGAGCTATGCTTTCGACGACGAAGGCAACGAGACAACCATTGATTTTCGTCGGATTATGAGCATCGTCTGTCACCCCAAGTTCAACTTTAGTGGGCACGTGGGCATCGAATACGAAGGCCAAAGCGATTCCTTTGAGGGAATCAAGAAGACCAAGGCCTTGCTCGAGAAGATCCGCGGCGAGCTCTCCGCCTAGGTTAGAAGTTTTGAAGTTGCGACAACCCCTGCAGACGTTGCGCTGTTTCGCTCTTACAACAGGTTGGTAGCCATGCAAAAGTGCTTTGCCCTGAGGTTGATCGCCTCGGTGATCATGGTTTTAGACTTGACCGTGGCTTCAGGTTCGTTGGTGGCGGCCGAGCCAAGTGCCGTTATCGATCTTTGGCCGGCAGGTCAGGAGCCTGGCCCGACTCGGGTGCAGGCTGAACTGGGTGAGAGAAAGGTTACGGATCGTCGACGAACGTTCGACCAACTGACCAACATAGCCGTGCCCCAGCTTGCCGTTTTTCCCGCTCCGCAAAGTTCACGGACAGGAGCTGCGGTACTGGTGCTCCCCGGTGGTGGCATGCAACGCTTGGCCTACGAGCACGAAGGCGTAGAAATTGCCAATTGGTTGAATCCGAAAGGCATCAGCGTATTTGTGCTCAAGTATCGAGTGCCGGGTCCCGCATCAACGGCGTTGTTGGATGCGCAGCGAGCTATGGGGATCATCCGTAATTCCGCGGATGATTTTGCAATCGACCCCGATCGCATTTGTGTAATGGGCTTCTCAGCTGGTGGTGAAGTCGCCCTATTGTTGGCGACCAACCATGAGCAGCGCGGCTATGCCGAGCTGGATGCGGCGGACCGCGCTTCCTGTCGACCGAATAGTGTTTGTCTCGTCTATCCTGGAGGAATCGTTTCTCGGGCTGGCGAATTGAGAAGTGAGATCAAGGATAAACTGGATGCCGCAAATACGCCGCCGATGTTTCTTGTGCATGCCTTTTCCGATGCCAGTCTGAATAGCCTGGCTTTAGCCATCGAATTGAAGCTGCGGAAAATTCCTGCCGAGCTGCACGTGTATGAATTGGGTGGACACGGATTCGGTGCTAGAGATTCGGCGCTGCCGCTAGGAGGCTGGAAGTCCAGCTTCCTGGAGTGGGTTCGCTGGCAAGGCTTCATGGATCCGCCCTACGTGAGCCCATTCGCCGACAATTTGCATGCGGCATGGCTGGGAGCCGACCAATCGGAGACTCTCAGTCGCAGCCAGCCCTCCGCGACATTGGAAGATGCCTATGCCATACAACGGGTTCTGGTTCGCAAGCTGGCTGCATCAGCGAACGATCCAATTGCCGGGTTCAAGGCAGGCTACGCTACGCGTGAGTCGCAAGCGAAGGCTGGTCTCACCGGTCCCATGACCGGCATTCTGCTTCGTTCGGGAATTCTGCAAGCCGAGGGCCCCATTAAAATTGCGTCGTCGTCCGAGCCTCCACTCATGATCGAAACGGAGTTGGGATTCCGTGTCAGTGAAGGGCTTGATATCTCAACTCGGATTGCGAACGAGAAGCAGATCAAGGGGGCTTTCGAGGCCGTTGCGGCGGTCATTGAATTGCCGCGAGCGTTACCACCGCTGATGCATGGGGAGCTAAAGGCTGTGGACACGGCAGCCGCGAATATTGGGGCGCACCGGGTGTTGATTGGGCAGGTGCATGCGAGCCCCGATGACTTCCAGCCGGAATCCTTGAAAATTCGCTTCAGCAAGGACGGGGAACTGCTCC
>JANSWS010000485.1 GCA_024743355.1 bacterium
AGCGAAGCTTGGATGTCCGGCAAGCGATACGTTCCGTAAACAGCCAAAACCAAGATGGTCACCGTTCCTAAACCGAGTCTATGACTGGATTCCTGCAGCGGGAGACTCTCCGAAGCCTGATTCCAGGGATCAGGTGCATATGCGAGCAAGTGAAGTTACGATTCCGCACCTGCTGCGGCAGGCAGGCTATGCCACCTGTATGTCTGGCAAGTGGCATTGCAATTCGATGTTTAACTCGCCTGCTCAGCCGCAACCTTCCGAGAGCGGTTTTGAGTACTGGTTTGCCACGCAAAACAACGCAGCACCCTCCCACGAAAACCCGCAAAATTATGTGCGAAACGGTGCGGAAGTTGGTGACCTAAAAGGTTACAGTTGCCAACTCGCGACTGGCGAAGCATTGGATTGGATGCAAGGGCACGTGGCAACCAATCCCAACCAGCCATTTTTTATCTATCTGGCGTTTCACGAGCCTCACGAACCGGTGGCCTCTCCGGAGGAGTTGGTGGCTACCTATCGTGAGCAGTCTAAGAATGAAGATGAAGCCCAGTTCTTCGCTAATGTCGCCAATGTAGACTTGGCGGTCGGGCGAGTTCTGGATGCGCTCGACGCTCTCCAGCTGCGTGAGAAAACGCTGGTGGTTTTCACTTCCGACAATGGTCCAGAGACGCTGAATCGTTATCGGACCGCGAATCGCTCCTATGGTAGTCCGGGACGTTTGAGAGGTATGAAGCTATGGACGACCGACGCGGGATTCCGAGTCGCCGGAATTCTGAGCTGGCCCGGTCGCATTCAAGCTGGACAGGTTTCCAATGAGGTTGTGTCTGCATTGGATTTGCTACCCTCGTTTTGCGCTTTGGCTGGCGTCGAACCGCCCTCGGACCTGGCTTTGGATGGCACGGATATGACGCCGCTTTTTGACGGACAGCGATTGGAGCGAGCCAGACCTTTGGTGTGGTGCTACTACAATGCGATTAATGAACAAAGAGTGGCCATGCGACACGGTCCATGGAAAATGTTGGCGAGGTTGGATGGAGGTGCACTTGCCAAGTCGTCCAATATCTACGCTGGAAACGCGGATAAATACTTGTCAGCCGAGCTGACGGATTTTGAGTTGTTTGACATGTCAGAAGACCAGTCGGAATCAAGAAACCTTTATCCCGAGGCCAACGAATCGCAAGCCTTGCGCGCGATGCTGCAAAGGGAATATGAGAGTCTCATCAACGATTCTCACATCTGGGATTGAGCCCCCACAACGCTCCCGCGGAACGACGAAGACTGAACGTAGCCGTTCATGCTCCGCGTGACGAAGCCGGACAGTCCGCTGTCCAGGTCTTTGGTTTTCGTCGCAGGTTTAATTCCACAAAGTCCAACTGTGTTTGTCCGATCCGATGCGTTTCGCAGCCTACACTGCGGATCGGGCAACATCACGATGTAATGATGGCTACTAACCGCGAACGGTTACGCCTGGACCTATACGGAGTTGTGAACAGGCTGGGCGGCTGCCCAAGCTGTTTGCCTGACGCGCAGTTAGAAGCGAACAGGAGAAGTGATGCGTTTGACCGTTTCCCGCATCAGTTTCGAAGGTGGTTCCAGACCGGTGAACAATTTGAACTGGTAGGCTGCTTGACGAACGAACATGTCCAACCCATTCACCACAAAGCAGCCGACTTCGCGTGCGGCTTTGACTAGCACGGTCTGCTCTGGGTTGTAGATGGTATCAAAGACAATCATGTTCTCATTTAAATAGTTCTTTTCGTAAGGGCAGCTGTCGACGTCCGGGTGCATTCCAACGGGAGTGCAATTGACCAGAATGCCGGGCTTGATATCGTGTCGTGAAGCCCATGGCAGAGCTCGCCCACCGATGTCCGAGGCCAGCTTCTCAGCCCGCTTGGCAGTGCGGCTGGAAATAGCCACGACCGCCCCTCGTTGCCTCAAACCGTAGCCGATGGCCCGAGCGGCACCCCCAGCGCCCAAAATGAGTACGCCACGGCCTGCAAAGATCTCGCTTAAACCTCGGTCATCATCGATTCCGCCCACCCTTCTTTGAGTTTGCAGAGCCTCGGTTAAGCAATCCATGGCCGCCCGGTAGTCGGTGTTGTAGCCCACCGCATCCATGCCGCGGATGGCCACGGTATTGATGGCCCCGATTCCCTTGGCTGCGGCTTCGACTTCGCTCATCAAATCCAGCATCGCCTCTTTGTGGGGAATGGTCACGCTCAATCCTCCCACGTTACTTTCCTTGCACCACTGCAAAAATAGCGACAGTTCGTCAGCTGGAATGCGGAATGGCAGGTAGCGGCAGTTGAGTTGGCGATTCGCAAAGGCCGCATTGTGGATTTGAGGACTCAAGGAGTGAGCCACCGGATCCGCAACGACCCCATACAGTCGCGTCTCCTCGTTGATCTCTTGGGGGCGATACATTTCGCGCATGTCTTCGAAGGAGATCTGGCCGGGTGCAATCTTGCGACCAACCTTGGGAACCGAAAAGGTAAACGGGGCTCCGTAGCGCAGGCCCAGGATGCGAGTAACGGTACCCAAATCGCCCATGCACAGGGCAATCGTCGGAGTCTGCGTCGAGGCTGCCAAGTGCAGCATGCGAATCGAGTCCGAGAAGGAATTGGCCATGGTGGCAATTTTCACGATATCGGCGTCCAAAGCTGCCAGTCGTGCATGAATCGACTCCAGATCTTCGGGAGTCTCCTCAAAGTTATGCAGGCTGACAATGCGTTTGGTCGAGCCGTAGCGAGGTATTTTGTCCGCGATATCCTCCTCAAGATCAACGTAATCCACGCCGCTGGCGATGGCGCTACGCAGGATCATCAACCGCTCGTCCTCGGTTTTTTCCCAACGCCCGCCGTCCTCTCGACGCCTACAAGTAACGATGAGCGGGCAAGGACGATTAGCCAGCAGACGTCGCAAGTCGATATGCCTGCCGATGTAATCCAAACGCAATTCAACCAGATCCGCGCCCGCCTCCGCAAAATGCTGATATTCCGCGATCATTGCCTTATGGCGGCTTCTGGCAATCGTTACACAAAGCATGGACTGCAGCTCTGTTTCTGTTGAAGAGGCTAATGAGACAAGAGGTGAACAGTTAGGCGGGAGTCGGCGAATTCCAGTGCAGGAAACGCGTCAATAATTCCACTCCGGGCTCCGTCAGAAAACTTTCTGGGTGAAACTGCCAGCCTTCCAGCAGATATTCACGGTGCCGCACAGCCATGATTTGGCGACCGCCATCAGGCTCATCGACCCAGGCTGATACGACAAGCTCGGAGGGCAATGTAGCTGGATCGATGACCAAAGAATGGTAACGGGTCGCTACAAAGGGATTCGCGAGTCCTTCGAAGAATCCTCGGTTGTCGTGGTGAATACGATCCGTCTTCCCGTGCATCAAGTTGGGGGCTCGAACGATCTTTGCACCCAAAGCTTCACCAATGGATTGGTGGCCTAGACAGACTCCAAGTATCGGGAACTCCCCCCTGAGCTCGCGCACAATATCCACGCTTATTCCAGCCTCGGCAGGAGAACAAGGTCCGGGCGAGATGACAATTCGCTCGGGGGCCATTTGGCGAATGGCGTCAATCGTCGTCTTGTCGTTGCGGACAACCCGGATGTCCAGTCCTGGATCAATTTCTCCTAGGCGTTGGACCAGGTTGTAGGTAAACGAGTCGTAATTATCGAGCACCAGAATCATGTGCGAGTTCACTGGCTAGCGACAAAGAAAAGCGATAAACACCCTATTTTAGTGTCCCAACGGCACAATGATAGTTGCCTGCAAATGACCGCCTTGCCCGGAACTCGTGTGAATGTAGAACCATTCCAGATATTTGTTCAAGCTTTTATCTGGATATTGGACGGGCGAGTTTAAGCCGGGGCTTTCTTCGGAAACGGATTGTAAGACAAAGAATCAGCATCAGGGGACCAATCATGCTTGGCTCGGGTACGGGCCGCAATTGAAATTCGTTGAGGTTGAAGCCACCTTCTCGGGTGCCTAACAGAAAAATCGATTCGCTCAAACTAATATCGATCTCGAAAATGTAGCTGCCTGGATCCAGAATACCCGAGAATGCAAAGCTGTCGCTGTTGACTCCACTGCTGCTGCTTGTGGAGTCGCTGACGACATTTCCTCCGGGACCCACCAACGAGAATGAAGCGAGTTCGTTGCTGCCCGAGGTACCTAGGAATCCCCAGTTCCCAGAAAAATTCAGAGTCATGCGACTATCGATGGTGAACTGCAATGTTAAATTGCTGCTGGCCGAGTGATTGCTGACCAGCGGAAAGCTGAACAGCGATTTAGCTGCGAGCACGGAACTGGAGGCGGTCAGCTCTGTTCCGGTCCACTGCCATGCAAGATTGGACAGTGTGCCAGAGTTGGCTCGAGAGGCAACCGATTGAATTGCGTCTAGGGCCAAGCTGGATTCATCCAGCACAATTTGACCGTTGAATTCCGACTGGGTGCTTCCAAGAACCATCGATGAAACCACGGCAGCGGAAGCAGAACGTAGTTCCGCCATCGCTAGCACGACCAGCACAACACTCAATAGATGTAGACTTTTCATCATTCAGACTTCCTCACCAGCTGGGCTTGATCAAGGAAAGTCCTCGACGGCGACGCAGAGGCATGTAAGCAACTGCTGAAATCGTTGCCAGCATTCCCAGTGAGGCCTCCGGAACCGTGATCAGTTCAAAGCCTGAAATTGACCAACCAGCGGAGGCGCTGCCAGCACTGCGGTAGTCTTCCGTCAGTAGACCGTTAAGCGAAAATGTGTAGGTGCCCGGTCCCAGTATTCCGCTAAAGCCAAAGCTGTCCGAACTCAAGCCTGAATTGCTGGTCGTGAAGTCGCTGTAGATGACTCCCGAGGAGCTACTGAGTTGCAGATTCAGCGAATCCCCACCCAAGCTCGCATTCCGAAATCCCCAAGTCCCCGCAAAGGAAATCTGGGTCTCCGCATCCACGGTGAACTCAAAGAAAAGTTGTGATTGAGCTTCGTGCGTACCGCCTCGTCGGGCCGAAATGGTTTTTTCAGCCGTCAAAGTAGATGAGCCGCTCAGGCTGCTACCATCCCAAGTCCAAGCCAGCTGAGATTCGGTAAATGAATTATCGCGGGCCGCGTAAGAGCGAATGTCATCCAGTACCAGGCTTGATTGATCCGCATCGTTGAAGCCGCGGAAATCGGCAAACGTCTCCCCACGCAGCGTTACGGACACAACCGCACCCAACCCGCTCGAGGTATGGAGCGCAAGCAGAACTATTCCAGCGAGGTACTTCCACATTTCTCCGGCTCAACGATCGAAACTACAGACC
>JANSWS010000585.1 GCA_024743355.1 bacterium
GAACTGGCTGAGATCGGCTCCCTGGTGGAGGCCGGGGCCATTGCCTTAAGCGATGCGCCAGCTCCCTTGCACAAGGCTGAATTGCTGCGCCGGGCACTCGAGTATTGCTTGATGTTTGACAAGCCGATTATCGATCGTCCTGAAGTGCCAGGACTGACACGCAACGGTGTGATGCACGAAGGTCTGACGCAATTGAAGCTGGCACTGTCGCCAATGCCTGCAGAGGCCGAGGATCTGGCGACTTCGCGCGATCTAAGGCTTCTGGAAACCACCGGCGGAAGACTGCACCTGAGCAGTATCTCTACCATGGGCAGCGTTGATCTGGTACGTCGCAGCAAGGCCAGGGGTGTTGCCGTGAGCGTGGGTATTCGTGTCGCCAACTTGTGCTTTGAAGATCAGTTGTTGCGATCCTTTGACAGCAACTTGAAAGTCAGTCCACCGCTGCGCAGTCGAGAGCACGTGGACGCTTGTCTGGAAGCCGTTGACGAGGGAACCATTGACATCATTAGCAGCGGCCACCAACCCAAGTCGCTGGAAAAGAAAATGCAGGAGTTGGACGCAGCCCCCTTCGGCATGAGTACCTTGGATACAACTCTGGCAAAGGTTGTGACCTATCTCATCCGACCGGGGAAGTTGAGTTGGCCGAGGGCCATTGCCTGCTTGTCATCGACCCCGGCCAGAGTGCTGGGAATTACCGCTGGTTCCCTGGCTCTTGGCAAGCCCGCGGATGTGGTCGTTATCGATCCTGACTTTGCCTGGACCGTCACCCCGGCTACCTGTTTTTCTCGCAGCCGCAACACTCCGCTTCTAAACCAACAGCTGCACGGCAAAGCCCGTCATGTTTGGGTCGATGGGCAGCTGCGATTTTCTTTGTCGGCGGATGCTGGTTGATCCGTTGCAAGAAATAAGCTCACCGGGGGCAAGAAAAAAGCCACCAAAGCGCGTGTCCTGAGACAAGTCTTTGGTGGCTATTTCGAATCTTCCGACCACGGCGGCAAAAAACGGAGCCGCTGCGAGACTGGCGAGAATCGGGCGTGCTTCTGCACATGCCACTGTTGATCCTGGCCAACGCGAAAAATTGGTCCCTCTGCCGGAGTATTGGCCGGAAGTTCATAGTTAGCAGGCGACTCGCGCCTACGTGTCTAATGATAGGCTGCGAATTACCGACAGCAAGGTTCATCGACGATTTCGAGTAAACAGATTGACGATTTTCCCAAAAAGCTGCCGCTATTTTTGTTAGCAAATTTTCGGTTGTGGAGTCAAGTTGAATTCGTCCGGATGACGTAAGTGTCTGGAGCTCAAAGCGTATCCGGAAGCTACTAGCCGCTTTGGCGTAAGCCGCGGTTCTCGTCGGTTTTCGGATGGGTTCCGAGCGGATTCGCGGCGCGAATAGGCAAAAAGCTTTTCTGCATCCGATTTCGCTGCATGCCGCTTGGCCATACAGGGCGAAAAATTTCGAAAACGAACCGGACACTCACAAGCCACTTCGCAATTCCTTCATGAGCGCACGATACAAAAGATCGATTTCATAAGTCGTCGTGTGCAAGTGGCAGGAGACACGTACGAGATATCGCTCGCGGAAGTGGACAACAGGGACCTCGATGCCGTACTTTTCGAATAACCTTTGCTGTAGTCCTTCATAGATTTCAGGAGCTGCCGGGGGAAGCCAAACGCCCACCATCCAACCGTACCATTCTCGACCTTCGGGCGTTACGGGATGTGCTCCCGGGATCTCACTTAAGCGTCTCCGCGCGTAGCAAGCCAGCTCGTGATTGCGCTGGTCGATGCGGTCGCGATCGAAGGACTGAAAAAATCGAATTGCGTCCGGCACCGTCAAGTAGGGCGAATAATCCCGCGTGCCGGTCCACAACAGTTCGTCGCTCCATTTCTCACGGGCGGTAGGTGGAAGTCTACCCCAGCTCAAGCGTGCCGGTTGAACATGAGGCTGCCAATCGGGAGCGACGTAAAGGAAACCGCTGCCAATGGGAGCACACAACCACTTGTGGCAACTGGCGGTGTAAAAATCGCAATCGAGACGGCAGAGCTTCAAGTCTTCTTGCAACAAGGCATGGGGACCGTCGACACACACGGCGATGTTCTTGCGTTTCAGTTCAGAGCAGAGTTGTTCGACGGGCATGCGGATTGCGGTGGGGGAGGTGATGTGACTCACGATGACCAGCCGCGTGTGATCCGTGCAAGCATCCAAAATGGCTTGTGTCAGCTCATGCGGACTATTGGGATCAGCAGGTAATTCAGCCACCGTGAGTGTTGCTTGAGACTCATGGCACTTGCGTTGCCAGATGCGTTGGACCGCTCCATATTCGTGATCATTCATGAGCACTTGGTCCGTTGCCTGCAGCGGAAACCAGGCTGCCAACTCATTCATGGCCGCGGTAGCATTCTCGCAAAAGGCCACGTTGTCCGCCTGGGTTCCCAGCCAGGTCGCCAGTTGAAAACGTGCTTCTAGCCATCTCGGTTCAAGCTGGCGGGCCAGGAAGTCCATGGGTTGGTCTTCACATTCGGCGCGGATGTTGCGTTGCACTTCTCGGAGAGCTAGCGGCACAGCGCCAAAGGAACCGTGATTGAGGAACACGGTTCCCTTGCGAAACCGCCATAGGGCAGCCAGAGGTCGGCTAAAAATCTGATCTCGAGGATCCGCCATTGCGAATCGCCATGCGTCAACTCGATGTGCAAAGCGGTGCCAGCCTGGCCAGTTGGTAAGCCACCGCTCAGCGGCCACGGGAAAGATGAGAATGGCAGCGGCGAAAGCTAGCTCACCCGCGTCACGTGCAGAACCCACAAAAGCATCTGCCCAGGCGCTGCCGAACGCGAACAAGCTGGCGTCTAGCATGAAGGGCGGTGTTAGCAGCCACAGCATGGCCACCGCCAAGATGGCCAGACTCCAAGCGCGGCCCGGTCGCTCAGATTCCTTGGCCCATTCCCCCAAAAAGTAAGTTACCAGAATGGCTCCCACGGCCTCCAGGCTGATCAGATTGGGAAACGTGCTGAAGACGAAGGTGCCCAAGGAGATGACCGTGGTGATGCGAAACAGATCGGTCAGCTGAGGAGTCTCCCCCTGACGAAATCGAGTGGTTAAGCGGACCACGACGAAGATGGGTAGGCTCAAGAATAGAAACTGAATCATGACTGCCAGTCGATTGCCAAACACGCGCCAATCTTGTTCGGCAGTCAAACTGATACCGACGGCCAGCAGCAAAATCGGTAGCACAACCGTGGCGAGCTCGACCAACAATCCCTTGCGTTGATCGATATTGTTGCGCATCAGATAGCACAGGCAACCAACGACGCATCCCCACAGGAAGCGATTGCAGAAGAGTGCCACATCCGGCATGATCAATACTCACCATTCCCCGTAGCCACGCTCGCCAGAGCGTGGATCCCGCCATACGTAGCTACGCTCGCCAGAGCGTGGATCCCGTCATACGTAGCCACGCTCGCCAGAGAAACTATGCGGCGGTTGAGTTTGGGGGAAAAATCCGGCACACTCGTTGGGAATTGATTTAGCAATTTCACTTCCACAACGAGGTGCCGAACATGGCCAAGTTTATCATGGTTGGATGCGAC
>JANSWS010000526.1 GCA_024743355.1 bacterium
AATCGCAAATTTTTTCGCCTTCCGTGAGCCAGTTGCTGCCGGAATCTTGCATACAGAAGTAGCCAGGTGCGCTGCTCCCTGAGGAGGGGGGTGCGAGCGGTCGCCAGCTCCCTTGAACTCTCGTCTGACGGTTGTGTTTCCGCTAGTCCAAGCTTGGTCGAAAAGAAAGAAGGCACGCGTCTCAGTCCCGTAGGGGAAGGCCGCGTTAATTTCTCGCGAGCGATGTTCGGCCTGTACCTCATCGGACTCCCGACAAGGGAGATCGCAGTTTTTGCAGGATCCAGCCCCCATTGTCGCGTTAAATAAGCGTCTAAGCTCGGAATAAAATTGCTTTTTCCAGCAGAGATTGAGAGTCTGGAGCTCGTTCACAAGCTCCATAGTGGGTGAGCCAATGGTGCTTGCGCGACCGCTGACAGACAGGCGATAGGCGGGAAAATACATGTTTAGATCGGCGAAAACCAACATGAAGCCAACAGCTGACGAACGTTCCTCTGCAACTCTTAGGCGTAAGAGGCATGCATTCCGCCGACATCTCATGGAGCAATTCGAGGCCCGCCTGATGCTGGCCGCACACGACGGATCGGAATCGCTGGTTGCCATGGAATCCGAGTGGGCGAGTCTGTCGGAGAATCATCCGGGCTTGCGAGCTGGCAATCCAGTTTCTGCTGAACCATCTGTCGATCCCAATGCCTTGCAGTCTGTGTTGGAGACATGGGAAGCTGGCAGTGATGAGCGGGCCAGTATTCTGCTCCCCGTTAGCACTGGGATCAACCAGGATTCTTTGGACGGAGAATGGGCGGCCTCCGAGCAAGCACTGGCCGAGGTACCTCGACAGTTGATCTTGGTCGATTCGGGCATCGAGGGCTACCAGCAATTAATCTCTGGTATTCGCGGTGACTTGGCGGAGCATGCCGGCGCCGAAATTCATGTCATCGACTCAGCCCGTGATGGCATCACGCAGATCACGCAGTTGTTGGCGTCCAAGTCGGACATCGGCGGAATTCACATTCTTTCTCATGGCTCGTCGGGCAGCCTGCAACTAGGGAACTCGCAGCTAAGCCTGCAGACGATGGAATCTCAGCTGGACGAACTGCGCAGCTGGAACGCCTCCCTCAGCCACGGCGGCGACATCTTGATCTATGGCTGCAATGTCGCCGAGGGTGAGTCGGGAGTAGATTTTGTTTACGAGTTGGCACAGGCGACCGGAGCTGACGTGGCGGCTTCAACCGACCTGACCGGCGCTGTTCATCTCGGTGGCAATTGGACGCTTGAAACGCACACCGGACGTATCCAGACCTCAGCGCTGTTGCTTGGATCGGCGGGTGAATTCGACGGCATTCTCAAGGACATCTCCGCGGGCAACCGCGATAGCGTATTCACGATCACGACCGGCAACGTAACGGTTCCCGATGGTGACCCAGCACAGCACTCGTTTACAAATGAAAACTCGGAGCCGGTAGAGCTGATCGGAAGTGCGAACCACACGAACACCTTCGTGTTCCAGTCGATTCCGGATCTCAGCGTGGAGGCACGCAATCAGTCTCGCATCAACGGCAACGGCGGTGCGGGCATCATTGACTTCATGGGTTTCGGCGACGGCAACACGGAGCTGCGCTTCGAAATAGCGGATCTCGCTCAGGCAAACAGCCAGGGCGTGGCCGTATCTAGCAACAATGCGCCCGTATTCAGCAACATCGTTAGAGTGCAGACGCTGTACGGCGGGAAGGGACCAACCACATTCGCCATCTCCGACGGATGGGATCAAGACCTGGAACTCTCCACCGCCAACGCCGTGAGCCTGGCACTACGAACCGCCACACTCGATCTGACCGGTCTTTCGGCCAACGTCGACGGAGCGATCGACAGCAAAGGTGTAGTCACGGTGAAGGCGATGTCGGCGGGCGTCCAACGGACCGCTACCGCCCTTTCGGTGAAAGCAGTGCAAATTGGAAACGGTCAACACTTGGCGCTGGACCTTTCGTCTATCACCAATGAAGTCGAGATTACGGTAGCGAACAATCAGGTATCGGTTAAGACTGACGCATTTGGTGTCGTTACCTTTCAGAAAGTGAATCGCCTGGTCTTGGCCAATGCGAAGAACAGCATCAAGTTTGTGGGCGGCGGCTCCATAGCTCAAATCGTGCCGCCTGCTGCGCCCGATGCGAACAAATTTAAGATCGCTCTGGACTACAGCGCTTTCGGGCGGAGTGCGCAAGTCAACATGCAGACTGCGATCAACCTGGCAAGCGGACAACTCGGTGTCGCGCAGCGCTCACCCAATGTACAGCCGACATCGGCGGGCGAAGCGAACTGGCAGATCTATAGCAATCTTGCTACCGGCGATAATCCGCGGCCCTTCACACTGGCCTATGGCGGAACAATCACCCCGCAGATCACGTTCAACCCTGCAAGCGCGGCGGCGACCCGTGCGGCGATCGCCACGCAGCTAGAACAACTGAACCTGGTTAAGAACGCGGCAGAGCTAGGCGGCCCCGGAGACGACGGCAGCATCGATCATCCACTGGAGTTCAGCGTCCAGGCTGCTAACGCCACGACCCCATCACTCAATTCTGCCAGTGCGCTGGCCGTGCTCACGCGAATCCATGCCCCAGGCAATCCGGACAATTATCGCCTGCAGGTTAATGGGGACGGCGGCAGATTCACGCTAAGCGGGCTCGACAATGACGGGAACATGGCATCCGCGGATGTCGAAATCATCGAAGCACGGGCCGACTCCAATGTTCTGCAGACCGCGATCTTCAATGCTTTTGGCGTGAACGCGACTGTTACCGGAACGGGCACGGAGAAAAGTCCGTGGCGTATTGCGCTCGCCGGTGCGGGACCACAAATCACCATTATCGACACACGCCAGCTCACCGACTCGACTGGCACGCGATTTATCACCCTGGTCAATACGACCGCCGCCGTCGACGCGACGTTGGATGAATGGACGCTGTTTACCCGCAACCAGATAGCCAACCCGACCGCTCCAGCACCCAGCGGCAAGTTCCGTATCCAGGTGGATACAGCTGACGGAACGGGTTACACGGCTCCGCTGCGCTACGACGCCGATCCTTCCGAGGTGGAGAAGGCGCTCAAGAATCTGACGTTGGCAATTGACAACGGTGGCATGGCCGATCTGCTGCGCGACGTCACGGTAGCTGGCCACGGCGGAGGGACCTTTCTCGCCAATCAGCCGCAGAGCCCGTGGGTCGTTCGGTTCGCCGACAAGGCCTATGATCTTCAAGGCGGACAGATCACGCTCAGCATGCTCAACGTGCCGGTAGGCGTGGCTTCCCAATCCGCGTCGGGTTTTGGCGGCGCGGTAGGCACGCAGGGCATGCTCGCCGGTTTGCCAATCGTGGAAATTACCGGCTCCGCGAACGACGACGATGCGTTTTACATATCGGGGGACAGAAGTATCACCATTCGCACCGGCAACGGAAACCAGAATTCCGTTGTGGGTGCCAATGTGCGCGACAACATCATTGGTGGAGCATCGCAGGACACTGTCAGCGGCGGTGATGGCAGTGATGCGATCGACGGAGCGGGCGGTACCGATTTTCTATCGGGTGGTTTAGGCGACGATACGATTGCTGGTGGACCAACGAACGCTCCCGATTGGATCTTCGGTGGACCTGGAGACGATTCAAGCCTGTCCGGAGGGGACGGCGACGACTGGATCTACGGTGGCATCGGTAATGACATCCTTAGCGGTGGCCACCATGACGACCACCTGTTTGGTGGCCCTGGAAACAATCGACTGTACGGCGAGCAGGGGACCGACACTCTTCAGGGCGGCGACGATGATGATCCATTACTCGATGGCGGCAGCGAAGCAGACTTCCTGTATGGCAATGGAGGTGTCGACATACTCAGGGGAGGTCCTGGCAACGACGAGCTGACTGGCGGACCGGGTGACGACCAGATCTTCGGCGAGGACGATAACGACACGATCTGGTTCGGCGATGACTGGGGCAGTGACACGGTAGATGGCGGTAAGAACAACGATACGGCCAACTTTTCAAGATTCACCGGCAAGTTGAATGTAACGATTCATGCCAAACCCGACCCCGCCACGGTGGCGCCGAACGTTAGTGTGAAACCCGACACGGCCGCTGCGCCGACAACGCTGAGCAGCGTCGAGAACATTATTGGCGGCCCCGGCTGGAATACCTATACGGTTGAAGCTAACTGGTCAGGCACACTCACCATCGACGATTCGGCCAGCGGTAGCATGGGCACGCTCGATCTGACAAAGGAGACGCGCGCCGTTGATATCGAGTTCAATGGCGCCAATGTCATTGTCCGTCGAGGAGCAGTCGACGACGAAGGGTTGGCAGCTGGTCAAATTACGATCGCAAGCATCGGGCGAATTCGCGTTGGCCAGGGCACCACGACGATCAACATCTCCAACCCGAACAGCGTGCCAAATGTCACATTGCTACCTCCCAGTGATGATGTTGCGGACAATCACCGGGTTGTCATTGATATGGGCGGCGGTGCGACAAGTACGGTCAATCTTGCCGGCGCGGTCAATTTGTCAAATCAG
>JANSWS010000678.1 GCA_024743355.1 bacterium
CGACGTTGAAGAAAACGACCAGCCCAACTTCTTTGTCGAAGCCTACACGGTTTACGATGGTCAGCTTCATCACCAGGTGCGACGCATTGTGGTACCACCCACGGAGCGTATGTTGCAGGTGAGCATGGAAGCGGACAAAGAGGAATACCTGCCCGGCGAAGAGGCTACGGTAGTCATGCGGGTACAAACCCCTGATGGAAAACCCGCCGTCGGATCCATCGCCATTGCCGCCTTTGATCGATCTTTAGAGCAGATTGCACCGGACGTTCTCCCACCGGACATCCGCGAGTTTTTCTGGAAATGGGAGTGGCAACACTATCCGTCGTTGAAGCATGGCCTCAGCCAGCAAGTCTATCCCTGCCAAATTGAAGGCGTGCCTGCCTTGCAATACCTGGGCATTTTCGGTTCCTTTCTGGCGGACGATCTGGATGTGATGGAGGGGATCCACGACCGCCAGACGCAATTGGGCTACCAATCCATGCAGAATCGTGGCTTGGAATTACAGTCCGCGGAAATGCGCGGCGGCGGCATGATGCAACCTATGGCTGCAGCTATGGAACAGGCGGATATGGGCGCTCTAGCCGTACGCTCTGTTGCCGCAGCGGATGCCAAAATGGCGGGTGCAGCACCGGCTGCGGGTCAGGAAATTGGCGTTCGGAAAAATTTCGCGGACTCCGCCGTCTGGCTAGCTAACGTTGAAACCGACGAACAGGGACTGGCCACTGCCCGATTTGATTTGCCGGAAAGCTTAACCAGTTGGCGAATCGCAGGCTGGGCCGTGGGCCAAGACACTCAGGTCGGCAGCGTCAAATCCAGCGTGGTTACCCGCAAACCCTTGCTGCTCAGGCTCCAGACACCGCGATTCCTGGTCGAGCAAGACGAAGTGGTGATCAGTGCCATCGTGCACAACGACACAAATACGCCGAAAAGCGTCAAAGTCTGGGTGGAGATCGACGGCCAAACGCAGCTCGAACTGTTGCCGGAAACCTCGCGCGAATTGACCATCGACATCGGTGCCTTCGAGCAGCAGCGAGTTGATTGGCGTTGCAAGGCCCTCGCGGAGGGAACGGTAACTGTCAAATCATTTGCTCTTGCCGATGACGCCTCCGATGCAATGCAATTAGACATTCCCATTGTCGTTCACGGATCTCTAACGACCCAATCCTGGGCGGGAACGATCCGCACAGAGCAACAAGAATCAAGTATTGCCGTACGAATTCCCGCTGAACGGCGGGCTGAACACTCGCGACTGACCATTCGCTTAAGCCCGTCTTTGGCTTTATCCATGATGGATTCATTGCCATATTTGGCGGAGTACCCCTACGGCTGCACCGAGCAAACCCTAAATCGCTTTTTGCCTGCGGTTCTGACTCGCAAGGTCTTGCAAGACATGCAGATTGACCTGCAAGCACTCGCGAATCAAAGAAGCAACTTGAATGCCCAAGAACTCGGATCCCCGGAAGAAAGGCGGGCCCAATGGGGCTCCAATCCGATCTACGATCCGGACAAGCTCGATGACATGATTCGCAGCGGCCTTCAAAAGTTGAGCGAAATGCAAAACTCCGATGGAGGCTGGGGTTGGTTCTCGGGAGTTCAATCACGCTCTTCCGCTCACATCACGGCTCTCATTGTTCGAGGCCTTGTCCTGGCCAGGGACAGCGGCGTGGCTATTGTGCCAGACACCCTGCTGCGGGGAGACCAATGGCTGGCGCAGTATCAACGTACGCAACTGGAATTGCTTTCCAATGCGGTAGAGGACAAATCACCCTCCAAGCGTTTCCCTGACAACACCGATGCACTCGTTTTGCATTCGCTGCTGATGGCTAACATGGCTGCAGCCAATGACTCGGATGCGGTTAACGCCATGCAAAAGGCTTTATATGAGCACCGCAAAGAATTGAGTATCTATGGAAAGTCGCTGCTGGCATTGGCCACACGTCAGCTTCAACTGACCGAGCAAGTAGCCATGCTTAAGGCCAACATCGAGCAATTCTTAGTGCAGGATCAGGAGAACGAGACCGCTTTTCTGGCAGATGAAACCTCCGCATGGTATTGGTACGGCAGCGCGATCGAAGCAAATGCGATGTATCTGAAACTGCTGGCGGAAGAGGATCCCCAAGGGATCACTGCACCTCGGCTAGTCAAATATCTGCTGAACAATCGCAAGCATGCTAGCTACTGGAACAGTACGCGGGACACCGCGTTGGTTGTGGAAGCATTCGCGGAGTACTTGCAGGCAAGCCAAGAAACCGCCGTTGACATGAGCGTGGAAGTGCTGCTGGATGACAAGCGCATTGGCTCAGTGGATTTTTCCACCGAC
>JANSWS010000532.1 GCA_024743355.1 bacterium
AGTTAAGGCTTCAACAAGAGTTCTCGGCGGAACAGCACACGAGCTCGAGTCAGCTTATCAATCAACTTTTTGCCACCGCCACTCAGTCGGGATTCTGGCTGGGAATCCTCTTCGCTCTGATAGCGGGTGCCGGTTTCAAATCTTTGGAAGTCTACTACGGCCCTTTTCTGATCGATCGTGGCATGAGCGAGGAAGCGATCGGCTGGTTTTCGATGGGGCCGATGATATTGATGATGTTGGGTGGTGCCATGTACGGAGGGCGACTGGCGGATCGAGCATCGCCGCATCGAATCTGCAAGATATCCTTGTTTGGTATGGCTGGACTGATGGGCTGTCTAGCTTTGAGCGACCTGATGTCCCCAGTGGCGGGCTGGTGGCATTGCCTGTTGCTTACAGGGATCTCGTTTGGTATCGGCGCATTTACGGTAAGCATGTACGCGATGTTGATGAACCTGGCTCAAAAACGCTTTGCTGCCACGCAATTCAGCTGCTTCATGGGAGCGGTCAACGGCTGCGAGGCATGGTCGGGCTGGCTATCGGGCAAACTGATCGCAGCCTGGGATTACCCGGCCGCGATGCTGGTCTTGGGTGCCATGTCGCTCACTGCCCTGCCCCTGCTTAGCTGGATGAAACGAACTGGCGACTGACCACTGGCTTCGCCTCCACGATATCAACTCTCTGATCACATTGAGGCTATGCTGCGGTTGGTTGCCATCATTCCATGCTTGCATTCATCTCTGCGATTAAGTCCACTAGGCTAGCCTGGTCGACCTGAATAAAGCCTCGAAACATCATGTCAAAATCCAAGATGGTGTACATCAGGCAGGCAAGAACGAGTGCAAACGCGGTCAGACGCAGGCGCATTTGATACCCTCCCACGCTTCCGTTATGAGCAGCAAAGCCGAGAGATGTACCTGCGATCAAAACTAACAGAGCGAGTACCGACATCGGCAGACGATCAAAGAATACGGCCAAACGACTGGTATGGGTGTCCAACACATCATTGGTCGCCGCTATGAGCAGAGCCTTCTCTGGATCTGTCATCGTGCCCTCTTGGCGAATCGCCTGTTTAACGGCTGGCCAAATGCCCGCCTGGATTGCCAGAGACTCGGCGACGAATTGCTGCACTGCTTGCAACGTAGTTATCTTGCCTGGCTCGACATATCGCGATTGGGCATAAGCGTACAGTTGCTGCCGGACATGAGTGCGTCCAGGCTCGGACAACAGATCCGATCTCAGAAAGGCGGTTGAAATCGCATTCACCTCATTGATGAAAGCCGCCTTGCGCAGGTCGGCGCGGCTCATGCTGAACGAATACGTGAACGCAAGCATCAACGCGAGCAGCGTCAACATCGCGGTAAGTGTAATGTCGCGTTTGCTTAGGGCATCAGGATCAGGATGAACTCGCCGCGCACGAGCGCCTAGCCGAAAGCCGATCTCCATGGGAAACAGCAATAGGCATGCAAATAGAACTCCCACCGTCCATAATGGAATCTCGTATTGCCAAAAAGGACTCAACATGGCGAGTTGCTCGTGGTTAGGTGGCACTCTGTAGGCATCCAAGCATACCCTGAACTAGAGGAAACCGATGTCCTTGTCCGTCGTTATTCGCGCGCGAATCAAGTGAAATTGTCGATCGATGTCACACATCCGCTGGTAATCAATTAGCTGCCTGTCGCGCGGGAATTGTAAACCAGTCCACCGCTGGACGAGAACTCGCGAAATGCCTGGCAGGCCTCGTTCTCAAGAATGCCTGACTCAACCTCGATACCACGACGCTCCAGTTCTTTCCTCCAATTCGGATGGACGGGGCCTTCGTCGAAGCCGGTGAGTTTCTCCACCTGTTCGCGCGTTGCAGCAAAAATCACCGAGCGTAACCCCGACCAATGTATGGCGCCTACACACATGGCACAGGGCTGCGCGTTAACTACTAATTGGTGATGCGGCATTCCGGCTCCACCAAGGTCATAGGACCGCAGCTGTTGCTGGGCAAGACTTATGGCGACGATTTCGGCATGCGCGGAGCTACAATGCGTCGCTACGACCAGATTCACTCCGATCGCTACGATTTTGCCCGTCTGCTTTTCGAATACTCCGGCGGCAAACGGACCACCGGTTTCGTGCTTTAGGTTTAGGCGAGCGAGGTCCAGGATCATCTGAACTCGGGCTTGGACGTCGTCGATTGCCTTGGGGAGCTCTTGCAACGATGCCAGTAACCATTGGGGGATCTCAAGCTGGATGTTCATGGAGCAGTACACCTGGTGGATCTACGTAATAGGCCACAAGTGGTTTCAAATGGGCGGACGTGCGGCCTGTAAGTGACTGTGCGTCAAGACGGTTGCAAAGAGTCAAAGAACTATTCAACAGTTGATCCATCTGCAATTTCACACGGACTTGCTCGTCGACATTCGCATGAAGATCAAAACGATTTCATTACGCAACAGGAGCGCAACGAAAATCAGAACAAACAGCAGCCTCAAAGCGCGGCCGAAGTACTTTTTGAATTTTCGAGAGAGCAAATTCGCGTTCCACGCGGACACTGTATCCATACGCGTCCCACCGAACGCAACCTTCAGATCGGGTAGTGGATTGAACGGAGCGTGTCAATCTTCAATCGATTTCAACTGTCGACTCACGTTTGTCAAATCGCCTTTACGCATTCATCCACGCAAGTCCGCCATGCTTGCATTGCATGGCCAGTAAAGGGGAAGGCTCCATAAGTCCTTGGCGGAACCTCTTCTTTCTCGAGTCGCGGCAGTCTGATGCCAAGCCCTTGCTCTTCGAGACGTGTCCGCTCCGCGTTCATCGCGACTCGGCCCGAAAACGCTCTGTTCGCGGAAAGGTCAGCGGCTTTTGTCCGACACCATTTCGGAGACTCCCCGAGCCCAAGCTATCAGCGTTGAGCCCTTCCGCCGAATAAAGCAGCGCATGATTGCTGACGAAATCGTCCAAATCAGTTTGCAGCAACCGCGACAGCTGAAAGATCAGGTTCTCTGATAAGCTGCAATAGCTCTTGCAGGCAGATCGGTTTGGTTAGATGCGCGTCAAAGCCCGACTGAAGCCCTTTGGCTTTGTCGGCCTCAGACCCCCAGCCACTCAGGGCGATGATGCGAAGTTGGGCTTTGGTAAACTGTGCTCTCAGTAACCTCGCAACTTCAAAGCCATCCAATTCGGGTAAGCCAATGTCGAGCAAGACAACTTGCGGAAAGAACGCCATCGCAACCTCGACCGCCTCTTGCCCGGTTCTGGCAACTTCCACGCTAAAACCCTCCACGGCAAGAAGTGCGCTTAACGTGTCTGCCGTATCGCGATGATCATCGACGACTAACACGCGATGCGCTAGCGACAAATCAGATTCTGACCGCGTACCGACAGCCAAATCGGCGGCTTTTCTCGGTTCCTTCGGATCGCAGTCCGCATGGCCATGTGGCGACAGAGTGTCGTGTTCGAAAGCAGCATCGACACCAAGAGGAAAGGAAACCAGGATTTGAGTACCGTTGAAGAGTCCATTGCTATTGACGCTAATGGCCCCACCGTGAAGCTGAACTAGCTTTTTGACAATCGAAAGCCCCAGCCCAAGCCCCGAGGCATAGCGTGACTGTTTCGGTTGGGCTTGAAAAAACGGTGTGAAGATCTTGCCGCGAATTGCGTCGGGTATCCCCAAGCCATTATCTCTTACTTCAACCATCACATTGTGTTCGTCGGCTGACAAGCGGATCGTGATTTTACCCTCGTCTGGCGTGTACCTGATGGCATTCGACAGCAGGTTGACAATGATTTGGCAGCAACGCACTTGATCAAGGAATGCCCACACAGGCTGGTCCGGCAAGTCGGTGTACAACGCGTGTTTTTTGCGGCTCAAGTCAAATCGATTCATGTCGATCGCCAGCCTGACACACTCGACCATGTCAACCCGCTCCCGCTTAAGCTCAATCTTGTCGTTCAAGAACCTCGAAACATCGAGCAAGTCATTCGTCAGACGCACGAGATGGTTAAAGTTATTCCGGAGTACCTGGACAACTTGCAGGGAAGAATCTGGAAGGTCGCTTTGTTTTTCGAGCAGACTAATCGAATTGCCGATAGGCGCCAGTGGATTACGTAACTCGTGAGCAAGAAGTGCGATGAACTCATCTTTTTGCTTCTCGCGATGCGTGAGTTCTTCGTTGAGCTTCTGATTTAGAGCAGACTGCTGCAAGGCTATCTGACGCTGAGTTTCAATCCTGGCAAAAAGAGCGATTGAGATGGTTCCCACAATAAAAAAGACAATCAGACCAAACAGATCTGCGGGAGCGTCGATGGCCCAATTGCTATCCGGCGTAATCACGTAATGCGCCGCGCAGAGGGTCGAGGCTGCCAGTGCCAGGACGGCAGGCCACACACCGCACAGCCATGCGAC
>JANSWS010000013.1 GCA_024743355.1 bacterium
CACATATCGCGCGCATATTTCATCGCCATCTCTTCCTGTCCGGTCATCATGGCGGCAAACACGAGCATGTGAGCATTGTGAGCCTGATAACCGTATTGAATCGTTTGTTGGGGCGACAATATCCTATAACGCTGATCGGAGGCGACCGCCTTTACATTCCGGTCAATGGCCTTTTGCCAGTGCCCAGTTTGGACATAGATGTGCGAGGGCATATGCAGAAGATGGCCGCTGGCGGGCACCAAATCCTCCAATGCATTAGCAGCCTCCAGTGCATCGTCCGGTCGCTGACTGGGCTCGACTGCGTGGATGAATAGATGCTTCGCTCCGGCGTGGTCTTGGTCGAGTTGCATCGCCTTTTCCAAGACTTGACGAATTTTCATCGTGCCTTCAACCGGTTGACGGTCCTGCGTGTAAAGCTGCCAGGGCTTTAGCTGCATCATTGCCTCGGCATATAGCGCACCTACGTCGGCGTCATTGGGATATTTCTCCCAAACTGCGGCCATGGCATCAGCATACGCTTGATCCAAACCCGAGCGATCCTCGGGCCAGGGATTGGAATATCGCGACTTGAGCGCTGTGATCAGATCCCGCTCAATGTCACTGGCGTTGTCGATGCGGGCTAAGGCATTCTGCAAGGCATACCAGGCCGCACGACTCCGATTTCCATCCGGCTTGGGATCGTTGTAATTGGGCCCCTCGCAATAGGCCACTCCCCACCATGCCCAGGCACATTGCGGATCAAGCTCCGCAGCTTTCAGGAAAGATCGAATTGCCTCGTCGTGATTAAATGCCTGGATCCAAACCATTCCCTGATTGAGATACGCTTGGGCTTCTTCGAGATCTGTGGTGAACTTGCGTTGGTAAGGCCCCATTTGATCAAACAGCTGCACGGCCCCCAATGTCACCTTTTCTTCGACACTGCGCTCTACCTCACTTGATGTTTCCGATTCCTGGGCAAGGACTCCGAACGCCAGACATGCTGTAAGCAGAACTCCCATTGTAAATGGCGTTGATTTCATGATCGCCTCACAATTTCAGGGCTAGAACGGGGGCACCCAGCGCGGACTTGCGTTCAGGCGTGGCCATCCCGCTTCCTTCAGGCTACTGCCAATCAGCTTTGTTATCCACAGTAGAGTCGCCAGGTACCTGCAGAGTTCGGCGAAGGATCCTATTTTTTCTCTGTAAAGCGCAGATGCCAGTCATGAATGCTTGGCGACGCCCCTCTGGCGTGAACAAATCAGGAGCCCTGTGTGAGGTTTTGAGCTTCCTGGCTGCAGACGAACCATCCACGCTTCGTGGTTTCCGTCTGGGTTGGTTCCATAACCAATCAGGATGTCGCCAGTTTCGGAATAGCCTTCTAACGTGACTTGGAATCCGTCCACGATTGCAAGCTTTCGCAGGGTTTATGACCAAAAGTGTCGCAATTCAGTTGACCGCAAGAACGATCCGGGCATGACCTGCCGGCATAGTTTGGGATCTGATTTGGTGCAGAGCTCGCCGGCAGATTAAAATGACAGCTCGTTCACAATCCACGACCGAAGGCCTTACGATGTCTCGTCAGCAGCCAATCCGCAAACTGCATCTGAAGTTTGAACAATTGGAAGGTCGGCAACTGCTCGCAGCCGACCTGAATTTTCTACATCACAACTCAGTGGAACCACTGGACGTTAACAATGACTCCATCGTCAGCGCTATCGATGCTTTGGCTGTCGCCAATGCATTGAATGCGCGTGGTGGCCAAGTCGGCTCCTGGGTTGCTGAGCGGCAGTGGTATCTGGATGTCAATAATGACGGGCAGCTGAGTGCTGAAGATGCGCTGCGAGTAACCAACGGCATCAACGCACTCCTTCCGAGTTCATCGTCAACGAGCGGCTTGCATGCCGGATCCCGGGATCACAACGGCAAGCAGCCTCCGCTGGAATTCGCTTCTCTGGATGGCAGTGGCAACAATCGAGAGCATCCTGAATGGGGAAGTGTCGGGCAGATGTTTGCCCGTTGGGTCGAGCCCAATTATGGGGACGGCCTGTCCGATCCGGCAGGTTATGATTGGGCCAGCGCCCGGGAAATCAGCAACATCGTCAATGCCTCGCCCGGTGATATTCCAAACGCTGCTGGTTTATCCGATATGGCGTGGTTGTTTGGCCAATTCATCGATCACGACATCACGCTCAGCAAGGGTGGTAGCGTCGAGCCCATGGATATTCCGGTTCCGAGCGGCGATCCCCATTTTGATCCGGACGCAAACGGCGAAGCATTCATCGACTTTATGCGATCCGACTATCTCCAGGATGATCATTCTGTTCGCCAACAGGTCAATCTGATTTCCGCCTTCATTGACGGATCAGGGATATACGGTTCGGATCAGGAACGAGCCGACGCGCTCCGCACCTTGGTTGGCGGCCGCCTGAAGACCAGTCAAGGCGACTTGATGCCCTTCAATGAGAATGGCCTGGAAAACGCCGGCGGGAACGGTTCTACCTTGTTCTTAGCGGGCGATATTCGAGCCAACGAAAATGCCGCCCTGTCGGCCATGCATACCATCTGGGTCCGGGAGCACAATCGCGTTGCACAGCAAATCGCTGAGGAGCATGTCGGGCTGAGCGACGAAGAAATTTACCAACGCGCGCGCCGCTATGTGGTGGCCGAATTGCAGGCGATCACTTACAACGAATTTCTCCCGGCTTTGCTTGGCAAACACGCGGTCGACCGCTACCGTGGCTACGACCCTACAGTTGATCCCACAATTTCGAACATCTTTGCCACGGCCGCCTACCGCTTCGGCCACTCCATGCTTTCTTCGCAGTTGCTGCGATTGGACGCGGACGGGGGCATGGCCGATGAAGGCGCACTGGCACTGAAAGATGCCTTTTTCAATCCCACGGCGCTTACCGAGCATGGCATCGATTCGATTCTGCGCGGGGTTTCATCGCAGGTAGCCCAAGAAGTGGATCCCTTCGTGGTGGACGATGTTCGCAATTTTCTGTTCGGGGACCCGGGCTCCGGCGGTTTCGACTTGGCGGCTTTGAATATTCAGCGCGGCCGTGACCATGGATTGGCGGACTACAATCAAGTCCGAATCAGCCGGGGACTGGCTCCCGCGGAAACATTTGCTGACATCTCTGCCGATCCCCAGATTCAAGCCAGGTTAGCCGAAGCCTACAGCAGCGTGGATTCCGTCGATGCCTGGGTGGGCATGCTCGCCGAAGACCATGTCAGAGGATCGAATCTAGGCGCAACCGCGACTGAGATCCTTGCCGATCAATTCGCCCGATTGCGCGACGGTGATCGCTTCTATTTTGAGAATGTATTTTCCGGAAGGACACTCAGCGAACTGAGGCGTACGAGTCTGGCGGATGTTATCGAACGCAACAGCGACATCGAGTTTAAGCACCAACGCAACGTGTTTTATACCTAGCTCCTGAGGTGCACGTTGGGTAACTAGCCGGAGAATAAAGCTACTCCCCTAGCGAAGCTGTACCTTGATTTCCTTGCCAGACTTCTAGAAAATTTCGCGGTGCCCCCAAGGAACTAAGGTGTTCCGAGAAAGCCTTTGTGTTTATAGAGAAGTCGTGGTGATGAAATGAACGTCTTCGAGTTGCTGTGTATGCTTGCCGTTGCTGTGGTGGCAGCACTGCTGTTGCTACACAGGCGGCGGGATCGCAAGTTGACTCGACCTCTGGTGAGTTTCGCCGCGCTGGTGGGTTTGGCCGCGGGGGCCACGTTTCCCGGTGGCTACGAACCAGTCCCCACCGGCACTATTCCGTACCAAGTTCGGCACAGCGACTACGTTACCTCCAAAACCTGCCGCAACTGCCACCCGGACGAGCATCGCAGCTGGCACCGTACGTTCCACCGCACTATGGCACAGGTTGTAACTCCCGAGACGGTCGTTGCGGATTTCAACAATAGCCAGGTGGACTTGGGGGGCGTCTATTATCAGTTCGTGCGCCGCGGCGATACGTACTGGGTGGACGCGAAATCCCCAGGCGCACCGCTGACTTCGATGCGGGTTTTGATGTCTACCGGTTCTCATCATTACCAGGTTTATTGGGTCGAAAGCCCGCGGCATACGGAGCCCTTTGAAGTACCTTTGTATTGGAACATTGAACTGGCCCGCTGGGTTCCGAAGCCGGAGACGGTAATAGAGCCCCCAGGTACTCCGGACAGTATGGGCAACTGGAGCTACGAGTGCATCCGATGTCATAGCACCGGGGGTGTTCCCGGCTACGACCCACAGCAGCAGAATCTGAATGCCCGAGTTGCAGAATTTGGAATCAGCTGCGAAGCCTGCCACGGTCCCGGCAGGAAGCACGTCGAATACTATCAGAATCCGTGGAACCGCTATCGCCAGCGGCTTCATGGTCAGCCCGATTCCACGATCGTGAATCCAGCGCGTCTCTCAAAGCTCGGCTCGACTTATGTCTGCGGTCGCTGCCATTCCAATTTCTTAGAACGCGATTTTCAAGATTTCATGCAGAATGGCTTTCACTTCTTGCCTGGCGATGAAGACTTTTCTTCATCGTTTTTGCTCAGTGACTTCGACAACCCAATCTCTGACGAGGCGGTGGCCCACTTGTTCTGGAAAGACGGCACTTGCCGCACGGGGGGCGACGAATTGAACGGGCACGTCAAGTCGCCCTGCTTCCAGCAAGGACAATTGACCTGCATTTCCTGCCACTCAATGCATGACAGCGATCCCAATGACCAATTGGCTGCAGGCATGCAGGGCAACCAAGCCTGCTTGCAATGCCACGACTCCTTGGCAGACGACATCTCGGCCCACACTCATCACGCAGTTAATTCCAGCGGCAGCTTGTGTTACAACTGCCACATGCCACACACCAGCTATGCGCTGTCAACAGCCATGCGCTCGCATCGAATCGACAGTCCCAGTGTGAAAGTTAGCGCTCAAACGGGTCGGCCTAATGCCTGCAATCTGTGCCACGTCGACCGCACGTTACAGTGGTCCGCCGAACACTTAAGCTCTTGGTTCGGTGCGGAGCCCGTAGAATTATCTGACGAGCAGCAGCAGGTGTCCGCCAATTTGCTGTGGTTGCTCAAAGGCAACGCGATTCAGCGGGCCATTGCCGCCTGGCATATGGGCTGGGAACCCGCGCGAACCGCAAGTGGCGACCAATGGCAAGCGCCGTTCCTGGCTAAGTTACTGCAAGATCCCTATGCCCAAGTTCGTCTTCTCAGCTCCCAATCGTTAATGCAGTTGCCCGGCTTCTCAGATTTCGAATATGACTTTTTGGACGATAGTAGGGAGCTAATGGACGCCACCAGCCGAGGGCTGAAGCAATGGCAACCGGTCGCTGGGTTCTCAGATGCGATGCGGGACGCCCTGCTATTGGACGCACAAGGCCAGGTTGACTGGCAACGTACACAGCGCTTGCTCGACCAACGCGACGATTCCCCTGTTTCGATAAGAGAATGAATCCAACCTCCGCCCCATCCGTCAGCGACTCTCAACGCCGCGCCAGCACTGTTTACGCGCGACTGCACGCCGTTTTCGGTTGGTGGTCGCTGTTGGCTTTTCTCACACTTGGTATCGTGCTGGAAGCTATGCACGGCTTCAAGGTCGGTTGGTATCTGGATGTTGGCAACGAGCAGCGACGGCTGATGTGGACGTTGGCCCATACGCATGGAACGCTGTTGTCGCTTGTCAACATCTGCTTTGCGTGGTCGGTCAGCAAGTTGCATGGCTGGGATCGTCGCCGTCGAACGATAGCCTCGCGATGTTTGCTGGCCGCTGGAGTGTTGATGCCGGCCGGCTTTCTGCTCGGCGGTGTGTTTGCCTTGAATAACGATCCGGGCCTCGGAATTCTGCTCGTGCCACCCGGCGCACTGCTGTTCCTGGTGGCGGTATTGTTGACTGCCCTGGCCGCACGGGACCTTGAACTCTAGTTGATCCTAAGATTTTTTACGAGTTGGCGGCCAAGGGATTCAGAATTCATAAGACCACCTGAAATCGTCGGCGTGTTATGATGTGATGAACGCAGATGAATTTCGGTAGACCCCGAAGCCAGGCGGTTCTCCGTCCTCAGTTGACAGGTTTCTGCCGTTCGGCCCCCGCATAGAACCTCTCCCTACCTCTCAAGTTGTGGATTCGTGAACACTCTATCCCGCTATATGCCTGCCGTCCTGAGATGGTTGATTTGCACCTCCGGAATTGCTGTGATGACCAGCGGTGCTTCCGGCGATGAACAGCTCTCGTTCAATGAGCATATTCGTCCGATCTTTAATCAGCATTGTGTGGCCTGTCACGGAGGAGTTGAGCAAGCCGGTGGCCTCAGTTTTGTCCACGGGGATGCAGCCTCTTACATTGTCGAACCGGGAGAACCTGATGCGTCCTACTTGATCGAGCGGGTCACTTCCGAGGATCCCGAGGAGCGAATGCCTCCTCCCGATCATGGCAAAGGATTGTCGCAACAGGAAATCGATCTGCTTCGAACCTGGATACAGCAAGGCGGCAATTGGGGAAAGCATTGGGCATTTGTGAAGCCGGAGAAGAGCGAACCGCCGATCGCCAGTAGCGAAGATTCCGCTTGGACCACAAGCCGCATCGATGCTTTTGTACTGAAGCGGATGCGACAAGCCGGATTGGCGCCGGCGCCCGAGGCCGACCCCCAACGCTGGCTAAGACGCGTCACGCTGGATCTAACGGGTCTGCCTCCGACTCCCGAAGAGCTTGCCGAGTTTTTGCAGGCTGTCGAAGCACAAGGAGCTGCAGCCTACGAAGCCACAGTGGATCGTCTTCTCAAGTCACCGGCATTCGGCGAGCGGTGGGCCAGTGTCTGGTTGGATGTCGTCCGCTACGCCGACTCGAAAGGACTTGGCCTGGACGGTCGCCGCACGATTTGGAAGTATCGCGATTGGGTGATTCGCGCCTTTAATGCCGACATGCCTTTCGACGAGTTCACGGTCAAGCAAATCGCTGGCGACCTATTGCCAGATCCGAGCATGGATGACTTGGTGGCCACCGCCTGCAATCGTCTCACTCAGACTTGCGAGGAAGGCGGTACCGACGACGAGATGTTTCGCGTGGAAGCCGTCATTGACCGTGTGAATACCAATATGACCGCCTGGCAGGGGCTGACGTTTGGCTGCGTACAATGCCATTCGCACCCCTATGATCCCATACAGCACGCCGAGTACTACAAGCTGCTAGCCTTTTTCAACAACACCGCGGATAGCGATCTGGGCAGTGAAGAGCCGAACGTTTTGGTGCCCTTGGAACACAACGACACGGAAGAAGCTCGTGTTTTGGACCGTCAAATCGAGGCCACCCGGGAAACACTTTGGGAAGAAGCCTACGACGTGCTGGCAAACCAGTCTCAGTGGAGTGAACTGAGGGACTTTGAAGTCTCGACCAATAACTCAACGAAAGTCGTAACCGCGGAAGTCGATGGACACTTCGAATATCAGACTCGCGGCACCGTCGCCAAGGAAACGACGGTCGTCGTCGAGGCTGCGGTGCCGAGCGGCCTTACTCAGCTCGCGGCATTGCGGTTTACGGGCTTGCCCAAGGACGAAAAGGCTGCCAGGATGGATTCCGAGTGGGGATTTGTGATCTCACATATTCAGCTCGAGTTGCTGGAGGGAGATGCGGACCCGAGAATTCTGGAAATTGCCGATGTGATTGCGGATCAGCCGCAAACCATTCTGGATCCCATGCTGAGCTTGAATGCCAAAAGCCAGCACGGCTTCGGTGCTTACAGCCGGATTCATTATCCGCGCACCGGTTACTTTGTTTTGGCGGAGGCGATACCGGTCAGCGCCGACGCCCGGCTTCGAATTTCGCTACGGCAGGACGTGTTTGAAACGGGAGCCTTTCCGCTAGTGGCACATCGTGGACGTTTGGCAATCACCGGTGATGCACCAATTCTGGATTGGGAGAGCCAGCAATCCGTTCAGCAGCGACGCGCGGAGCTGGCTGACATGCAGGCTCGCCGACGGAAAATCCCGTCGGTACGCATCCCGGTTCTGAGAGAACTGCCAGTTAGTTTTTCCCGCCCCACCCATGTTTTTGACCGTGGAAACTACCTGACCAAGACCGACGGCGTTCCCGCCAGTACACCGGAGATTCTCGGCGGCCCCCAAGCCAATGAAGAGCATGCCCTGAACCGTCTCGATCTGGCCCGCTGGATTGCCAGTCCTGAGAATCCGCTTACCGCTCGAGTAGCCGTCAATCGCTTCTGGGCACAGTTGTTTGGCTCGGGCATTGTGAGAACCCAGGAAGACTTTGGCTCGTCCGGCGACGCGCCTACGCATCCTGATTTGCTGAATGATCTTGCGGCCCGCTTCTCGACGGAGATGGGCTGGAGTGTGAAGACTCTGCTCAGGGAACTTGTGCTGAGTTCGACTTATCGGCAGAGTTCCGTGGTCTCCAGCGATAAGCTGGCCGCGGATCCGCAGAATGTTTATTTGTCCCGCGGGCCACGACGACGCCTGCCCGCCGAGACGATTCGCGACCAGGCATTGGCGATCTCCGGCTTGCTTAGCAAAAAGCAATTTGGTGAACCGGTACACCCACCCATTCCCGACGGCATCTGGCTTCCCTTCCAAGGTGGAGATCGATGGGATACGCCCGATCGCGACGATCCAGATCGCTATCGACGAACCATCTACACCTACATTAAGCGAACGATTCAGTTTCCCGTTATGGCCTCATTCGACGCGCCCACGCGTGAGTTCTGTGCGCCCCGTCGCTTGCCATCCAACACACCGCTCCAAGCCCTGATGACGCTCAATGACGCGACCTTTGTGGAGGCCAGTCAGGCCCTGGCCGAGCGCATGTTCGATCACAGCGTCGAGCTGCAAGAACAATTGCAGTATGGTTTCCTGCTCGCCACCTGCCGCGATCCCCAGCCGAGAGAACTGCAGCCGCTCATCGATTTGTATGAAATCCGACGGAACGAAGAAGACGCTCACGCTCCTGATGAGGCTGGCACCGAATCAACCAGGCTCAACGCGCTGACAAGCGTTGCCAGCGTGCTGCTGAACTTGGATGAAGTGCTCAACAAGTAGAACGAGTTCCCGCAAATCGCCTCGGGACGTCAGGCCGAACGAGCCCGCAGATTTCCAGTCGTCACCCATTTTCAAAACTTGATCCATGTCTTCACTAAGTATCGAATCCGAATTCGCACAACGCAGTCTGGAACATCACACGCGTCGGCATTTTCTGCGGAACTGCGCCACGGGGCTGGGTAGTCTATGGCTGGCGGACCAAACGGTTGGAGGAGCTCGCGCGGCGATGGCCGAGTCGTCGGATCCGGAGTTCCGCATTCCCGCCAAGGCCAAGCGTGTCATCTTTCTGCATATGATCGGAGCTCCCAGTCAACTGGAACTGTTTGACTACAAGCCTGACTTGGTGAAGTTTGACGGCAAGGAATGCCCGCGCGAATATTTGGAAGGCCAGCGTTTCGCCTTTATTCAAGGCACGCCTACCATGCTCGGTCCGCAGTTTCCCTTTCAGCAATATGGTGAGTCGGGTGCCTGGCTCTCCGATCGGCTTCCCGAGTTCTCGAAGGTGGTTGACCAAGTCTGTTTCATCAAGACAGTGCAGACCGATCAATTCAACCATGGGCCCGCGCAATTGATGGTGCACTGTGGCCAAGCGCGCGTCGGCTATCCATCCATCGGTTCCTGGGTCACCTGGGGACTGGGGCAGGAGAACGAGGACCTGCCGGGATTCATCGTCTTGCTATCCGGCGGTCGACCGCCGCGTGTCGGCAATGCCTTGTGGAGCAGTGGCTTTCTGCCATCGGTCTATCAGGGTGTGCAGTGTCGGTCGACCGGTGATCCCGTTCTGAACGTCGCCAATCCCGATGGCGTTACCCGCGATAGCCGCCGTGCAGCCCTGGATGCGCTGAAGCGACTGAACGAGATGAATCACGAAAGCTTTGGCGATCCCGAGACATTGACTCGTATTGCCCAATACGAGATGGCTTTCCGTATGCAGATGGCGGTACCGGAGGCCATGGATATCAACCGCGAACCCCAATACGTGCAAGACGCCTATGGCGTTGAGCCGGGTAAAACATCTTTTGCCAATAACTGCCTTTTGGCCCGACGACTAGCGGAGCGTGGCGTGCGCTACATTCAGCTATTCGATTGGGGCTGGGACTCACACGGCTCGCAGCAATCCGAGTCGCTGAACGGCGGCTTTATCGACAAATGCAAGCAGATGGACCGCCCCGTGGCGGCCCTGCTAAAAGATCTGGATGAACGCGGCTTGTTGGAAGACACGCTGGTGGTTTGGGGCGGCGAGTTCGGCCGCACCTCGATGGCTGAGAATCGTGGAGGAGTGGCCACGAGATTCGTTGGTCGCGATCACAATCCGAACGCCTTTACTATGTGGCTGGCGGGAGCTGGGATTCGTGCTGGCATGAGCTATGGAGAGACGGATGCCATGGGGTACCAGCCTGCCTTGAACCCGGTCCAGCTACGGGATCTGCACGCCACCATGCAGCATTTGCTGGGCCTGGATCCTCAGCGGCTGTCGTTTCCTTTTCAGGGACTCAATCAAAAGCTGATTGGAGTCAAACCCGCCCGCGTCATCGAAGAGATTCTGGCGTAGCTGGCTATGCTACTAGGAGAATTTGGTCGTTATGAAAGTTGCTGCATCCGCTTTGAGCGATCCTGGACTGAAGCGCGATGGCAACGAAGACCAATATCTCATCGACGAATCACTTGGGCTGTATATCGTCTGTGATGGCATGGGCGGACACGCTGCCGGCGAGGTAGCTGCTGAGCGGGCCATCGAATATGTAACGGATTTTATCTCCGCCAGATCGCATGTGTTGGACGAGGCAACGGTGAAGCCGGAAGGTTATTTTCGCATTTTGAAAATAGCCGAAGAAGCCGTGCAGACGGCCAGTCAAGAGGTTTATCGTCTTGCCAGTTCAAGCTCCGAGTATGCCGGTATGGGCACAACCATGACCATGCTGGTGATTGTCCAGAGCAAGGCAGTAATGGCTCATGTCGGCGACTCCCGACTGTATCTGCAGCGGGCCGGTGACATTCATCAACTAACTGTCGACCATACGCTGGCCAACGAGATGTATCTGGCCGGGGGCTTGACGCGTGAAGAAGCCGAGAGAAGCAAATTCCAACACGTTTTGACCCGCTGCATTGGTTCGCATGAATCGGTCGTTGTCGATACGCTTCTTTTTGATTTGTTGCCTGGTGACCGCTTGCTGCTGTGCTCGGACGGATTGAGTAATTACTTCAAAGATCCGTCGGTCGTCGCCGATCTTTTGTCCAAACGCAACATCGTCTCCAAACCGGAACCTTTGATCGACTTTGCCAAGCGGTCGGGGGGAGCTGATAACATCACGGCGGTCGTGGTCGAAGCCTTACGTGATGAAGAACAGGAAACCGTCCCGGATACGCCCCAGCGGATCGAGGCTCTGCAAAACAGCTGTTTGGGTCGCAAGCTCTCTGTCAGCCGCCTGCTGCATTTGCTCACAACTTGCACCATGCTGCACTGCAATCAGGGCAAAGAACTGATTGCCATGGGCGACAAATGTCCTGGAATGTTCGTTGTCATGGAAGGCTCATTTCGAATCATCGACGACGATCTGATCGAAGCCGAGCTACAAGCTGGCCAGAGCTTCGGTCAACAGGCGCTGATCGCGCCCGCCAAGTCACCGGTCACGCTGGTCGCTCAAGAGCCAGCCAAGGTATTGCTGGTCGATCGCCGCAAGTTCAACCGCCTAACGCGGCGCATGCCCCGCATGGGCAATGCGTTGTTGCGCAATCTGGCGCGTGAATTGAGCCAGCAAATCGTCGACGCAGATACTGCTGAGCGAATGGATCTGGATGACACGGGTCCATTGCCATGACTGCAATGATCGTCCCTTATTAGCTTAAAACCTATCCGAAAACATTAGCCGATTTGGCGTTGGCCCAATGGCATTTACTTTGGTAGCGTAACGGCGCAAGCCGTACGGCCGCAGCCACAAATTCGCTGTGAAGTGCCGGGCGACTCGCGCCGCACCGCTGCCATTGGCCTCGCTTCCTCTGTCAAAGTAAGTGCCGCTTTGGTGTTAACTCCCGGTTTTCGACGCATGTTGCCAGGAAGGAAACGGCGGTTCGCCGCGGCAAATCTGGCTTTAGATCAGTGACAAGACTGCGACGAGAACCAACCTGGCTCGCTCTTGGTTGAATGAGTCTAGTTCGGTCACCAAGCTGCGATTCTGTCAAACGCAGTAGAACCGCGGCTAACGCCGCTAGTCTTTACCCACATTTTTATTCCGCAATCGTGCTCGTGCTTAATGAAATGGTGCTCTCAATCGACGTGCTCCCGGACCCGGCCCCGGACCCGAGCACGAGAACGAGAACGAACTTGGGTTGGCTTTTTTGCTCGCGTGACTGTCAAGAAGTGGGTAAAGACAAGGCTAACGCCGACCGGCTGATGGTTTTCGAAAAGCCTGGGTCAGCTAAATCGCCTGCTTACGGCAACTTCGGCTATTTAAGGCGATATCCCTGCTGCTTCAGATACTGGCCAATGCGTTCGAGATGCTTACCCTGTATTGCGATCGCATCGGTTTCCATACTGCCTCCGGCTCCGCACAGATTTTTCAATTCCGTCAACAGCTGCTGTTGCTGCTTGGGCGAACCCAATAAGCCCGCGACAAGCGTAACCTGCTTGCCGCGTTTTCTCTTCTCGACACGCAAACTGGGCCTTTGCTGCGATGGTGGGACTTCCACCACAGTTGCGTCGCTGGCGACGGGCTCGCACTTGCATACTTTCACTTCCAGTCCGCAGATCTCACAAAGTACCGGACGTTCGAGCGGGGTTCCGTCAAACAGTCCCATGACATCCTCCTTAAACCGATGCGCTGTATTACTTACCACCGGTACCGCCGAAGAGCATGTACAAATCGAGCGTTGCGAGGGCTAAACATTGCGGCGATATTTTGTCGGCTGCGGCAAAGGTTGTGATCTCTCTATAGCGTCCTTCCCAAGGGGTGCGATGTACGCGCACTTCTTCCGCATTAGTGTCCACAACCCAATACTCCGGAATTGCAGCTTGCGCGTACAAGTCGGCTTTGACAGATATATCGAAAGCCAGGCTGCTATCGGCAACTTCGATCAATAACAGCACTTGCTCGGCTCGCGGATGTCCCCGTAAGTAACGGCCTGCCTTCACCCACACAAGGTCGGGTTCCGGCCGACTTTCGAAGTCGCTCAGGTCTAGACCAGACTGCACCCGCACTCCCACTAACTTTTCGTCTGTGCTCTTAATCGACCATCGAGTGAGATACTCAATGATGTCGTCATGAACGGGACCGGCTGGATTCATGGATTTGATTGCCCCGCCTATGAGTTCGATTCTTTGTGTCAGCTCATCGAAGGCGCCCTTGGCAACCATGCGTTCATAATCAGCGACGCTAAGTCTTAGATCCGTATTCATGGGCTTTCGGTCCCGTAGTCGATGCCTTGGCGGTATGCTGTTTTATAGTACTCCACTGGCAGCCAGGAAGGCAACGTATTCGCAGCCGATACTCGCACGGGAATCGCTGACACGATCGCAAACCTCTTTTATCTGCACGGCAGGACTATGAAACTCTAAGCTCATTTCCGCACTGTCGGCACCCTTCGATACGACTTCAATTAGTGATGGCCTACTCGCCCAAGCAATACAGCCACTCTTGCCGCTCCCCGCTATCGCTGAGGTGAGTCACGCGATGGAAAATGTGATCCGAGACGATTATCGGCGTCGCAAATACCTGCACACCGAGCTTATTCTTGGCTAACTCTTCATAGGCAGTGGGATCGGCTCGAAACACGAAGAAATCACCGCCCTCGTTGGTCACATAAACCCTGTCCCCGACCAAGACAGGTGAAGAAGAGAACGTTCCTCCCAAGCGTGCCTTCCACATGACTTTGCCGGTTGCAGCCTCCCAACAAACCGCGATGCCAGCGTCCAATACGCCGTACAAATATCCGTCCTTGATAACCAAGGATGGTACGTAGAGCCGGCTGTCATTCTCCCACACGACTTCCGCGGAACCGTCGGCCTTGATCGCCGACATGTGATTGCGAGGATAACCGCCACTGGTGTATACCAGCTGGCCATCCGTCAATGTGGAGGTTACGCACTCCGTCGTCGCACCTGCTGTTTGCCACAGAGTCTCTCCACTCAGCGGATCGTAACTGACCACCAAATCACACCCCACCATGACCACTTGATCTCGGCCATTCACGTGCAAGATGATCGGCGAGGGATAATTCGGCTTTTCAGGGCGTTCACGACGCCATACCAAATCGCCGCTCTGGCCATCTAAGGCAACCAAAGCCCCGCCCGACTTGTTATCCGCGGAGACGATCACCAGGTTTTGGTAGAGCGCGGGGGACGCGCCATAACCTTGGTGCACGACATAGTTTGAGATTTCCCGCTGCCACAGGATCTGGCCTTCCAAATCCAAGGCCGTGGTCATCAGTTTGCCGTCGTTCGGGAAGTTGATGTACACGCGT
Source organism: bacterium (assembly GCA_024743355.1). Taxonomy (GTDB): domain Bacteria; phylum Planctomycetota; class Planctomycetia; order Pirellulales; family Pirellulaceae; genus Aureliella. The sequence goes on from JANSWS010000013.1 coordinate 14,488, forward strand.
TTGCCATCACAGGCGGGCGTACTGGAAGCGGCTGTGGATTTTTCGTTTTTCCGCATGGCTCCGGCGGAATGCACCGTGGTTTCCCACATGAGTTCGCCGGTCGCTCGCTCAAAACAAAGCAGTGATTGGGAACCCACGTCTTCGCGGCAGGTCGCCAGAAAAACACGCGAACCAACGACGGTGGGTGAGCCATGCCCACGGCCAGGCACTTTGGATTTCCAGCGTACGCCATCCGTTTCGTTGAAATTCAATGGAGGTTGCTGTTGCTCCGCCGCCGTTCCATTCCGCAGGGGCCCCCGCCACCAAGGCCAATCCGCGGGTGCTGTCACAAATCCATCCTGCACACTCACAGCGCCGCCATCGGCCAGACTGGTTGGCTGGATCGAAAGGCTCGTTATCAACACAATGCTTAGCACTAAAAGTAAACGCATAGATGACTCGTAAGTAAAATCCGAAGGACTCAACAATGTTCGATCGATAGTCGCCTTTCGCTCCGCGAAAGTAGCGTTCATCCCGCACTTGCGTTTTTTCCGCAACTTCCGCGGAGCGGGTAGCGACAGTTATTGATATGGATCGAACGTCCTTAACAACCGATTTCAGACGGTAGCAAGCCGTTCGATTATAGCCAGCCGGAGTGCTGCAGGGTGAGTCTGCAATGCGTTTCGTTGTTGTTTGGCTGCTTCAACACTTCAGGTGTGAAGTCAACCTGGTTTCCGCTTACAATGGGGCTGGTTAGATTGCTCCATTTGATCGTTTCCCACCCCCGTGCGCCCCATACGCTGCAAAGCGAGGTTCTCCATGCGCTTGTCCTCTCTCTTGTTGATGCCTTCCCTACCGTTCGTGCTTGCATGCTTGGTTTCCGCCGCGATAGCGGACGAGCCGCTGTGGCAGCTGCGATTTGAGCGGCAGCAGCTGACGGAAACTTACTTTTCCGAAGGCGTGGCAGTCGGGGATTTAAATGCTGACGGACATCAAGATGTCGTCTACGGACCTTACTGGTTTGCCGGACCGGACTTTACCGAGAAGCATGAAATCTATCCGGCGGTAGCGCAGCCCATGGAACGCTACGCGGACAACTTCTTTTCCTGGGTGTATGACTTTGACGGCGACGGTGCGCAGGACATCTTCGTGGTTGGCTTTCCAGGCACGCCGGCCCATGTGTATCAAAACCCGGGCAAGGGAGTCGGAAGCTGGACGAAGAAACAAGTCTTTGACTGGGTATCCAACGAGTCCCCACAGTTCGTGAATTTGCTGGGAGACGAGCGACCTGAACTGGTATGTACCCGGGATGGTTTCTTTGGCTTTGCCACCATCGACTGGGACCAGCCATTTAAGGCTTGGACCTTTCACGCCATTTCAGAACAGGTGACCGCCACGCGATTCGGGCATGGTTTGGGAATTGGGGACATCAATGGCGATGGTTTGCAGGACGTGCTGCACGCTGGAGGCTGGTATCAGCAACCTGCTACGGGAGCACTCAACGGCCGCTGGCAGCATCATCCGGTTGCCTTTTCCACGGGAGGCGGTGGCGCGGAAATGTACGCTTACGATGTGGACGGGGACGGCGATCAGGACGTGATTACCAGCGAGTCCGCGCACAACTTCGGCCTTTCCTGGTACGAACAAAAACAAGAAGGTCAGTTTGTCCAACACCTGATCATGGGCTCGCACCCATCGGAGAACCGTTACGGCGTATTGTTCAGTGAACTGCACAGCGTAAATCTGGCGGACGTGGATGGCGACGGACTCAAGGACATTCTCACCGGCAAAACCTATTGGTCGCATCACCGACAAAGCCCCATGTGGGACGCGGGCGCGGTCGTTTATTGGTTTCGCTTGACCAGGCAAGCGGACGGCACGGTGGATTGGATCCCCTACCAAATCCATGGGGAAACAGGTATTGGTCGGCAGCTGACGGTTGCAGACATCAATGCCGACGGACAATTGGATGTGGCAGTTGGCGGAATGTTAGGCGCTAACGTATTGATTCAACAGCGGACTCAAGTTTCGCCGGAAGAATATGCATCCCTTCAGCCTCAACCCTACCGCGGCCCCAAACAAGTTGATGTGGACGAGGCGCGGGCTCTGCGCGGTCCTCCGTCTCCGATCGGTAAAGATGGTGCTGTGGTCGATGCGATCGAAGGTGAGGAGCTCAATGCCCAAGTATCCGCTGGCGAAGCACGCCACCAAGACATGAGTAATTTTTCCGGCGGGCAGTGGAGCGGCCGCCAGCAACTGTGGTGGACCGGTGGAAAGCCCGGTGATCGTCTGACCTTGGAGCTGAACGCTCTGCAAGAGATCGAGGCCATACAAATGGTTTTGACTTGCGCCCGCGACTATGGCATCTTCCGCGTCTACTTGGATGATCAGCCCTTAGCGGATCCCATCGATCTTTACAACGATCAAGTCATCAACAGCGGCTTGCTCGAATTCAAGACATCCGGAACGGGCAAGGGCAAGCACAAGTTGGAATTTGAAATCGTGGGCGCCAACCGGCAAGCCGTTAAGGCCTACATGCTGGGACTCGACTTCATCCGCTTTCGCGGCAAAGACACACAATTCGTCGAACCCGAGCAGGGTATCAGGCCCAAGTCCGCCGACGGCCGCGAGCTGAATTTAGATTTCGAAACAGGCTCGCTAACCGACTGGACGGCTGAGGGAGACGCCTTCGCCAAGCAACCAGTACAAGGCGACCTGGTTTCAAAGCGACGTCGCGATATGAGCAGCCAACATCTGGGAGAATACTGGATCGGTGGCTACGAGACACAAGGCGATAAAGCCACCGGCACATTGACTTCGGCACCCTTTGTGGCTTCCAGCCGCTTCGGATCCTTCTACATGTCGGGCGGAAGCTCGCCGGAAACGCGGGTTGAGTTATGGACGGTCGGCGAAGACGAACCCTTTTACACAGTTTCCGGCCGAGACAGCGAAAACCTCAGCCAAGTAATCGTCGATCTGCGCCGCGCGGAAGGTCGGGAGATGTTCATTCGCCTGGTGGACGCGAGTACCGGCGGTTGGGGACATTTGAATTTTGATCACTTCCGTCTACACGCTCAGCGTCCCGGACCATTGACACCAGCCAACGTACAACTGGTGGACGATGAATATCCGCACCGAGGCCTGAGCGCCGAACAGGCGGCGGCCGCAATGAAATTACCCGACGGTTTCGAGGTCACCGTCTGTGCGGCGGAACCCGATGTGAAACAACCCATCGCCATGGCCTTGGATGATCGCGGACGCGTGTGGATTGCAGAGGCCTACGAGTATCCCCAGCGCGCCGCGGAGGGGCAGGGCCGGGATCGGATTCTGATCTTCGAAGATACAACCGGGGATGGACAGCTGGATTCCCGCAAGGTATTCCAGGAGAACTTGAATCTGGTGAGCGGCTTGGAAGTCGGCTTTGGCGGCGTGTGGGTCGGAGCGGCTCCCTATCTGCTGTTCATTCCCGATCGAGATCAGGATGACATTCCCGACGGTCCGCCAGAAGTTCTCTTGGACGGCTGGGGATACCAAGATACGCACGAGACTCTGAACGCCTTTATCTGGGGCCCCGACGGATGGCTATACGGCTGCCACGGAGTCTTCACGCATTCCAAAGTTGGAAAACCAGGAACACCGGAAGAACAGCGGATTCCCATCAACGCCGGAGTCTGGCGTTACCATCCCACCCGGCACCAATTCGAAGTCTTTGCCCACGGCACCAGCAATCCTTGGGGCGTCGATTTCAATGCTCACGGCGAGGCCTTCATTACGGCTTGCGTTATTCCACACCTGTACCACATGATCCCAGGCGGACGCTATCAGCGACAAGCCGGACAGCATTTCAATCCCTACACCTATGACGATATCAAGACCATCGCCGATCACTTGCATTATCTAGGCGCAACGCCGCACGCTGGCAACAACAAATCCGATGCAGCCGGCGGCGGTCACGCTCACGCGGGTGCCATGATCTATCAAGGCGGGCTGTGGCCCGAGGAATACGACGGCGTGCTGTTCATGAACAACATCCATGGGCAAAGACTGAATACCGATCGTTTGATCGCCAGTGGCTCGGGCTATGTGGGCGAACACGGTCCGGACTTTCTGTTGACGGGCGATATGGCTTCGCAGATTTTGAACATGCGATATGGCCCAGACGGTAACGTAATTTTTATCGACTGGTACGACATGCAGGCCTGCCATCGCCGTGAGGCCGAAGTGCACGATCGCAGCAACGGCCGCATCTATAAGATCTGGTATCAGAAAGATCCAACCGTCAAACCACTAAAGCTCGATCTCGCCCAAGCTTCGGATTTGGAATTGGCTGAAATGTGTCTGCACGAGAATGACTGGTTTGTGCGTCATGCTCGTAGATTGTTGCAAGAGCGGACCAGCTCCGCCGAGATTGATGTTGCCGCAGTTGAACGTCTCCAGCAAATCCTGCGCACGCACAGCGAAGACACAAGACGGTTACGAGCTGCCTGGTCGCTACACGCGATCGGCGGGTTGGACGACGAGCTGACGGCGGAGCTGCTGCAAGACTCGAGTCCGCACGTTCGCCAATGGGGTATTCGACTGGGGACAGCGAACTCGGCCGGCCAACTGGATCCGACGTTGTATGACGCTCTCTTGGCGCTGGCACGGGAGGATAGTTCTCCGGTTGTGCGTCGTGGTTTGGCCTCGGCCATAGACCGTATGGATGTTTCGCAACGCTGGTCGATGATTGAAGCCCTGGTGCATGAGCCCATGGATGCCGACGATCATAATCTGCCCTTGCTGTATTGGTACATCATGGAACCGTTAGCCGCGGCGGACGCCGATCGAGCGCTTGCCTTGGGCATGGCGGCCGGTCAAAAGATTCCGCTGCTGCGAGAGTACATGCTGCGCCGAATTGGCGGTACGGGAAGCGACGAGGCATTGGGCCGACTGGTGAAGGCTCTCGACCAGAGCCGAGACGCTCAAGTGCAGCGTACTTTCTTGAATGCCATTCGTTCTGCTCTGGCAGGCCAACGCGATGCGCAACTGCCTGACAATTGGGCCGATGTCTATGCTCGGCTCATAGAGCATAAAGACGCAACGCTTCGACTGCAGGCACTGGGGCTGGGCGTCCGCTTCGGTGATCAATCCGCAGCATCCAAGTTAAGAAACATCCTAGCGGACACGCAGCAGGCCGAATCCATCCGACAGATGGCACTGCAGTCGATGCTGGAGGCCAAGCATCCCAGCCTGGCCGAAGCGATGCTGGTGTTGGCTGCCAACGAGGAACAACATCCGCCGGTCCGGCTGGCAGCCATCCGTGGGCTGGCCCAATACCCGCATCCCTTGGTTGCTTCCACGCTGTTGGCTCATTACGGTGAACTCAATGACGACTGCCGTCGTGCCGCCGTTGCCACACTGGCCGCGCGAACCGCGTCCGCACAAGCTTTGCTAGTAGCCATTGCTGCCGGGGAGATTCCCGCTTCCGATCTCACCGCTGACCAGGCTCGCCAGATCGAATACCTGGATAACAAGGAGTTGTCGCAACAACTTGCCAAGGTGTGGGGACAGGTGCGCGAAAGCTCCCAAGATCGCGCCCAGATCATGGCGGACTACAAGAGCCTGATCGAACGCAGCGACTTGCCCGATCCTGACGCAGCTATGGGACGACAAATCTTCGGCAAAACCTGTCAGCGCTGCCACGTGCTGTACGGGGTGGGTGAAAAGCTCGGACCGGACTTAACGGGTTCCAATCGCGCGAACCTGGACTATCTGATGGAGAATATTGTGGACCCCAGCGCTGTGATGGCCAACGAATATCGGCAGTCCATCTTTCTGACCGAAGATGGTCAGGTTATTACCGGGATCGTTCAGACCGAAACGGAAAACGCGATCACGATTCAGACTGCCGAGGCCGTCGTTGTGCTGCCGCAAGCGGAAATTGTACAACGCAAGGATAGCGAGCAGTCCATGATGCCCGAGAATCAGCTTAGCCAGTTTTCGGAACACGAGATCCGCTCGCTGATTGCTTATCTTCGCGGCAAGGAACAGGTCCCCTTGCCAAGCGAAGAAAAAGAAGAGAATTAGCTCGAAAGATGGCGGCAAGCCTCAAGCGATGCACACCGAAATGTCAAAGCAAGGGCTGATTGCTTTGCGAACCCTGTCGCTGCGGCTTCAATGCTTACTTGGGTGCAGAATTGCATCCAGATCAAACAATTGCGACTGAGTCGACGGTTTGGCTTTGAGGCACTTGGCATGTGTCTTTGCCCCAGCGCGGCTGGCCCACTCGTCGTAGCGTTTTGCCAGTTCTTGAACCCGCTCCGGATACTGACTGGCCAGGTCATGGGTTTCGGCCCGGTCCGCTGCCAGGTCGTAAAGCTCCCAGTCCTTCGAACGTTCGGCGACCAACTTCCAATCCGCGTCTCGGATCGCATGGTTTCCGCTGAACTCCCAGAAGATCGGTTTGCTGCGTGCGGATGCCGATCCTTGAAGGGCAGGTACAAGAGATTGACCTTCCATGGGCTTAATTTGTTGTTCGCCGAGTTGAGTGGGGTAATCAGTGGCCGCCAATTCCACCAGCGTAGGCATGATGTCCACAATGTGCGAAGGAAATCGGCACAATCTTCCCGGTGTCCGAATGCCGTTTGGCCAGTGAGCAATCATCGGCGTCAACGTCCCTCCGTGATGCGCATACTGTTTGTACAGCCGCAGCGGGGCGTTGCACATGTTGGCCCAGCGAGCGTCGTACGCAATGTCGCTTTCGGCCGATCCGGGAACCAGTAGATCGTTCCGCAACCGCTGATAGGGACAAGCTCCGTTATCGGAGAAAAACAGGATGAGGGTATTCTGCAATTCGTCCTGTTCGCGCAGGTATTCGACGAGCCGCCCGATATTTTGATCGAGTCGGTCGACCATGGCGGCGTAAACTTCCATCATAGGCTCCAGAAACTGTTTCTCGTCGGGGCTTAATTCCGACCAGGCTTCTACATTGGGATCACGATCCGAGAGTTGCCAGCTAGCATCGGCGATTCCCAACTCACGCAACTTTTGGATCCGCCGTTGTCGGATGATGTCCCAGCCGTCGCTATAGTGACCTTTGTACTTGGCGATGTCCTCGGCAGGGGCCTGTAGGGGGAAGTGCGGTGCATTGTGCGCCAAGTACAAGAAAAAGGGCCGCGCCTTGTCGCGCGAGTCTAAGAATTGAAGAGCAAAATCCGTGAAGGCATCGGTGGAATAGAAGCCTGCTTGGGGCTCAAAGGGTTCACGATCCAGACGCATGAGATTCTCGCCGGTTCCCCACTGCGTACCCGAGCCCCAGTCTTCGCCGGTAAAGAAATTGATACATCCGCTTAAGAAACCAAAGTAGCGATCGAATCCTCGGTCGTTGGGAAGGCCGGCCACGTGCCATTTGCCGCTCATGAAAGTCGAATAGCCCGCGCTGCTCAACACCTCGGCGAGAGTGACGTTTCCCGGCTGCTTGAGATTGTCGGATTGTTGGTGCCACAGCCCCGTCAGCAGGGATGCTCGTGTTTCGGAACACTTCGCGTTGTTGTGGAAATCCGTAAACCGTAAACCTTGGGCGGCCAGCCGATCCAAGTTCGGTGTAGCAATCTCACCTCCGTAACAGCCTAGATCGGAGAAACCCATATCGTCGCACACAATCACTACGATGTTCGGGCGATCCGCGGAGAATCCCAATTCGCCGACTGCGATGCAGATGGATAGCCCACAAACAATGATTCTCAGCATGACTTGGCTCGCATTGGTGTTGAGGGACGAACACCAAGGATTCTACTCCCTTCCCGTGCCGAGAGTTGAAGGTGCAGGGAAAATCCCGTACGCGGAACGCCAGACTCAGTGGCTATGACCGGCGTGGTCATGTCCAGCGTGGTCATCGGATGGCTGCGGTGTTCCATGTTCATGCGCGTGATCGCGTTCTTCATGAAAGTGTCCACCGGTATGGGCATCGTGCGAATGCGCGTGTTCGCCCTCTAGCAGCCCAATGGCCCAAGCCAGTGCGATGCCCAGCAGCAGGGCGATCGATAGCGGAATTCGGCTATGCGAATGAAACTCCATTTCTGGCAGCAGATCACTCAAGGAAATACACAGAAAGACCCCGGCCGAGAAGGCGAGACCCCAAGCCGCCAACTGCTGTGCAAAAGCGTTATCCGAGGTTGCGCCCGCCCAGAATAAAAAGGCACCCAAGGGACACATGAGCGCGAATCCAACATTCACCATCAGACGTTTCGACGGGGTTGTCACCGGATGCATGAGCGAGGTGATGGAAACCGCATCCAAGGGTTTGTGAAGCAAGACAGCCAGAAAAATGCCCAGACCGGGAATCGCGGTATGGCCTGCCTCCGTTACCACGCCACTCGCCATGGCAACTCCATCCATCAGCGTATGCAGAGCCAGACCAACCAGCACAGCGATCCAACGCGTCGTTCCCTGGCGATGGTCGGCATGTTGCTGCCCTGCATGATCACAGGGAGCGGGGTGAACGTGTTCGGAGCAGATATGCGTTTGCTGGTCAGCTTGATGGTCGTCGACCAGCGCTGCCCGAGTCGCTGCTTCCGCCTCGGCCTGAATCCCGAAATCAGCGGGCCCATGCTGATGAAAATGAAAGCAACGGATCAAAAAGAAAGTTGCCACCAGTCCCAACATGACGCCTTGCGTGACTTGGTCAATGCGTCCCTCCGCGGCAACCAGAGCATGGGGAATCATATGGAAGATGGCGATTCCCAGCATCAAACCTCCGACCAGACTAATCATCAGCTGCATGCGATTGTGCGTCAGCTTCACCCATTCAGGCAGCATGCCACCCACCACCGAAGCCAGGATCACGGCAAAAGAGTAGGCGGTTAACAGCCCGAGCATTTGCCAGACGGGATCGACACTATTGGGCATCAGGTGCTGCTATGGAAAGGAGAATTCGGAACGGAGCTGGGGCAATGTCTCGCGAAAAACCACCCTGGATACTAAGGTTTTGGCTGGCCTTGGGGTGTATATCCCGACCCGCGAACCCTAACTGCTGCACAGTATCAGGCAGTTTTTGTCGATTGACATCCATCAGATTACGGACGATCATGATAAGCGAAGAAGGATTTTCTGCGTATTACGGACACGCGAATCGCATAGGGAACGGATTTTATTCGCACTTTGCTGCCTTGAACCCGGTTAGAGCTTCTTCGCTTTGATGCTACAGCGGACAACGCAATTGGTAATGCTGGTTCTGTCCAGCCTGGGTGGCGTGCCACTCTGGCTGCATGAGGGCCTGTGCCATCACCCCGCATGCGAATCCGCGTCTGCATGTTCGGTAGCCGCCCCTAGCTGTTGCGACAATGCGAACCCCAATGGCGGCGGCGCAAGCGACTGTAACGTCGATCCCAACTGTTCGGCAGAATCCAGACGTCCGATCTCGTCCGACCAGAACCTGGTCGTGCACGAGGATCATGATTGCTGGGTTTGTTTTCAGCTTTCCCAGTCGCAATCCCTGAGCCTGGCACGTGCCGAGGTTTCGATTGCTTCTTTACTAGCGACTTGCCTTACGCTGGAAAGTCAAGTCACTCTCTACACGGTGGAATGCCCGCCTCCCGCACGGGGGCCGCCGGTATGGATCCTGGTCTAGCGCAGAAGTGTTTGCTTGCCTTGTTGTCCGCAAGCACGGCTTCTTGCCGACCACAGGCTGACTAGAGCCTGACGCGCGTGTTACACACATAGAACTCTATGGGTTGCGTGCTCAGTCGGAAGCCATGGTTAGGTTTCAACGATCAGCCAGCTGAACAACTGCCCGGCGGACCATCCCAAGTTACCAAGGTCATGCCGCAAGCTTTGCCAGATCCATACCATGATTTATTCAAGCATTCTTTCCCGAGATTTTCCATGCCTATTTCAAGTGTTTCCAAGAAGCCGCAGCGAGGCTTCACGCTGGTCGAATTATTGGTCGTCATCGCGATCATCGGCATCTTAGTTGGTCTACTACTACCCGCCGTCCAAGCTGCCCGCGAAGCGGCTCGCCGCATGCAATGCACCAACAACATGCGGCAGCTGGGCATCGCCGTCCATAACTACGAATCGGCCTACAAGTGTTTGCCATCCGGTTGGATTGACAACAGTCCTGAAGGCGAACCTGGATGGGGTTGGGCCGCGGCTCTGCTACCCTTCATGGAAGGCAGCAACCTTCACAACTTGATCGATCCCAGAATCGCCATTGAAGAAGACATTCACGCCACCGTTCGCACGACCGTGGTATCCACCTTCATTTGCCCTTCGGATCCCGCTCCGAACTTGTTTGTGATTCACGAAGGAGATGGCCACAACCACCATACACTGTCCATTGACGATGAGGGTGATCCCTTGTTTGAGATTTCCAAGAGCAACTATGTCGGCATGTTTGGAACGTTTGAACTCGAAGATGCCCCCTACCGGGGTAACGGCATGTTCTTTGGCAACAGCCGAATCAAGTTCCGCGACGTCACGGACGGTCTGAGCAATACGTTGATGATCGGAGAGCGAGGCAGTCGCTTGGGACAAAGCATTTGGCATGGCAACATTCCGGAAGCCGCCGAGCCGCATGCCCGCATTCTGGGAGTTGCCGATCACTCACCCAACGATCCGGTTGGACACTATGAAGACTTCAGCAGTTTCCACACTGGTGGCGTGAACTTCATGCGTGCCGATGTTTCGGTAACTTTTCTGCCAGATTCGATCGACGAGCGCGTCTATCAAGCGATGGCGACCCGTACCGGTGGTGAGATCGAGGCTTACAACGATTGATGCCCGAATCGGCTTAAGCACGGATTCGGCCTGAAAGGCCATCCATACATCAGCCCAGGGCAAGGCAATGCGCGATCCAACGCGCAGCGTTGGGGGCATTGTCGCCGCCCTGGGTAAACGTGCGATGACCCCCAGTCGCCCTGAAAGGCAACGCTGTGCAGCATATTGTGTCGAGCGGCTCGCCCGAAAATACAAGCACGACGCGCGAGCGAGTGAGTGAGTTTCGGTCGCCATCGAGTACACACTTGCTGGCGCTTCGTGCTTGTAAATCCAATGCAAAATGCTGCACAGCGTTGTCTGAAAGGGCAAAACATACAGGATTGGGGCATCAACGAGTCACGTTCCACATGCCCCGACACCGCCATGAAATGGCGACTTGAAAGAGCTCAGCGCTGGGAACACTGTCTGACCCATCCCATCGGCCTAAGCATGGATTCCGGCCTGAAAGGCCATCCACACATCAGCCCAGGGCAAGACAATGCGCTATCCAACGCGCAGCGTTGGGAGCATTGCCGCCGCCCTGGGTAAACATGCCATTACACCCAGCCGCCCTGAAAGGGCAAAACAAACCGGTTTGAGGCGTCGACAAGGTGCGTTCAACATGTCCCGTCGCCCTCTGACATTGATTGGGCGACGTTTTAGATTGCTGGACTGACAACGCGATTTACTCAGTCCATTTCAATCTCAACCGGACAATGGTCTGAGCCAAAAATATCTGCACGTATCCTTGCACCTGTAATCCGGGGTCGCAAGCGTTTGGCCACCCAGAAATAGTCCAAACGCCAGCCGATGTTCTTCTCACGAGCATTGGTCCGCATGGTCCACCAACTGTAGTGTCCCGGCCCCGATTCATACTCGCGGAATATGTCGACGAAGCCAGCGGCTTGGATCGCGTCCAGTCCGGCACGCTCTTCATCGGTAAAGCCGGCATTGCGACGATTGGCTTTGGGATTTGCCAGGTCGATCTCCTGGTGGGCACAGTTGAGATCCCCGCAAAAAATCACCGGCTTTCGCCGGTTGAGCTTTCTCACGTACGCCAAGAAATCGGCGTCCCACTGCTGCCGATAATCCAGCCGCAACAGCTCGCGTTTAGCATTCGGAGTGTACACATTGACGAGGTGGAAATCTTCAAACGTGGCCGTGATAACACGTCCTTCCTGATCATGCTGTTCGATATCGACACCCAATCGAACTTTGCACGGCTCAGTTCGGCTCCAAATGCAAGTTCCGCTGTAGCCCTTCTTAGCAGCGCAGTTCCAGAAATGCTGATATCCCAGCTCTTCTGCCCATTGCAAGTCTACTTGAGCTGGCTCGGCTTTGGTTTCTTGTAAACACAGGATTTCGGGCTGCTCACGCTGCACGAAATCACGAAAGCCTCTATCCATGGCTGCGCGGATTCCATTCACATTCCAAGATACGAGTCTCATTCAGCGGCCTTCCGTGATTTCTCCAAGATCCAGTTGGTCATCAATTCCAGTGCGCGGGTATTGAAGGTCTCTTCCAGTTCCGCATACTCTTGCACCAGTCCGGTGGCGCTCTGCTGAAAAAGATGGTTGAGTCCCGGCAATTCGACAATTTCAAAGTCGTTGGTCGGTGCCTGCTCAAGTGCCTTGGTGATGGCGGGCAAATTCAGTTTCGGATCCACCTGCAGGTCCTTTTCTCCATTGATGGCCAGTACCGGACATCTCACTTGCGCCAGATCCTGTGCCGGGTCATGCACCAGAAAGAACTGGAACCAAGGACTTACCAATTGGCCGAAAACGGCCTCCACCATTTGCTGTCCCGTGTCTCCCGCTTTTTCCTGTTCCTTGAGTAGGGGAGCGATAGACTCCAGAGCACGGCTGGTGAACTGGACCTTGGTCGGCAGTGGATTTTCTTTAGCCAAATCGATGAAGACCCGCTGCATCTTCAGCTGTCGCTGAATCTCCTCTTCACCCACTCCGCTAGCTTCCAAAATCAATCGCGTTTGGCTGGTTACAACTTGCTCGCCAGTGACTCCCGGCCCAGCCATCAGCACGATAAAACTCACGCGTGGGTCATCAACGGCGACCATCGGTGCCACCAATCCGCCTTCGCTGTGGCCGCACAGCCCCATGCTGGAACTGTCAATCGCCGGATGCTGACTGAGAAAATCGATGGCTGCCCGTGCGTCGTCGGCGAAGTCTGTTGATTGGGCTTGGGAGAAGTCCCCCGTGGACTGGCCAACACCCCGCTCGTCATATCGCAGCACGGCAATTCCGTTCTTGGAAAAATGATCGGCGATTACCCAGAATGGCTTATGGCCCAAGATCGTCTCATCTCGGTCTTGCGGACCGGAACCGCTGATCAATACCACGGCTGGGAATTTGCTCTGCCCCTGTTCCTGGGGAAGCGTTAGCGTGCCCGACAAAGTGACTCCCGCGTCGTTATTCTGGAATTCCACCTCTTCGATGCGGTAGGCAAATGGCGGTTGCGGTGTTTGAGGACGATTGGGAACGGGTACTTCCGTGGCGGCCACAGCTTGCTCGGATTTCTCCAGTGTCAGATTCAACGGCACCAAGCCTTGTTTCCATTTTCCGACCAGCCGTTGCCCACCGTCTTCGATCTTTCCTTCAAACTTGCCCCCGATAGCCGGTACATCGATGACAACTTGCTCACCGTCAACGGTCTTGGTCGCTACAAAGCCCCCCACCTGTTGAGTGACGCTGTCAAAATAGACTTCGCCCGACTCGAGTTCTCGCACTTGAACTTTGAGCTTCTGCAGGAGCACATTGAGTTCGCCGATCCAAACGGACTTGAGCTTCTCACTTGGCAGCTCGGCAACTCGAGCCAGTTCCAAGGGCAAATTCGCGCCGCGCTGTTGCCACTGACCAACGGCCGTGTCGCCCGAAGCATCCACCTGAGATGTAAACTTAGCGCCCGTCGACTGGATCGCAAAAACCAAGGATTCCGCGTCGCGCTGAACGTTATCCAAGGGGAAATCGCGACCACCTTCGTCCAAACTTTTCAGCTCACCTGACCAGCCACCTTCAATTTTGGTCAACGTGACCAGAAATCGAAAGCATCGCACCTCGGCATCTAGGGTGCCGAACCAAAGTTCTTGGTCCTCTGCTTGCGCCGCAGGATCGATTGCGGATACTTTATTCATATGCCAGCCCGTATCGACAACAACCAACAGACAAAGAATCCCCAAAGCCTGTAGCCAACCAAGTCGAGTCAACATTCACGTCTGCCTTGCGAACTGAGAAATAATTTGTGGGACCATCAATCTGATTAAGAGCCTCGTACCGCGGAGCCCATACAGCTGAGCCCATACAGCTGAGACACGCGAGCTGGTCTTTGCCGTCTACGCCAGAGTTTAGCCTGATCGCCGCAAATCGTCACTTGCTGGGTCAGCCTTTGCGTGCGGCCGTAGGCAAGCGTCGGTGATCGACGTGCGCGGTTGCTCTAATATTGCCAAGCGGCTTTAATGAAGAGGTCGCACAAAGCTGCCGCTTTCTTGGCTATTTTGATCTACGGGCAATTGAGCTTAGCGGCTGAGGATATCTGTTTGGCGGTCGGGCTAGGATCTTTCGATCAACTATCGCCTTTTGCTCCGCGAAAGCTGCGGAGAAACGCTACTTTCGCGGAGCGAAAGGCGACTGTCGGACACTGAATGCTCGAACGCGACTTAGTTACTTTGATTTTGCACTGCATACTGGAGTCCAATTGCATGAGCGCTCTCGCCGAATTGAAGAAATCCACCACCGTCGTTGCGGACACGGGCGAGATCGAAGCGATCGCTCAATACGCACCACAGGACGCCACCACGAATCCCTCGCTGCTCTACAAAGCGGCCCAGATGCCCGAGTACCAATCTCTAGTCGACGACGCGATTGCCTACGGACAATCGCGAGCCAGCCAGGAAGACGAGTTGATCGACGCCATCGTCGATAAGCTTTCCGTGAACTTCGGCGCTAAAATCCTGGAGATTATCCCAGGCCGAGTATCTACCGAAGTAGACGCTCGACTAAGCTTCGACACGCAAGGAACCATCGATAAAGCTCACGAATTGATCGCCCTGTATCGTGCGGTCGGCATCGATTCGAACCGAGTATTGATCAAGATCGCCAGCACTTGGGAAGGCATCCAAGCGGCCGAACACTTGGAGAAAGAGGGCATCCACTGCAACCTGACACTCTTATTCGGCTTTGGCCAGGCCATTGCTTGCGGCGAAGCTCGAGTGACGCTGATCAGCCCCTTTGTGGGCCGCATCTACGACTGGCACAAGAAGCAGCGGGGTGTCGAGCATATCCCCGTTGCGGATGATCCTGGCGTCGAGTCCGTCACCCGCATCTACAACTATTACAAGAAATTCGGCTACCCAACCGAAGTCATGGGAGCCAGCTTCCGTACCGCTGAGCAAGTACTTGCGCTCTGTGGATGTGACTTGCTCACCATTTCTCCCAACCTGCTACAGGAACTCGAGTCGAGCGATGCTCCCGTTACCAAACAGCTCGACGCCGCCAATGCAGCTGAGATGGATATCGAGCGGGTTGACATGAACGAACGTATCTTTCGCTGGATGCTGAACGAGGATGCGATGGCCACGGAAAAGCTTGCCGAGGGCATTCGCAGCTTCGCATCGGATCTGGATAAACTCCGCAGTTATCTGGCTCAACACATGCAGACCGTATCCACGTGAGCTTAGGGCACTTGCCCACCACGCTCTGGCGAGCGTAGCTACCTTCACTAGAAGGTGGATCTCGGCAAGCGTAGCTACCTTCGCCAGAAGGTGGATCTCGGCATTCGCCGGCCACGATCACCCACCACGCTCTGGCGAGCGTAGCTACCTTCGCCAGAAGGTGGATCTTGGCGAGCGTAGCTACCTTCGCCAGAAGGTGGAGCTTGGCTGTCGCCGACCACGCTCAAGCGCGCGTGGCTACCGACAATAGGGAACTACGTAAGGCCCCTCGGGTATGACCGCGAGCGTCCGGTTTGCCGAACGATTGAGGCAATCAGCCAGTCCTGCCTCGAGCGACGCGAGCACGTTGACTCCGGTCCATGGATGGTCTTGGACGGGCAAACGGTCCGAATACAGGTGCAGTTTGCCTACCGTCTGCGGCTTCAATTGCATCTGCGTTTGCCACTCATCGACATCCGCATGTGACTTTTTCGAGATACTTCTCAAAAAAGCCTCGGGGCCGAGTGCCACCAAGGACTTTTGTGCCGCGACAAACTCGGGAGATCCCAAGCCTTCCGAACACTCCGAGGCAATGATCAAATCCCCGCCGGGTGCAAGAATCTCCATCGCTCCCACCATACCCTTGATGGTTTGATAATAGGTTTTGTCCAACGGGTAGCCAGCCGCGGTCGTCAGCACCACATCAAACGGCCCCGGAACTTCGACTTCGCAATACTGACGGGCGTATTCGACCGCCTGCTGGTGACTGGCAATGATTTCTCCGAAGTTGACAAAGGACAGATTCCGCGAGTCGTCGATCACCGTATTGAGTGCGTAGGCGCCTCCCAGCATACGCACGATTTCCAATTGCTCCTCGTGCAGAGGATTGGAAACGAAATTACAGTTCCGGGTAGCTGGGTCCGCCATGAATCGTGAACTGTGGAAGGTGGTGATGGTTTCCGCGTGCGCCAGACCAGGGGCGATCACCTTGCGTCCACCGGAGTAGCCGGCCATGAAATGCGGCTCTACAAGACCGGTTGCGATCCGCAGTTCCGCTTCGACAAAACGCTTGTCCAAGCGGACACAGGTGCCGCGTGTGGCGGTATTGCCCAAGGTCACATGCTGGCTATCGTCGCGGGCATCGTGATTCTCAACCGATACATGTTTCAGAACCCAGGGATCTCCAACCAACTCTTCCAGTTCCCGCCCCAGGTTCGGCCGGTGCAAGCCGGTGGCTACCACCACGCTAATGCGACGCGGATCCATGCCCGCGGCCAGCATTGCTTCGATCATCGGGCGAAGAAACAGGTGGTTGGGTACAGGGCGCGTGATATCGCAAATAGCCACGCAAGCGGAGCCTGCCCGCCTCGCCAACTCCGTCAGCGACCGGCTTTCAACCGGATGCTGCAAGGCCTGCGAGACCGCCGCCGGAGCGTCTTTCAGCACAGGCATCGGCGGCTTCTGAATCAGCGTTGTCTTGGCGTCTTGCGGAATACGAACCTTGAGTCCCCGCTTGCCATAGTTCAATTCAACTTCCATGACCGTACTCACAGACTCGCGAATGCGCCGGTGGTCAGCAACTGCTCCACCAGACCGGTCATACGCTTACGGTTGAGGCCTAGATCCGAGTAGCCGAGTCTCGATGCGGAGCGGAAATGGAGCAAATTCTGCGCGTCATCGATCGCAAACTCCACATCATCAACAAATCGCAACAAGGCTGTCGTGAACGTTGCGTGCAAATATCGATCGGTCCGCTGCAGAATCTTGACACGCGGCGTGGCCTGCAAAATCCCTTCGATGATTTGAAGAGCCTCTTCTGGACTCACCACATATCGCAATGGCGGCATCCGATGAGTCTGCTTGCTCGCCTGGGTACACACGCAGTTAGGACGATTCGGGCAATCCTTGAGCTCGATGACTGGGCTGGCGGATGCTGAATTCATATCGAAGACTTTCCCGGCTCATGTAGGGACTGGAAATTTACCGTGTTGCAGAAACGCGTGTACAACTTCAGCTGTCGTGGTGCGAAACAGTACGGAAGAATGCAAACCTGACAACTGAATATAGTCCTTAGCGCCTGGCAAAAAAGTATTTGCCTTGGGGACTACGAAGTCTACGGATGCCTGCACGATGCCTACCTCGCAGTCGCCCTGGATATCAGTCGGCAGCCGATTCACAAAACTATCCGACCGATCACTGATTTCACGCAGCGGCTTACTGGCCCACCCCAGAACCGGAGCGGAAATTCCAGCGATGTTGGACCCCCGGTTGGGAGGACAGAGCATGACGATTCTCTTTAGCTTGGGAAGAGGAGCATCCTGCAGGGCGACACGCGTCAAAATACTGCCCATGCTGTGAGCAACAATGAACAAATCTCCCGTTTGTGGATCAGCGTCCAGCTCCTCCAGCAGCCGTCGAAATGCTCTTGCGTGCTCAGTGATATCCTTGCAGACACTTGCGTACCCCCAGTTTACTACCCGGTAACCAAATTTTCTGAGGCGAGTGGCGAGTGGTACCATCACCGCGCGGTGGGCTGCGTAGCCGTGAGTCATGGCAATGACTTGCTGTGAGGCCGTCATGATGGGTGAATGCTCAGAAAACAAGGCAAAGAGGGGGAGCCGCGGGAAATTTCCGAATCCTAACGGCGAATTATAAGACGGAGACGATGGCAAGCGGCAAGCACAATGAGGCTGTCGGTACGCTTCTAGTCGCTTGCTCTGGTAGGGTGGGGTGGGCCGGTTACAATATTCGCCTTCGGCAAAGAGACCGTTGGTTCGGCTTTCTCGATTATGGGACGCGAATGGCAAAAGCAAGCAAATCGCAGGTAACAGGCGATGTGGTGATTGCGGATGGGGAAGAACTCAATCTCCGTAATCGCAATTTGGCCGCATTTTTGGCCTGGATCATTCCTGGGGCGGGTCATTTTTACCAGCGTCGATACTTCAAGTCGCTGATATTTTCCGTGTGTGTAATCACCAGCTTCGTGATCGGAATGTTCGTAGCCGGCGGTCGTTGCGTGTATGCGTCATGGAATAATACGGAAAAGCGGTGGCAATACGTTTTGCAATCCGGCATTGGTCTTGCCGCCATTCCGGCAGGAATTCAGGCTTACGCGCAGCGCGGGGGCGGAGAACCACCCCTTGGCGACTTCATGATAGCTCCCAAGAGCAGCAAGACGCTGGATGACTGGCACAAAGAAACTGCTTCCGGTTTCGACATGGGAACGCTATACACAATGATTGCGGGCCTGTTGAACATCCTGGTTGTCTTTGACGCCTACGCAGGGCCGCTCCCGCCACCTGTGCCCAAAAGCAAGCGGCGAGAATCCGCCGATTCGGAAAGTTCCGAATCCGCTGAGTCATCCAATTCGCAATCACCCAATTCGGAATAGACAATAGGCTATGGTTGTCAGTATGTCGCTGGGGTACTTGTTCATGTACCTCCCGTTGCTGATTTGCGTGTCTTTCGTCATTGGCGGATCACGTCACGAGAAGCGACACCTAATTCTCGACCAAACTATCCGGACCGCTGTTTGGATCACGTCGTTCATGCTGGGCATCTACGCCGTCCTGCAAGTCGTTTCCTGGATGGTTTAACCAGAAACGAAGTCCATGAGAATACTTGTCTTGGGTGCGGGCACAGTTGGCACTTGGATTGCCGATCTGCTCTGCCGCTATCGTCACGATGTAACGGTGGTCGACAACGATCCCGATCATGTAAGTCGAATCAACAACGACTTGGATGTCAAAGCCATCGAAGGCTCCGCTTCACAATCGAGCGTTTTATTCCAGGCTGGTGTCATGGGTTGCGATGTGTGCATCGCGGTCACCGGCGTGGATGAGGTCAATGTGGTAGCCGCCAGCATGGCCAAGTCGATGGGGGTTAAGCGTTCCATTGCCCGCGTGTACGCTCCCGTATTTCGAGATCTGAGCACTTTTGACTACCAGCGTCACTTTGGCATTGACCGGCTGCTCAGCTTGGAACAGCTGACTGCGATGGAACTAGCCCGAGCCATCCGAAATCCGGAGAGTATCACGCTGGAACATTTCGCGCGAGGGCAGTTGGAAGTAGCCGAGTTCGAAGTGACCCGCAGCAGCGACTCGCTCAATCAACCATTGAAGCAGTTGGGGCTGTCCACGGCGGTCCGTCTTGGGACCATCAAGCGAGGTGACCAAACCTGGATCGCCGGTGCCAATGATGTAATCCAACTGGGTGACTGGGTCAGCTTGTTGGGTAAGCCCAAGGACGTTGAAGAGGTCAAGAAGGTTTTCGCGCAGGGCGCACCCAAGACACAATATGTGGCTATCGCCGGAGGAGGTGAAACGGGTTACCACTTGGCGCGGGCCCTGGACGATAAACGGCACAAGGTTCTGTTGCTGGAGTCGGATGAAGCCCGTTGTTCGTATTTGGCATCGCACCTGTCGCGGGCGACCGTCGTCTGCACGGATGCGACCCGCAAGGCCTCGCTTGAAGAGGAGCGTGTAGGTGGCTGCGATTACTTCGTGGCTTGCACGGGCAACGACGAAAATAACATCATGGCCGGTTTGGAAGCCAAGGAATTGGGGGCGAAACAGATTATGGCGATCGTGGGCCGCCCGGACTACGCCAGCATTGTCTATCGCCTGGGAATCGACAATGCAGTCAGCGAGCGGGATGCCATGGCACGGCAGATTCTAGGCTTCCTGACGGAGGGCCCGGTGCTGAGTCAGTTGCAGTTGCCATCCAGCGATGTGTATGTGCTGGAGCTGGAGGTTTCGGAGAATGCTCCGGTTACAAAGTCTTCCTTGGCAGAGCAGGGATTGCCGGAAGGTGTCCTGGTAGCGGCTGTGCTTCAAGAAGACTTTGTGCGTGTGCCATCCGCCATGGACAAGTTGTCCGCTGGAAATACGGCATTAGTTCTGTCGCCCCAAAACAAGATCGATCAAGTTGCCGCAGCTTTCACTTCGCATGGCCCGCATAAGCAATGAGATTCGCTGGTGCGATTTATCCCAATCCGACCGCGACACGATTTGCTTGAGACTGAACTGCACAGACCGGTGCACCTGAGAAGATGCTACGCGATGATCACGTCGAGCTCTGAGACCGGTCGCCAATCGAGATAATAAATGCTCCCATGAATTATCGCTTACTCAGTCGAACGCTTGGCATTATCTGCATATTGTTTGCGATCACGATGCTGTTTTCGCTGCCCTGGGCTCATCCCTGGCTAGGCTGGCGGCGTCACCTGGAACCACCGCTGGAGTCACCTGAATTCGAATGGCGGGGCTTTGTAGGCCTGCTCCTATCGAGTTTGATTTCGGCTGTGATTGGAGGCATATTGTTATGGGCCGGCTGGCGTAGTCGGGGTCAGCAACTATTCCGCAAAGAGGCCATGGCCACCGTCGGCCTTTCCTGGTTGTTGGCTACCGTCTTGGGAGCTCTTCCGTATCTACTGAGCGGAACACAGGTCGGTCCCCAGCAAACCATCAGCATTGCGGATGCCCTGTTTGAAGCCCAATCGGGATTTAGTACGACGGGCGCAACCGTCTTGACGGACCTCGAAGATCCGGAACTTGTTCCCCATTGCATCTTGTTCTGGAGAAGCAGCACACACTTTCTGGGTGGACTGGGTATTGTCGTGCTGCTGGTAGCGATCCTGGGTCAGGGAGCCGGTGGAAAGGCCATGATGCGGGCCGAAATCACGGGGCCCACCAAGGACTCGCAATTTAGCCGGATGCAGAAAACGGCCGGCGTGTTCGCCTTGATATATGTCGTTTTGACCTTGGTCTTGTCGCTGATCTTCTGGCTCTGTGGCATGTCTTTGTTTGATGCCTTGTGTCACGCATTTGGAACCCTGGCCACCGGAGGTTTCAGTACCTACAACGCCAGCCTGGGCCATTTCGACAGCCCATTGATTGAATACATCACAGTCTTGTTTATGGTTTTGGCCGGTACCAATTTTGGACTGTTGCTGTTCGTGTCCTTGGGACAATATGAGCGGCTCTTCAAAGATCCCGAATGGCGGGTTTACATCGCCATTATGACCATTGTCAGTGTGGCTATCATCTTCTTCGGCATGGCCAACGGTGACTTTGAGAATCTGAATTCAGCCTTGCGCAACTCGCTGTTTCAAGTTGTGTCCATCATGACCACCACCGGCTTTGGAACGGATGACTACGACGTGTGGAACAATTTTGGTCGCGGAGTGCTCATTCTGCTGATGTTTGTGGGAGGCTGTGCCGGCAGCACGGGCGGAGGCATGAAAGTCATCCGGCACGTATTGCTGGCCAAAATTCTGAAGTTGGAGCTGGAACTTTCCTATCATCCCAAGGTGGTCCGACCGTTGAGAATCGGCAATCGTACGATCAACGATCACGACCTGCGAAAGCACATCTTGGTTTATTTCGGCTTGGTGGCCGCTGTTTTCGCCTGTAGCTGGCTGGTGCTGATCACCATCGAACCGGATCGTCAGTGGACCTCGGGCGCAACGGTTACTTCCGGCGACTTGTTGGACCACAAATTATTGGATTGCGCTAGCGCGGTGGCCGCGACCCTGCACAATATTGGTCCGGGCTACGGAGTCGTGGGACCGACCGCGAACTATCAGGGATTCTCAGCTACCAGCAAACTGCTGTTTGTATTTCTGATGGTCCTGGGCCGACTTGAAATGTTCAGCATCCTGGTGCTCTTCTTGCCGGCATTCTGGCGCAAGATGTGACCCGCCAGCCTTAACGACTACGCCACCAAAGATACGCGGGCAGCCCCAGCTCTCGCGGCGCATCACCCAGTTGCCGACGAAATCGCTCCGCATCTACCGGATAGCCCGCAGTCGGCTTGAGATCTTGCAGCCGAGCACTCCAAAACGCGTTGAAGGACTCCATGAATCTTTCTCGCGTATACTTGGCCAGCATGGATGCCAAGGCCGTCGGAGGAAAGGAATCCCCACCGACCGAAAAGTGGATCGTAAATTCTGGCTGGCAAAGATTCTGGTAACTACAACGACTTGCATCGGATCGAGTCTCTTGGAACCAGGCCTCCGGCCACGTGTCCATCAGCTGGGGCAAGTAATTCTTGCGTCCCCCATGACGGTCACAAAAGATTTCAACAGGGCGGGGCATTGCTTCCAACAGATCCGCCACCAACTTGAGTGTGGTGATCGTAAGCAACTGTCCCTTGGAGCCCAGCTTCTCAATACCCGCGTTAAATTCTTTTTCGCTGATGACGCGGACCCGCGCCTGCAACAGACACAGATCCAGTGCTTGGAATCTTTGGCGCGCTAGCTCCGACAACCTCAGAATTTCTCGCGAAGTTTGCGCCGAGGGCAACTTCAAAGCCTGCAGCTGTCGATACCAGGGCAGATCGCATTCTCCCTGGGGCATTTCTCCAAATCGCTGGAGAAACGTCTCCATGTCACCAAGCCAATCGGGGGCCCCCCGGATATTTTGGCAAGTGTCGGCTTCGTCCATGGCTGCCAGCAATGCGCACAGGCCTGTTTCCAGGCTCGCAAGACCCTGACCAGGGCGGTAGAGCTGCTTGGAGTCACCCAGCGGGACCGTCTGGCACGCTTCTTCCCAGCGCTCACAAGAAAATCCCTCGGTAAGCGACGCTGCCAGCTCTGCCTCCGTGACGTTCTCAGGTACCAACCAAACCGTGGCCGCCACTAGCAGGGGCCCCAGATTGGGTCCGTAACCGGCTTCATCCACACCAATTACTAGCTTTTTGTTGGCAGAATCCAAAATGTTTCCGTGGTTTTAGAGGACAATCCAGCCAATAATGAAATTACTAATCTAGAACGTATCCGAAAACCGAGCTCGTTTGACATGTGAAGGCAGATAAACTTCGCGCGTGCCCGTGTCACGCCTTTTCGAATGTCAGCGGTAAGATGTTTGCCCTTCCAGGTAGAAATCCGAGTTTTGGAATTTGAGTGGGCTGCCGGCTTAACACGCGCGGATTTGGTCACCGCCGCGTTGCAAAGCCATCGAAGCTGTTAGGTTTAAGTGGGATTGAATAAATCGATGAGAGCCCCAAGCCATTCTTCGACCTCCGCGAGACGAATGACTTCCGCTCGTTGGTGTACCGCCTGCTTCGCCTTGGTGGCCGTTCTATCGTCCAGCTTGAAGGCACAAGACCCGTTCCAAGCGCCGCCAGGGGCCCCAGGTGCCCGTCCGTCTGCCAGCCCTGAGCAGATGAAGGAAGCGATGGAGCGGGCGCGAGCTGCCCGTGAGGCAGCCAGAGCCCAGGCCGAGGGCGGCGGTCCTGCGGGTGCTGCCAAGCCCGGCGAAGCAAAGCCCGACGATGCCAAACCCGGTGAAGAAGGGAAATCCGAGTCCGCGGGCAAACTGGAAAACGTCCAACGCACCGCGGAGCCCCCGGCCAAGCCAAATCCAGATGAACTGAAAGTTAAGCCCGACGATCAGGGGTTGCTCTACTTTCAATTTCGCAACCAGCCCTGGCCTGACGTATTGAGATGGTACGCAGACGTATGCAATCTGTCGTTCGATTGGCAAGAGCTGCCGGGGGATTACATCAATCTGGCCACTCAGCGACCACACTCCTTAGAAGAGACCGGTGACATGATCAATCGCGCCTTGCTGATGCGCGGTTTTACCATGTTGCAAGACGATGAAACGTTGACTGTCGCAAAAGTGGAAGGGTTAAATCCATCCCTGGTACCGCGAGTTCAACCCCACCAGCTGACCAGTCTCCCGCCACATCGCTACGTCAGGACGTCATTTCCGCTTTCCTGGTTGCTGGCCGAGGAAGTGCACCAAGAGTTCAGTTCCATGATCAGCAAAAATGGACGCCTGACACCCCTGCAGTCGACCAATCGCCTGGAAGGCATGGACGCGGCCGCCAACCTGCGTGATATCTACGAGATTCTCGAACAGGAACAATCGGCGATCGCCTTGCAAAATCTGGCCCGCGAATTCCCGCTGCGTTTTGCCCGTGCGGCAGCGGTCAAGATGCAACTGGAAGCCTTTCTCGGACTGCAGAATGGACAGAGCAGTTCCGGTGGGGATTCTTCTTCCGCCATGGCCCGCATGATGCAACAGCAGATGCAGCAACAAATGCAGCAACAGATGCAGCAAATGCAACAGCAGATGCAACGACAGATGCAGCAAGGCAACCCAGGTGCGGCCGGCGGCAGCCAACGCAAGCCGCGCTCTGAGGATGTTTATCTAGTAGCGAACGAGCGCAGCAACAGTGTCATCGTGCATGCGCCGCCAGACAAAATGGCCATCATTGAATCCTTTATCGCCCGCGTTGATGTGCAAAACGAATCCGCTGCCGACTATCAACGCCTGAATACCCGTATGAAGGTCTTTCGCCTGGCGTCGCTAGGGCCCACTGAACTGGTCGCTTCGCTGACAGCCATGGACGTGCTGGAACCTACCACACGCTTGCAAGTCGACGAAGAGAACAATGCCATCATCGCCTACGCCTCCGTCGCGGATCAATACATGATCCAATCTGTCATCGACCGTCTCGACGGTTCGGAAAGGCGGTTTGAGGTGATGCAACTGCGACGCTTGGATGCCGAGTCTGTGGCAGGCAGCATCAAGTTCTTAATGGGTGCTGATGAAGAAGAGGAAGACGATAGTAGCCGACGCAATCGTTACATCTTCGGCTACTACGATCCCTATTCACGGAATCGCGAAAAGAAGAGCAGCGACAAGATGCGGGTTGGCGCCAATGTGCAGGACAACCAGCTGCTACTGTGGGTCAACGACATTGAGATGGAGGAAGTGCAGAACTTGCTGGTCAAACTGGGAGAAGTTCCGCCCAAGGGTGGTCGCCCAAGTACCATGCGGGTGATCGATGCCTCGCGGCAGCCAGAGACTTATGATTACTTGAAACAGCTCAAGGAACAGTGGGATCGCATCTCTCCCAACCCGCTGCTTTTGCCGGAGCAATCTGAGTTTCAATCTCCGGAAGACGAGGCGGCTGAAACCAGTGATAGCCAGCAACCAGAGGCAGGCGCCGAACAGCCAGCTCCCAAGGCGGATCCCGCTTCGCCGAACAGCGATAAAATCACCCGCAACTCAAGGAGTAATCCACGATTTGCGTACCTGACCAGTCGGCCCGATGAAAACAGTGAATCGCCCAACGCTACCGCAGCCGCGGTCTCAGACGACGTCATCGCGGGTTCTGCAGCGGAGAATACCGATGTGGAATCCGATGGCAGCTCCACCGCGAATGAACCACCAGCTTCCAGCGATTCAACGCAGCTTAATCCACAGTCTCGCTTGGAACAGGCTCAACAACCACAACCGCCGCCGGTGAGAATCTACTTGGATGAGGCTGGCAATCTGGTGCTGCAATCGGAAGATACCGCTGCCCTGGATCGTCTCGAAGAACTCATGCAAACCAATCGTCCTCCGCGGCGGCCCTATGACATCTTCAAAGTTAAGCACGCTCGGGCCAGTTGGGTGTCATTGAATTTGGAGGAGTACTTTGACAAAGAAGAAGATAACCGGCCGCGTTTCTTCTCCTTTTTCGACATGGGGGATGAAAAAGAGCGTCAGTTGGGCGACAAACCACCCCTCCGCTTCATCTGGGACAACGACACCAACTCCATTGTGGTGCAAGGCGCCGACGATATTGATCGCCAAACGATCAAGGAATTGATCGAGCTGTGGGACGTGCCGGAACAGGTCGATAAGAGCACGATACGCTTTACTAGACTAGTGAAGGTGCGCTTCTCCCGCGCGGAAAATATTGTCAACACCATCAAGGAAGCCTACCGAGATCTGTTGAGCGCTACCGACAAAACTTTCCAACAAAATCAGCAAGTGGACGAGGGAGGTGAAAATAAGCGCAGCGGCGGCAGTCAGGGCGTTCAAGGGGATGGCTTCGATTTCGGAGGTTTGCGTGGCAAACTCTCACTGGGCCCCGATAGCCTGACCAATTCCATCTTGATCTCCGCCGAAGGCGAGGATCTGATGAAGATCGTCGAAGATGTGATCCGCGAATTGGATGAAGCCGCCAAGGATCAGGGGAACGTCGAGGTCTATCGGGTTTCCGGGGACCTGAACGGGAACTCATTGAAGAAAGCCCTAAGTGCGATTTTCAACCGAGCCGCTCAGCCAGAGTCCGCCAAGCCCGAGGAGCAACCGCCCCAGGCCCAGCCAGCTGTTGAGCCCCCGCAACAACCCATCCGCGGCGGATTCGATCGCGGATCATCCTCGAGACGCCGCGATCGCTAGACCGCTGGCACTGCGTCCCCGGCCTATTCCAAAATCCTCAGTCTTTATGGCTTGAGCTTGTATCCGCTGGATCCAAAGAATGTTCCCATCCAAGGCCTGATTGGACAGCAGTTGTCGATGATCGGCTTTACCGCCAATCAGATTCTACTGACCTTTTCCAAGGCTGAGAGGATTACCGTTGAGGGAGCACTCGTACTTATGCGAGCCAGCCAAGCACCCGTCCACATGGATTCTGGAAATCCTGCCATATCCTTATTGGAATGCTTAGACAGACAAGTGGTGGACATTTCTGTCGATCCTCAGTCCAATCTGCAAATTGGCTTTTCCGACGAGCATTGCCTGCTGCTGCTGAACGACTCGATGTACGAATCATTTCATCTTCACCTCGGCGGCAAATCTTTTACCTTCTGAGCTCTCGAATCGCGGACCATCGCGCGTTAGAAGATCTGCCTGGGCGGATCGCTATCTGGTCGATCTTGTTCCGTTCAGATTCGAGCTCACCGCCCCTATTACGGATGCTGGATGATGGGTTGGCAGCGAAAGCTAATTCCGTACTTGCCGATTGCCGGCCTGATTCTGTCCATGGGGTTGCTGGTTTTTGCCAGCTGCCACTACGCGGCCTCGGTTCCCTGGTCACGTGTCACGGTCTCGTTACTGTGCGCAGCCGAACTACCGAGTGGTGAGCCGAATGCAGTTCGATCCCTGGCGATTGCCGCATTGCTACTGCTTTGCTTGTCCATGGCGATGTTATTCGAACTCATCTCCCGTCAAGCCGAAAAACGCGGACTGCGCAAGACGATCCAGATTGCCGGCATCGGCTCCATGGTATACGCCCTGCTGACGGCATCACCCATGCATGACTTAATGGTGAACATTGCCTTAGTCTTTTTCGTGATCGCCTTAATTGCCATCGTGTACATGCTGGTCAGCATGCGCCGCTACACGTTGGCAACGCTTGGGATCGGATGCATCGCCTTGAAGGCAATCAGCGCCTCTCTGTATTACACCGATAATTATCCGGAAGCTTGGGGTGCAATGCAGAAGCTGTCATTTCTTGCCACGCTTTGCTGGCTGGTCGGCGTTCATCTTGGGCTGGGCTGGAATGCAGGCAAAGGGGCGCAGTCCATCAGGAGTGGCTAGATCCACTTGCACAGGTGGTCGACGCATATCTCAAGCGGGCCGTTCGGCCCAATGGCACTTACTTTGAAACAGGAAGTGTGGCCAATGGTAGCGGTGCGGCGCGAACCGCCCGGCACTTCACAGCGAAACTGTTGCTGCGGTCAGCGGCTAACCAGGTCGTTCATGCAGTTTCTGGCCCAACCGCAGCCGGTTCACGACCGGTGGTCCGCCCACTTGCCCTTTTGCCTGCCAAAGATGCAGGTAGAATCCTTGCAGAACAATTTCCTGGTGGCGTCTTGGATCAGCTTTGAGCCTCGCGCTGGAAATTGTGGTTGCCAGCACGCGACTTCGGAATTGCATGAACGGGCGACGAGCCGTACTTTCCGTCAAACGGAAGAATCAGCCTTCGGAATGGACGCTGACCGACGCGATCGGTCAAGTGGCGGAACTCGCTGCGCTGCGGACGACCGTCGACGATCTTCAGCGGGATCGCAAGGTAACGCTGGAAGGGGTCTGGCCGGGAGGCTTGGCACCCATTCTAGCGGCTTGGCTGCGTGTTGATCCCCGACCGATTCTGGTGATCACCCCGCAAGTCGCCGAAGCGGAGGCGGTCGCGGCCGAGCTGTCGGAATTCATCTCCAATGTCGTGGAAACATTTCCGACCGGCAGCGAAGAATCGGAAATGGAATCTCTCGCGCATCAGGAGACAGCTCAACGATTACACGTGTTGAGCCGCCTCTACAAATTCAGCCAAGAAAGAGAGAGTCAGCAAGCAACGGCAACACCCGTCATCACTACCACGTTGCCGGCTTTGCTGCAGAGTGTTCCCAGTCCAGATTCTCTGGAGGGGGACAAGCAAGTACTGACTTCGGGCCGGCAGATCGATTTAACGCATTTGCAAGTATGGCTGCTGAAGGCCGGCTATCACAGCACCACTTCTGTCCAACTGCCGGGAGAATTTGCGCTCCGCGGTGGCATCCTGGATATCTTCCCGCCGGACGAAGCCCTACCGGTGCGTGTCGAGCTATTCGATGATGAGATTGAATCGCTGCGAACCTTCGACGTAGTGTCGCAGCGGAGCATCGAAAAGCGCAGTTCGCTGGAGCTGCTGGCGGTTCAAGGTTCCGTTGCCCAAGACGGATCGCTTCTCGATTACTTGCCGGCGGATACCTTGGTCGTAGTGCATGAGCAACATGCAGTGCAGGCGGCCGGCGAGGCCTTTCTACATCGTGTGCCCTTCCCGGAACGATTCTCCGCGCCTCAAGCAATCTGGGCCAGCTTGAACAGATATCCGATGCTTCTGGCAACCCAATTAGCCGAAGAAGGATTCCTGGGGAAGCTAGAACGCTTGCCGCTGGGCAACGTGGAGCGGATCGGCGGCGACCTGGAAAAGCTAGCCAAGGACATTGATACTCAGAGTCTCGCCGCGGCACAGAAGGCCGCGCATCGCAGGATTCTGGTCGTCGCCATGAACGAAGGCGAGCGAGATCGCCTGCAAGAACTACTGGCCAGCAGCCAGGCCGCCAAGTCGGGTCGGCTGAATGTGATCATCAGTCAGCTGCAGCATGGCTTTGAGGTCCTGCCGGACGGTGTCATGGTGCTGACCGCCAATCAACTGCTCCGCAGATCCCACGTGCGGCGTATCGCCAAACGCAGCAAGAGCAAGCCCATCGACAGCTTTCTCGATCTGCGGCCCGGTGATTTGGTGGTCCATCTGTCGCACGGCATCGGCGTCTATCGCGGTACCGAGCTACTGGAGAAGCATGGCCAGAAATTCGAGCATCTGGTCCTAGAATTCGCGGACCAGACGAAGCTCTACGTGCCCAGTTCGAAAATTGAATTGGTGCAGCGTTATGTGGGTGGCACCAAGAGCAAGCCCAAGCTGGCCAAGATTGGCGGTCAGGCCTGGACGCGACAGAAGCGTGCGGCGGAGAGGGCCGTGCAGGATATGGCGGTGGAGCTGCTCGAACTGCAAGCCCGCCGAAACAGTCAGCCGGGCGTCTCCTTTGCCCAAGACACCATCTGGCAAAGTCAGTTCGACGCCTCTTTTTCCTATGTGGAAACCGCCGACCAACTGACAGCCATTGAGGCGGTCAAGCAAGACATGACGCGAGCGCGGCCCATGGACCGCCTGATTTGTGGCGATGTAGGCTTTGGTAAAACAGAAGTCGCCATGCGGGCAGCCTTCAAAGCCGTGGATAACGGTTATCAGGTAGCCGTGCTCGTGCCGACGACTGTGCTGGCGGAACAGCATTACAAGACCTTTCGCGAGCGGATGGCTGAGTTCCCGTTTGACATTGCCAAACTCAGCCGCTTTTGTACACGTCGCGAGCAACAGGCGACGACTAAGGGAATTGCCAGCGGTCAGGTCGATATCGTGATCGGCACCCATCGCATCGCCTCGAAGGACATCAAGTTCTACAACTTGGGTCTGCTCATCATCGATGAAGAACAGCGCTTCGGCGTCGAGATGAAGGAACGCCTAAAGCAGATGCGGAACAACGTCGACGTGCTGACCATGTCCGCCACACCGATACCTAGAACTCTGCACATGTCTCTGGTTGGCGTACGCGACATCTCGAATCTGGAAACTCCACCCGAAGATCGCTTGAGTGTGGAAACCAGGACCGTGCGTTTCGATGAGAGCATCATTCGCAATGCGGTTTTGCGCGAGCTGAATCGAGATGGACAGATTTACTTTGTTCACAACCGCGTGCAGGACATCGAAGAGTTAGCTGCGCGCTTGAAGCGGATTGTGCCGGAAGCTCGCATCATCGTGGGCCATGGCCAGATGGCCGAGGGTGAACTGGAGCAGGTGATGGTCGATTTCATCGAGCATAAATACGACTTGCTTCTGGCTACCACGATCATTGAGAGCGGCCTGGATATTCCGAACGCCAATACCATCTTCATCGATGAAGCCAATCGCTACGGACTGGCGGAACTCCATCAGTTGCGGGGCCGTGTCGGCCGCTACAAACATCAAGCCCACTGTTACCTGCTGGTCGATCGCCACAAACATCTTTCTCCCGATGCAGCCCGACGACTGCACGCCATCGAAGAATACAGTCAGATTGG
>JANSWS010000720.1 GCA_024743355.1 bacterium
AGAAACACAAGCGGAAGCCCAAAAAGCCGCTCAAACAAATGAATAAAAAATCTCGAGTGACCGTTTCAACTTACAGGGAGCTCGCCGCCGAGTAGCTAAATTGATAGCTTCAAAGGGCTGTGGCTAGAAGCTAGTGGCTAGAAAAGCCGGAAGAGCGGTCCCGTAGCGAAACTCGTGGAGAGTTTCGGCCAAAGAGCCAGAGGCGAGTGGCGAGAAAGAAGAAGTGGCTAGAAGCTAGTTGCTAGTGGCTAGAAAAGCCTGAAGAGTAGTCCTGTAGCGAAACTCGTGCAGAGTTTCGGCGCCTGTGGGAAGCTTGGGCTTGAGGTTTCAGGATGGATGTTGCAGGAAACGGATTATATATTTGTGTCGTGCCCTTTCAGGCAACGCTGTGCAGCATTTTGTATCGAGCGGCTCGCCCGAAAATACAAGCACGACGCGCGAGCGAGTGAGTTTCGGTCGCCATCGAGTACACACTTGCTGGCGCTTCGTGCTTGTAAATCCGTGCAAAAATGCTGAACAGCGTTGCCTTTCAGGGCGATGGGGTATTTCGCTGTCACCCCAGGGCGGCGGCAATGCCAAAGAAGTTGCTAGAAGCTAGAAGCTAGTTGCTAGTGGCTAGAAAAGCCGGAAGAGTAGTCCTGTAGCGAAACTCGTGCAGAGTTTCGGCGCCCGTGGGAAGCTTGGAGGTTTCAGGATAGTCGTCGCAGGAAACGAAATTCTGGCGAATATCGCTACTAGGGACATTGAAGCCGAGACCGTAGCGAAACTCGTGGAGAGTTTCGGTCCTGAAGCCAGGCGGCGGGTTTTCTGTGTCTGTCTTCCGCTTTTCTAGCAACTAGCCACTAGCAACTAGCATCTCTCTCCAGTGCGGAACGCACGACAGGAATTAGCCTCGGACTTCAGTCCGAGGGAGCGCGTCCCTGCCCTTCCCCGCAGTCGCGAAGCGACGACAGGAAATTGAGCCGCGACCACGGATTGTAGGGAGAGGGATTGTTCGCACAAACGCGATCTTCTGTCTGCCGGCCTACCCCAACGGGGTTGCATATCAAAGCCCAGGGTAAGTTGCGGCGGCTTGCCGCCGAAACGCCACCCTGGGAAGGCGAAGCAGTACCAATCGGCAACCCCAACGGGGTTGAACAAGATGCCGAAGTGGAAGTTGATCACTTTGGATTGTTGTCGGATGGCACGAGAAGAGGCCGGCGTAGGAGGCGAGGCATGTAGAACCCCGTTGGGGTTCGATGCCACTTACGGCCGCAACCCAGGGTGCGCTGCGCGCCCCTGGGCTTTGCTGTTCAACCCCGTTGGGGTAAGCCGGCATGAGGTTCTAAGGCATAAGGCATAAGGCATAAGGCATAAGCCAGAGGCGAGAGGCGAGAGGCGAGAAAGAAGAAGTGGCTAGACGCTAGTTGCTAGAAGCTAGAAAAGCGGGGGGAAAGCAGGCATTGGGCATTGCCTTGTCCTGGGCTGGAATGTGGATGGCCTTTCAGGCCGAGGGGCTGGCAGCGCATCCAGGCATGAAATGCCGGCAAAGAAGAGATGCGAGCGGCGAGATGCGAGCGGCGAGCAAAACCGGAAGTCGTCCGGACCTCAGTCGATAAATATGAAGCACGGATTCTATCTCCCGCCGGCCCGCTGGGCCTTTGGAATTTCACAGAGGGATGCACCGGGGCCTGGCAGCCCCGGCATGTGCATTGTCAGCCTTTCAGGCTTACGGCCGCACACCCAGGGTGCGCTGCG
Source organism: bacterium (assembly GCA_024743355.1). GTDB lineage: Bacteria > Planctomycetota > Planctomycetia > Pirellulales > Pirellulaceae > Aureliella. The sequence goes on from JANSWS010000720.1 coordinate 1,738, forward strand.
CGACCCTGGGCTTTGCTGTTCAACCCCGTTGGGGTAAGCCGCT
>JANSWS010000409.1 GCA_024743355.1 bacterium
CGGTGTGCCTCGCTCTACTGCTGACGGCGTTTCAGAATCATGCCGTCAGCGGAAGTTACACCACAATGCCCTACCAAATTCATGAACGGGATTACGGCGTGGCGCCGTTGTTTGTGTTTGGCAGTCCCAAGAATCCCCGGATTGAGCAGCAGGGACAGGTCCCCGCAATCGTTTCTGAGTATCACCATGGCTGGTCTTTAGACTGTTACCAAAACCGCAGCGGTTGGAGAGGCTGGCTGGTCGGGTGGGGGCTGGCATGGCAAACGGTTTTTCAATTTTGGGGACTCGGTCTGGCACTGTTGCCCTTAGTCACCTTGCTGTTCTGGGGACGTACGCGTGTGGGGCGGGCAGCCATCGTGGCCATCGGATTGCAACTGATGGCCTCGGCTGCGGTCTGTTGGGTTTATCCGCATTACTTGTCGCCGATTGTGGCTTGGCTCACGCTGGCTGCGGTCTTGGGACTGCGGCACCTACCGAATGGTTGGAACAAGGCTGCGCAGTCGCTTGCCTGGGGGCTGATTGGAATGCACGTTCTGCTGCTGTGGGGCACAACCATGCATACGCGGCGGAACGCGGAAAACGATGATTGGGCGCATCGCCGCCTGTCCATTGCGCAGCAACTGGCGGCTCTTCCTGGAAAACACTTGGTGCTGGTTCACTACGCTGATCAACACAACGTTCACGAGGAATGGGTCTACAATCTGGCGGACCTCGAGGAGTCGCGAGTTTTGTGGGCTCGGGGCGAACGCTCCGTTTGGCGGGAACAGTTGTCTCAACACTACTCCGCCGAGCGTTGCATTTGGGAATTGCGCGTCGATGAAGGGCTACCTCCCAAACTCCTGTCACGCCCAGGCGAGTCACCGAGCGCGAGTGAGCTGACCGCCGATTCATGGGCTTCTAGCACCGGCCTCGCCTCCCACCCATAGGGTTGAGCCGCAATCGGACTGGTGAGCTCTGGCCGAAAAGGTGATTGCCTTTCTAATTTCCGCTGGTCAAGCGGTATCCGACGACCACGCGGCATAGCCTTCCGATTAAACTGCAGGAATGTCAGGCGAAGTCCGAAGAGCCAGTCTTTGTTCCACTTGTGCAGTGAGCTGACCGCAGCTCTTTTGTCCGATTGTTTTCGGCGAGGGGTTGGGGACTTTGTGATGCGAATTGGGAGCTACGTGTGAAATCGAAATTACTGAAATCACTATTGCAACGCTCGAATTCCAGTGGGCCAGTGCGGGCGATCGATGTTTTGGGAGTTGTTGTTGCTTTGAGTCCGCCAGCGATCGCATATCTGGTGGGAGCGGTTTTCAGTTGCATTGCTGGTTCTCTCACCGCCGAAGAGGATCCTCGCATCGCTGGCTTTGCCAGGTTCTTACCCAATCCAAACGCGTTCTTCGATCCCAGCGTTCCAGCTTTGGAACGCGTGAGCTGGCTGCTCGGAGTTTCGTCGCTGGTGATCTTGCTGACGGCCGTTCTGCTGTATTTTTATTACCGGCAGATTCAGAGTGCGGCAGTGGAGTTTGAGTGTAAGCTGATGGAGAAGTTGCGGTCTCATGGCAAGAATCTGGCTCGCGTCCGGACGCTCTCCGCTCAGAAGCAGGCGCTGACGGATGGGTTGAACTATCACTTGCCTCGAGTCAGGATCGCATTGACGCGTTGGTGGCGAACCTACCCACGGCACTTGGTACAGCTCGCGGCATGTTTCATTTTGGCCTTGCTGGTCGAACCACTTTTAGCCCTGTTGGCTGTAGTCGTGGCCGGACTGATTCAGCTTGTCTATCGTTGGCTTGATCGATCCGGTCGAACGACGCTTCCGGTGATTCGTGAACGAGCTTCGTTGCAACGAGACGAACTGGTTGATTTGAGTCTCCGCGGACCTTTGCTGGAATCCGTGCATGATGAGCAATCGGTGGAACATAGGTTCCTGGAGCAATTGCTGCACTACCGTCGTGATGCCATACGCAGTCTGGCCAGTTCGGCATGGAAGACCCCAGTGTTGATTTTGGTCGGTGGGATGCTGGTGATGCTATTGGTGTTTGTCGTCGCCGTTCAAATCGTCAGTGGTTCCTCTGATTTTGGAATCGCCGGTGCGATTACCTTTTGCCTGTGTTGCGTGGGTTGCGTAGTCAGCTTCGTACGTTGGCAGCGGGCCGCACGTGAACTTCGCACCGTTGAGTCGGCGGCCGAAGAGCTGGAACGTTTCTTGGCCATTCCACTTGAGGAGGTGGACGTCGAAGAGTTGGAGCAAATTGAACGAGTCGAGCGCCAGGCGGAGTTAGACCATGTAACGGTTCAGGATAGCCGAGGGCGGAAGCTTCTGGAAAATGTGTCCGCCGTATTCACCCCGAACAAACTGATTGGGGTGATCGCCAGCCAGCCATTACAGGCGCACGCACTCGCAGAATTGCTACTGGGATTCGGGCGCCCGGTCAGCGGTCGCATGCTGCTGGACGATAAAGTGGTAACCGATCTAAGACCAGACAGCCTCGCACATTGCGCACATTGGGTTTCGCCGGATGGTGCCATTGTTCCCGGCACTCTGAAGGATAATCTCACCAACGGTGATAGAGCGAAGGATGTGGAACGCTTGGAAGCCATCATCAAGGAGACCGGCGTTTCGGAGATTATGCATCTATTGCCGGAAGGGTTGTCAACCATTATCTCGCCCGGTGACGATCGCTTGAGCGCGGACGCTCCGTTCCGTATCGGTCTGGCTAGGGCTGTCCTGCGATCGCCGAGCATCGTGGTGGTGGAGGAGCCAAAGAGTAAGGGCTACGATGCCGAATCCGAACAACAGACTTTGCGGGCCATTCAATCCTTGGTGCATGAACGCGGTATCACCGTCGTTTTGCCGGAGCGACTCAATACCTTGCGGCACTGCGATACGGTCATCATGCTGCATGACCACCGCGTGGCAGGTGTTGGCACGCATACCACGCTGTTGCAAGAGAATGAGCTCTACCGGCATCTGAACTATCTAAAGTTCAATCCATTTCGCGTGCTCTAAGATGGTTCCTCACCCGCGACTACGCGGCGGGGCAAAGCTGGAGTCGACCGGCAGTGAATGCTAGCGTTGCTCAAAGCATGCGTGTTTTCCTGGTTGGGGCTAGGCGGCGTGGCTCCGCACAGTAGCCAGCAGAGATCGGTATCGGCTGAGCAGCTTGCGTATCAGAAACACCAGATAGACATTCGCCACCAGCGAAACCAAAAAGAACATTTGTACCAAAACGTTCCCCGCATTCATGTTGGCTGCTGCGGGGCTGTTGGCGGCTGAACTTTGGGATGGATCGTAAGAACCCGCCTTCGGATCCGTCGCGCTGCCGCCGCGGATATTGCTGGTTGCATCGGCAGCTAGCCCGCGATCCGATGCCGATCGCGAATCTGCGTAGCTGGCGTTTGGATCTGGACTTCCGGCTCCCGTTTGGTAGGCAGGTGGGCCGGCGGGAGTCTGCGTGTTGAATGCTGGGGGTGTTCGATTGCCAAATCCATTTGGGTCTCGCCCATAATCATTGGATCCGTATGCGGGCGGCCCATAGACGTTCGGTGCGCCGCCACGATTTGCATAATCGGCGTTGGTCGGGGCGTTGCGGCCATAATTAGCGGGATTGGAATTCTCGTTTGCGTAACCGGGATTTGGGAAGTTGCCTGGGGTATTTGGGGAATTACGATCGAAGACGGGAGGGGCGTTGGCGCCGGGAGCAGAACCATAATTCGGAACTGGCGAACGAGCATCGTTGCCAACTGCCGGTGGCAAGCCTGCATAGCTGCCGTCGGCGGTTAAAGAGGCAGGGGTTCGGCTGGGAAACGTTCCCATACCTGGATTGGTTGGCAGCCCCGATGTTCCACGGCTCGTGGAGTCCGCTGGATTGACAGCTCCAAATCCGTTAGCGGGCTGGGAGCGATTGGCGTATTCGCCGGCTGGAGCCGAATAGTTGGGGGGAACTGACTGGCCATTAAGATTGGCGGGAAGCGTGGGCGTGGGAATTTGGTTTCCCGGCGATGCCGGCGGTTTGATCAGCAAATCGGAAAGACTTCCGGAAGTTCCGCTTCGAGAACTCTGTCCGCTAGCACCGAATGCGGAGGGCGGTGTGACACTATTGCTGTCGTTCCGTGTCTGACTCCCCACGTTGGGCAGCGTGGCCGGGGCGGGTAGAGTCGGGTTGGCTGCAAAGTTGGAGTCGGGAAAAGTCGAACTCGGCAAGGTCGGTCCCTGCACGTTGACGACCGAGCCTGGCTCCAAGTCCGATATGCGGCCTGGGCCGAGTGCCGCAGTGACGTCGCTGGCCGTACCATAGCGCGGCATCTTTTGAATCTCTTCCAGACTTGGGATCCGCGGCAAGGGATCCGTACCAATTCGTACCGAAATCCGAGTCGCACGTCCTACCAAGGCCGGGGGAATATCACTCAGATTTTCGAGGCGATTGAGCTGCATTTGCGTCGCCTGTCCCGGTGCAACCTGCACGATATACACCAGCGCCTGATCTTCTTTGTCGATCATCCAGCCAAAATCTCGGGTGGAATCGGCTTGGCTTTGTGAGAATCCGAGTTGGGCCTGGGTTGCCAACAAGATGAAGAGGCCGATTCGGTACATGGGATTCATTCCTGGATCATCGGTTCGCAAGCGACTTCATGTCGGGGGTGCCGGGAGGGACCGGACACCATGTTCCAAAATAACCCACTTCGACTACCCACGTAAAGAGATGTTGGATCACGTTGTCTTGGCAGCCTGGGCTAGCTGTGTGGATTGGAATGCCAAGCTTCCTGGCACTGGTCCGCCTGAAACCTTTGCTAGCTATTCTGTGTGGCGGACGTTGCCAGAGCTCGTGGTGAAGCAACTCGCATACCAGCAGGCATGAGCAGCATAGAGCCTATTCGCTAGATTCTGCGTAGTTTATCAAAATGCGGTGAATTGGGGGTAAGAATTGTAAGATGCTAGTTGGTTGTGCGGACTGCTATTATGCAATCGAGCAATCTCCCTAAAGTAATTGCCCTGTTCGAATCGAAAAATAGATTCGGACAGTTTGTTCTGCCAAGTCCCAAAGGATCGATTGGTCCGAAGACATGCAAACGGCTGTTTCAGTTAGGGGGGAATCTAACTGAGCGCAAGCGATCACGTAACCGCGTGATCTTCAACGCTTTCCGGACAGGAATGCACGTGTGGCATTGCTGCCTGAGATTCTCTGTGGCTTCATCGCCGCTTGCCCTTCTTGAGACTGCGGGTTTTCGGAGCAGAGTTGCACATTCGCTCGGGGGTGTGAATGCGCGATTTGGTCGTTGGTTCGACCGCAAAGGCGACTGCCCACTGAACAGGTTTCTACATCGGGAAAGCTGAATCCGGTGGATTACGGAACTCGTTCACCTTGATAGCCCTGACCCAAGTGTCTGTCAGATGCGCTGCCAACGGATTGGTAGCCTATCCTCGCCTTTGGGCAAGGAGATGTGCCAGGCAGGGGCGAAAACGGTTTGCACAGGTTAGTTCATTCGAACTTGTGTGAGCTTTGAAACACGTAAGGAAAACGGAGATCCTGCATATGAAGGTGTTCACCACAGGACAGGTCGCAAAGATCTGTAAGGTGGCCCCTCGAACTGTGAGCAAATGGTTCGACTCCGGCCGACTCAAAGGGTACCGCATTCCGGGTTCACAAGATCGTCGAATCCCGCGCGAGTACCTTATCAAGTTTCTCAAGGAGCATGGTATGCCCCTTGGTGATCTTGAAGATGAGGCAATGGCCAAGGTGTTGATCGTTGCGCAGGACCAAGTTTTGATCGAAAATCTCAAGCGGGAACTCCCTCCTGAGAAGGCGTTCAAAGTTGGCACTGCGGCAAGTGGTTTCGAGGCCGGCATCCAGGCTGAGAGCTTCCATCCCGACTGCATGATTGTGGATTTCTCAATCGGCAAAGTGGAAGCCCTTCAAATTTGCCAAAACTTGCGGAAGAATAATGACTTTACTGAGATCATTCTGATCGCTTTGCTGCCAGACGACGGCCAAACTTTTAGTTTTGACCGATCTGCCATCAATGAGACCTTCAAGAAGCCTTTTGATGCTCGGCTTCTGGCGGAGCGATTGCGAACCTTGGTTGGTGGGAAGAAAGAGCTAGTTTAAGCGGCCGCTGCTCAGCAAGTCGCCTTTACTGACGGTCTCCAAGACCGACGCTAAATCCCCGAAATCTGCGAAGAGACCCGCTCGTTTCACGAGCGGGTTTTTTCGTTTGTGCGTCAGGCATGACGCGGGCGACTCCGATTTTATTGTTGAGGGCTTTCGGGACGCATATCGCTAGCTGCAACATACTTGTTCTACAGCCGCAGATCGCCCCTCAGCTTTTCGCTTCACGTTGCTTGTTCAGCGAGAGTGGTTTGCAGAGTTCCTTCTTAGAATTGGAGAATCGCAAACACTTTTTGCACACAAAACGCAGCTCGGTGGATTCCTGGGTAAGTCGAGCGAAAGCCTCTCCGATTTCCTGCTTGCTCAACTTGCATAGAGATTTCATGATGGCGGCTGGATGTATTGCGGTTAGTGCATAGGCTAGGGAACAGTTATTCGCGGCATTCCGTCGCGGTTGGGTAGGGGTATGAGCCACTCTAATTTTACGCACCTGGACGAGAAGGGTTCGGCCAGCATGGTCGACGTGGGGGATAAACCGATCTCTCGACGCACGGCCCTGGCGGCAGCTAGGTGTCGGATGCAACTCGCTACAGCGCAAGCAGTTAGGGAGGTTTCCGGCCCCAAAGGTGACGTTTTGCAGGTGGCCCGGATTGCGGCCATCTCGGCCGCAAAGCGTACGGACGAGTTGATTCCCCTGTGCCACAGTGTTCCGCTGGATCGCGTGGATGTGCAGTTCGCCTGGCCCTCCGAAGATCTGCTGGAGATTCGAGTCCAAGCCACGGCTACAGGTCGAACCGGCGTAGAGATGGAAGCTTTGCTGGC
>JANSWS010000641.1 GCA_024743355.1 bacterium
AGCGGCCGGTTTTTCTTCACCGCTGTCCTAGTCGGCCATGCTTACCTTGCAAGCTTCGATCCACTGCGGCCTCATTAACTGAAGCGGTGTACACCAATCGAACTTACCAGCCTACCGTCCGCGAAGACTCAACTGTCAAACCTGGGAGATTTGGCGAATGCGAAATGACCTTCGGTGGCACTGTCAAACGCACATGCCTTTCACCGTAGCGGAGCAGCGCATCGTTTTTTAAATTTTTCGAGGACTCGAATCATGACCTGGGAAGCTTGGCTCACCGGGATCACCGTGCTTGGGGTGTTCGGAGCGTTGCTACGCGGTCTTCCCGCAGACATGGTTATGGCGGGAGCTGTCACCATGCTGGTTGCGGTTGGCAAAGTGACCGGCTCTTCTAGCCTGCCAGACGTTGGCAGCGCGGTTGCTGGCCTGGGAAATGAAGGCTTGGTTACCGTAGCCGTGCTATTCATAGTTGTGGCAGGTCTTACCCAGACCGGTGCAATGAGTCTGATCGCATCACCCCTGGTCGGACAGCCGCAATCGGTTGTTGCCGCCCAATTAAGATTGCTTGCGCCAGTCACGCTGTTGAGTGCGTTTCTGAATAACACTCCCGTGGTGGCCATGTTCTTGCCGATCGTGTCGGAAATCTGCAAACGGACTGGTATAAGCCCATCAAAACTCTACCTTCCCATAGCATACGCAGCGACCTTCGGGGGTGTCTGCACTTTAATTGGAACCAGCACAAACCTCGTGGTCAGCGGCATGCTGCTGGAATCCGCTGGACAGCGCCTTTCGATGTTCGATCTAACGTGGGTTGGACTTCCATGTTGCCTGGTGGCGATTGCTTTCTTATTGCTGGCGGGTCGATGGATGCCCAATCGTATAGCGGCTGTTCACATAAACGAACATATCAAGCGGTATACCGTCGAAATGATCGTTGAGGCGGGAGGTCCATTAGTTGGCCGAACGATTGATAGGGCTGGGCTTCGCAGTCTGCCGCAATTGTTCCTGGCCGAAGTGGAACGCGACGGCGAGTTACTGGCCGCAGTTTCACCGACTCAAACGCTGCGAGCCGACGATCGTCTGGTGTTTGTCGGAGTCGTCGAATCGGTGGTAGACTTGCAGAAGATCCGAGGACTCAAACGGACATTGGAAACCGATGCAAACGCGCGGCAGACACGGGCTGAACGACATCTCATTGAAGTTGTTGTGAGCGAACGCTGCCCGCTGGTGGGTTCAACCATCCGGGATGGACAATTCCGATCGACGTATGATGCAGCAATCGTTGCCGTTGGGCGAGGCAGCGAGCGCGTAGCAGGCAAAATTGGCGATGCGGTCCTGCAAAGTGGAGATGTTCTGCTGATCGAGGCAAACGAAGACTTTGTAACAAGACAGCGCAATTCGAATCACTTCTTCCTGGTCAGCGGTATCGAAAACAGCAGTCCGCCTCGATACGAGCGGGCTTGGATCGCCCTGTTCACGCTGTTGGTTATGATTGGCAGCGTGGCAACGGGCTGGCTGGACTTGCTAACGGCTGCTTTAGTGGCGTCGGGCGTGATGATTTCGACTCGATGTTGCTCCATCAGTCAAGCAAGACAAAGTATCGACTGGACCTTGATGGTGGTAATCGCGGCCTCTCTCGGCCTGGGTAAAGCCGTAGAGCAGAGCGGGCTGGCGGAGACAGTGGCGTCATTTATTCTCAACCTGGCCGGAGGGCGACCATGGGCCGTGCTGATCGCCGTCTATCTGACAACCATGGTCTTTACCGAATTGATCACCAATAATGCTGCTGCAATCTTAGTTTTTCCGATTGCGATGACGGCCGCAGATCGAATGGACGTCAGCCCAGTACCCTACGCAATCGCGATAGCAATTGCAGCATCAGCTGGATTCGCGACTCCCTTCGGCTATCAAACCAACCTGATGGTCTACGGCCCGGGCGGCTATCGATTCAGTGACTACCTGAGGCTGGGTATTCCCCTGGATTTGCTGTTCCTTCTAGTAACTGCGAGCATCACGCCGCTCATCTGGCCTTTTTGACGCGAGCTACTTGTTCAAAAGCCATCTCAGAATTGGCGTTGTCATGAGTGTCGTGGCCACAGCCATGATAACTAACATGCTAAAAACCCGGTCGGGCACTAGGTTCAGTTCACGGCCAACATTGATAGCGATGAGTCCCATTAGAGCACGCGTATTCATCGTCACGGCAATACAACCGCAGTCTCGCCAAGACAATCCGCCTATTCGGGCAGCGGCGCCGCAGCCCAAGACTTTCCCAAGCACCGCAGCCAGAAAGATAAGCCCACATATCATCCAGTCGCTGCCAGATTCCAAGAGCCCTACATTCGTCCTCAACCCGGTGTACGTGAAAAAGATGGGCAGTAGCATAGCGTACACGAATTCGCGCAAACGCCCGATGACCGCATCACGAAAGGCGTGGCAATCCGACAATACGGCTCCCAGCACGAAGGGGCCAAAAATGGCGAAGATGCCAATAGCGTTGGTTGCTGCAGCCGAAAGAAATACAATTACCAACACAACCGACAGTCCAACTACCGACAATTCTCCCTTGCCCTGCGTTAGGGAGAATCCAATCCATCGCAATATCAACGGTCGCAGAACATACTGTAGAACCACCAGAGAACTGGCAGTCAACACAAACATTTTCGCCACAACGAAAATTTCAAAACCGCCGTGGACAAGCGCGCTGACGGTAGCCAGCAGAATCCAGCCGAGCGCATCGTCAATCGCCGCTGCGGTGATAATGATGGTTCCCAGACGTGTGCGGTGAATATCCAGCTCGATCATGATCCGGCCCA
>JANSWS010000068.1 GCA_024743355.1 bacterium
CGTCCAGAACCTGAGGCGGAGTGGTCATGGAAGATGTCACGGACGGGGCGGCCGTTCGACAGCCAGACTCGGCGAGAGATTCTTTCACAGCGGAAGATCCGCTTCTTCTCGCAGGAATTTCAGCACCATCGCTTCGGGAACAGCGATCCGCACCGAGATTGACAAATTGTCTCGCACGACTTCCACCTCATCCAGCAAGCCGAGCAACATGCGTGCGTCTTCGTCCTCTTTGATCTCTTCTTCGAACAAACCCACCAAGGCTTTCGCGCCTTGGGCTAGCTGCTGGAATTGCTCCGCTCGCTGCTCGTCCTGCGTGCTGAAAACAAGATCCAAAACGAAATTGTCCTTGGCTTCGCTCAGCGTCAGGGAAAGATCATGGATCATGCGTATCAGGTTGGACGGAGGATCATGCTGGTAAACCTCTTCGGGAAACTCGAGTATTTGCAGATGCGCGAAAGTTCCCGACGGGACCGACCAACTCACTTCTCTTCGCGTGCGAAAATTCCCTTCGGAACCCATCGCCGTCAACATGGCTTTCAGATCGGCAAAGCTAGCAGCGGCCAAAATGGTTTTGTCCCCCGCTGCGTCGGTGTAAATCGTGGCGTGGGCTTCCATATCATCCTCGCGGGCCGAGTGGATGGTTTGTCCCTCGTACTGCTGAGAGTGGTACCCCGGAGCAGCCATTACCAGCCCTTCCAGATTCCCCGTGGTCTTTCCAAGCTGCAGTGCCAGTCGCAAACTTTCCTCGGGAGATTCAAAATCGCTGCCAATTACCGTCAGCGTCTTGACCTCCTCCAAGGGATTGAATCCCAGCGCTTCGGTAATCTTGGGCATCAAGTCCCGTGCGTCTCCGCCGAGCTCTTGCTGAGCCAGCTGCTGAGTCACCTCCAAAAGTCGAGCCCCCAAGCGTGTGTTGCGAAATGCGCTCACGTCGATCTGCACCACAAACTTGGCATCCTCGGGAACGGAAAGTTTCTTTTGCGCATATCCCATACTCGGGATAAGCAGCCCCAGAGTGATCGCCAATAGAGCCCATCGCATAAGTTGTCTCCTGAAAGTGGTTCCGACCTGTTGACCGAGGCGTTCTTTCGCCTTCGGTATCTGTGATCCCTGTTCCCGCACTTGGGCGTCAGGGATCCTGCGGTGTTTTACGCAGCCAAGCCGGTAGCGTTACACCATTCTCAAAATGAAAATCCGGGATTCGCGATTTTCCTGAGCCGGCGGGTGCAATCCGTGCGTCGGTCCTCACACAGACTGCCTTGGCGGACCAAAACGCGCCGCTCAAGGCAATCGTGAACCGTGCCCGTGGTGTCCACAAGTCGTTGCGCGACCGCCAACCGTTGCCAAACTTACTGGAAATAGTAGCAACTTCGTCCTTACGACCTGAATCAGCGCTTATTCGATTTCGCCATCTTGATCTTGGAACAGGGAACTTGGCATCCGCAAAAGTGATCTGAACACGGGATGGACTTACAAGAACCACGTCGCACCTGCCATTTGGCTCGAGAATCGCAGCCATAAGCAGGGGTAGCAACTGAGAGCCAAATTTTAAAACCATCCGGTGGCGGTGTTAGCTGCGGCTGCTTGGTTTTCGGATAGGTTCTTAGCGAGAAAGAAACTCTTGCTCGAGGTTGGACCACCGCAACTATAATGATTTCGCGAGACTCAAGCCCGACGTGTCTCCGGACTAACACCTTGGCGTTTTTCAAACTGATTCGAACGGTATCGTTAAATTCCGCCGTTGAAGAACCTGCGGCGACCAGGATTTCCTGAGCGGGGAGAAGCTGGTAAGCGACGACCGAAGATGATTGGGAGCGCGTTCGGTCCGAGCACGTTACTCGCCAAGCCGGATCCAACTCAGCTTACTTTTCGCATCGAAATTGCAACGTGTTACGGCTTTGGTAATCATGAAACGCTCTTATTCACTGCGCGGTGCCGCTGGGATGTTGGCATTCCTGCTGCTGATGGTCCCGGCCTTGGGACAACTTCCTTGGCATCCAACTTCTTGGTCATCCATGAATTCGCCCGAGCCCGGGCTGAACAGCCCCAGGCTGGTTTACCTGTTGCAAGGCGAGCGACGGAGAATCGCCGGAGATTTCGTGGCGAGTCTTGACGGTGATCGCCTCAAGGTATCTCTGGAAGACCAAGGCTTGATCCGCACCACCGCACAACGTGAGCTGGTGGTGTCCTTGATTCAAGCGGATGGCAGGCGGACCGATTTAATTCCGGATTCCAATGGCAATGTCGTTTTCGATAGTGTGCAGGCTGGATTTGCAGCATTGATCGTGACCGCCAATCAGCTGACCGACGTTTCGCTGACATCGCTGTACGCGGCAGTTCCTGTGTTTATGGTCGCTGCCGAAGATCAAGCAGCTGAGGAACAACTCGAAGTAGAGCGCATCGAAGATTCGCTGTCGATTCCACTAGCCGAAGTGGATCCCATCACGGTCTTGGAAGACGTCAATCGCGAGGTTTTGCCGGCTGGAGAATCCGATGATGTGATGGAGTTGCGTGAATTCGAGTTGGTTCCGCTCAGTAGATTTCGCGTACAACGCTTGGCCGACGGCTCCATTGCCGGGCAGGTCGTCGTCCCGCAAGATGGTTACTTGGCTGTTCCTGGTGTCACGACGCTCACTTTTCAACGCAATGGCACCGTTTTGGCAAGCACCAAGTCGGACGAGGAAGGCAAGTTCATCGCCGAGAACGTCCCTGTGGGCACCCTATCGATGGTGGCCACTGGACCTTCGGGGCACGCTGCCTATGCGGTGGAAGTCGTGGCTTTCAACGCTGCCAACGCGCCCGCTGGTGGCAATCAAAGCAGCACTCGGCAAGCCCGCCCCCATTTCGTCAGCTTCCAAGAGCAGGTGGGGCGAGAGCTGTTGGTCTTGCTAATCCCACCCGCTCTGATGGATGAAGTGCGAAGGTTGCTCAACGAGCGGCTGGGTGGTTTGGAGCCGGATGGAGCACTGGCCAGTGATCTGCCTGCCCCGCCGGTCGCAGCCGAAGAAGCGGCATCCAACGCTGCGAACAGTCTGAATGCCGCGGGCGGATTTGCGGGTAATGGTTTCGGTGGTGGAGGCGGAGGAGCATTTGCCGGTGGGGGCGGAGGTGCTTTGGGCATCGCGGCCTTGGCGACCGCGGTCGCTGCCTTAGCCACGAACGACGACGATGGCTTTTCCTCCAACATCAGTACACCATTAACGCCTGCGACCAGCAGGTAGTAGGAGTGCGGCGATGCTCCCGCAACTGAGGTACGGGTGCACTCGGAAATCATGATCCGCCCAAGTTGACCGTGCGGCTCCAATGCTTGGCGGGCGTGCGATGGGGGCGGAGCTTGCTACCTACCGCCTGTGCATCGTGAATGTCGCTCGGAAAGAGGAACAGGGCTCCCAACAGAATCTGTTGGCTTGGAATGCCAAGTCGCTTGAAGACGGCGGGCGAGCGCAGCACGCCACCGCTGGACCAGTAGTTTGCAATGCCGCGAGCCGTGGCGGCAAGCAACAGATTTTGGATTGCCGCGGAGGCCGCCGCGATGTGTTCCATATTGGCCAGCGTGGGTTCAAAAATCGAAGATTCCGAGAAGGCTGAAAATCGGGTCTCAGCTTCGGCCATGGCGGGCACCGTTGAACTGGGTGCAGTCGGTGGGTTCGGCAGCCAGGTGGCCAAAATCATGGCGTCTGCCGCGGCCAACATGGAGGGAATTTTGCCTGCTTGCTCGCCTGCCAGTTCGCCGCCCAGGATGCGGCATGAATCTGCCTCCAGCACGTGGAAGCGCCACGGTTCAATTCCTCGTTGCTGAGCCTCTTCGGGCTCACGGTGTGCGGGATCACAAGCGCGATGAAAGGGGGCCATGCCGGCCAGGGCCAGCAGCTGATGGAGCACTTCGCCAAGATCCGAGCAGGGCAGGTCTTTGTCGGCCAGAACCTTGATCGTCTTGCGATTTTGAATGGCGGAATCCGTATCTAGCAGCATCGCAACCCCTTGAAATCCTGTCGTTCAGCCCGCCGCTGGCCGTGTCTCTCAACCCAGAACTCGCAGCACGCTATTGCAATTGAAACTCAATATCATTAAGCTTGGTCTAAACCCAAGCTTTATTGCACCTATCTTTGTGAAAAACATGGCGTTCGTCGAGCCACCCGGTGATCAAAATCGACCCTCCGAGCGGGAGTCCGCCTCGATCCCCAAGATCCCCAAGATCCCCAAGATCATTGGTTTCGAAGCGCTTGCCCGATGCGGAGACGAAGTGTGGATCGAAAACAACGGCCAGATTTACCGTTTGCGGCGAACGCGTCAGGGCAAACTCATCCTGACCAAGTGAGTTGGCTGCCATCGGGAATCTGGACTCCCCTCGGGTAACCGAGCAATTTCCGAAGATGCTTAGAGTGAAGTGGTCTGGTTAACCTTACCACGTCAGGCCGGCTGCTCGGGCGTTTTGACTTGCGAGCCCCCTCTGCAACAGGCAGCCGTTAGCGCCAGATGGTGCTTTGAGGATCAGCATGGACGTAGTCTTCGGGGGAGGGTGAATCGTTCTTGGAAATCACCACGATACCACCGGGGCTGACCAGAAATCCACGCCGTCGATCGCGCTCGACATCAAAGCCAATCTCCATCTCCGGCGGAATGCGAACGCCTTTGTCGATGATGGCTCGACGGATGCGGGCGTGCCGTCCAATATCGACTCCGTCGAAGAGGATACTCTCTTCGACGCTGGCGTAGCTATTGATCCTTACGTTGGGACTGATCACGCTTCGCTGCACGCCCCCGCCGCTGATGATCGTGCCTGGGCAGACAATACTGTCGATGGCTTTACCACATCGCTGGGGATCCCCGTCGCTTCCAAACACGAACTTGGGCGGCGGAAGATTCGGCTGCAAAGTGCGAATGGGCCAATCCTGGTCATATAGATTGAGTTCGGGATCGACGTCGATGAGATCCATGTTGGCTTCGTAATAGGCATCAATGGTGCCCACATCTCTCCAATAGGCCTGCCTTTTTCGATTTTCGTCCCGAAACGGAAAGGCAAAAACGCGATGATTATCGATGATCGACGGAATGATATCGTGCCCGAAGTCATGATGGCTTCCCGGTTCGGTTGCATCTCGACAAAGCTGCTCAAACAAGAAGCGGGCGGTAAACACGTAGATCCCCATCGACACAAAGCAGGTATCGTCGTCGCCGGGGATCGTTTGCGGTTCTCGTGGTTTTTCCTGAAAGCCAATGATTCGATTCTGTTCGTCGACTTGCATCACCCCGAACTGTTTCGCCGATTCGCGATCGACCGAAAGCGCACCAACGGTCAGATCCGCTTCGGATTCCTGGTGGAACTGAATCATCGTCATGTAGTTCATCTTGTAGATGTGATCACCCGCCAAGATCAAAATGTACTCCGGGCGATCCTTTTCAATCACGAAGATGTTCTGGTAGACGGCATCGGCCGTACCCTGGTACCACTGTTCATCAATCCGCTGCTGCGGCGGGACCACATCCAGAAACTCGCCCAATTCCGCCGCGAAATACTGCCGCCAACCCAGATTGATGTGGCGGTCCAGGCTGAGGGCCTTGTACTGCGTCAGCACCAATAGACGCCGCAGTCCGGAGTTGATGGCGTTCGAGAGAACGAAATCGATGATGCGATAATTGCCGCCGAAGGGCACCGCTGGCTTGGCACGGTCCAATGTAAGCGGTTCCAGTCGAGTACCTTTACCGCCGGCTAATACAACCGCCGTTGTGTTGCGCAGCATAGTTCCATCTTTAGATTACTGGCCTGTATACGATCCGACCGATCATAGGATAGCAGGTTTAGCACCTTTGGTGCATTGAGATCGATGATCCACAAGCCGTCGTTTAAGTCCATTTCCGCAGCCACGATTCCAGAATCAACAGGTTCCACAGGCGATAGCAGTGGTTGACGCGACCTTCCATATGCTGTTGTACCAGTGCCGCAATCGCATCGGGACGAAACAATTGATGGCAGCGGGCGTCGTTCCCGAGCAAGCGCTGCTCGGTCAAGGCCTTCAGGTCATGTTGAAACCATGTTCCGAGTGGAACACCGAAGCCCATCTTCTTGCGCGTCCAAATCTGTCTGGGCAGAACTTTATCGTAGGCCAGTCGCAGCAAACGCTTTCCACGTCCACCGCGAACTTTCAAGTGCGCGGGCAACGAAGCGGCGAACTCAACCAGGCGATAGTCCAGAAACGGCTGTCGGCATTCGAGGCTGTGTGCCATTGAGGCGATATCCACCTTGTTCATCAGATCACAGGGAAGATAAGTCACCAAATCCGCCAGTGAAGCCTTATTGAATAGGTCGCGATCTCCCACCCCGTTCCAGGCGGATTCGAAAAAGGCTACGGGATCTTCATCGGGCAGCTCGGCTACAAATTCATCACGATAGAGTTCCGCCCGAATGCGCTCGGGAAAAATCTGCAACCAATTCATGAATCTGCGGGCCAGTGGCTGGTTGAGAGCTTCCCCGAAGCGTTGCAGACGGCGGACAAAGGAACGCTGTCGATTGGAGGCCGGCAAGCCTTGCACCATGCGGCTGCCGAGTATCGGACCGGCTGGGATCAATCGATCGAACCAGCGGCTGAGCCACAGAGCACGGTAGCGATCATAGCCTGCAAACAACTCGTCGCCGCCGTCTCCGCTCAGAGCTACCGTCACGTGCTGCCGCGTTCGCTGGCAGAGGTACCAAGTCGGGATCGCCGAACTATCTCCGAAAGGCTCGTCATAGTGCCAAACCAGATCATCCAAAATGGAAACGGCATCCGGCGTCACTTTGTATTCGCGATGCTCGGTCCTCACCCACTCCGATACTTGTCGCGCATATTGCGTTTCGTCGAAGTCCGCCTCGTGGAAGCCGATGCTGAACGTCAGCAGCGGGCGATCCAGCTGCTGCTGCGAGAGCGCCACGATCAGTGATGAATCGATCCCCCCGGAAAGAAAGGCACCCAGCGGTACATCGCTTCGTAGCCGCAGCCGAATCGAATCCGCCAAAAGCTCTTGGAGCCGGTTAACGGCCTCCGCCTGCTTCCAATCGATCTCATGTTTCCAATCGACTTGCCAGTAGTTTCGTATCGAGACTTCGCCCGCGCGAAAAACCGCGCAATGCCCTGGCGGCAGCTTGTTGGCGGCTTGATAAATCGTGTGCGGATGAGGCACATATTGGTAGGTCAGAAACTGGTCGATCGCGGCAGGCGAAATCCGCTTGTCGAAGGATGCGGAGGCAGCGATCGCTTTCAGCTCACTACCAAACAGAAGCTGCCCGTTGCGAAACTGATAGAAGAGCGGCTTTTTACCCAAGCGATCTCGAGCCAGCACCAACTGGCGTTTATTTCGATCCCAAATGGCCAAGGCGAACATACCGTTCAGGTGTTCGAAACACTCGGTCCCCAGATCCTCATAGAGATGCAGAATGGTCTCCGAGTCGCTGGACGTTTGGAAGCGATGTCCGGATCCCTCCAGCCGCCTTCTCAAATCTCGATAGTTATAGATCTCTCCGTTGAAGACCAGCCACACCGAGCCGTCTTCGTTGCACATCGGTTGATGCCCACCCTGCAGATCAATGATCGACAAACGGCGAAATCCCAGCGCTACGCCGGGAATCGGACCGGCCGCGTCATGCCGCAGTTCTTCAAGATGCGTTCCGCGATCGTCGGGGCCACGATGAACGAGCGTATCCGTCATTCGCTCAAGCTCGTCGGCCGAAATGCGTCCGGATTCGTCAAACCATAGGCCACCGGTAATGCCACACATGTCTTACGACGAATCCGTACTACGGGAAAGTTGTCCGAATGCAAACTCAACAATCACAAGCATGCCGGCCACTTTGCGGTCTGAGCGCGAAGCCAGCAAACATCTGCCGACAAACCGAGAACCCGCTGGAAGCCTTACGATTGCTCTCATGCGACCATGCAGGCGTTGTACCCGAGTCCTACTTTTCATGCACTCGTTCGCCGCCGCACGGGGATTACACACTCGCCGATTCAAGGATGGGTTCTCAAATATGTGCCCGGAATCGAGTATAACATCCCGAATGCAAGCGGACATCGCGGCGGTCGACATGGGGCAACTGCCGTAACGATGCAACATTCGTCCCATGAACGGCTTTCAAGGAGCGATCAGTGTCAACGGAGACCGGCCTGAAGTTTTTGTGCGTATTATGCTGTTCATTTTTGCTGATGATTGGCGGCCCCGGATTGGCTCAGGATACCACCAGCGATGTACCTGACTTCGACACCAGTGAGATGAACATCGAACTGCCCGAGGAGTTCGAAGATTTCACCGAAGGCGACTTTGGAGCCGTCGAGGAAACGGCGGAAGAACAGGCAACTGCCGACACGATTTCATTGTTGCTTACCGGCGGTGCCCTGGTAGTAGCCTTTATTCTGGCCCTGCTTCTGTTTCGCAAATTCAGTAAGGGCAAGGGCCAGGGCTAGCGGACACAAGGTGGCTACCCCTTCGAGCCCCGACACTACCGAGCGTTGAAGCGAAGGTTTAAAGTCGATCGATGGGCACCATTCGTACAGGCGGTTGCGCTTCCAAGCCAGAGCCCCCACTGAGCGGTTGCTTGGAACTCGGACGCCCGTATTCCGGCAGCGGCGATTGTCCTGCAGGCGGCGCGTATTGAGCTCCGCTAAGCGGTACCGAATTGCCCAACTCCAGTACGTGAACCTGAGGCGAGCGTGCAGGCTGCATTCGGCTAGCAGCCTGTGAGGAATATGTTTGTGCGAGAATCGGGTCGCGGCTCGGCAGGTTTTCCACGAACGAGAGAGCTGCGCCGTTTTCAGTTGCGGCTGGGGCCGTGCCGCCACTGACTTCCCTCAGGCGTCTTTTGTAATAGCTTTCCCAAGCGGCGATATGTTGCTGGTCGGCGGCGGCGGCCGGAAACTCAGGTAGAACGGTGGTAGTAGGCTGCTGGCCGGCCAAGACGGTGGGTGCCGGACCGGTATTCCAGATCGCGAATTGCTCCTTGCTGTCCTGCAAGTTTGCGGAAGGAAGTTGGCTACCCGCATTGCTGGCCAAGCTGGCAATACGATCCCGTTCAACGCGCGGTGCGTAGGCGGCGATATCGGCTGGGCTGCCATCGAACAACCATTTGTTCCACAGCGATTGGAACTCGCCGATCGACTGATACGCATAGTGTTCTTGCAGGGCTTTCTCCCAGCTACCAGTCTGCATGCCTTGCTCCAGGAATTGGATAAACTCACGCGGACTGCTTTGATCGATCAAGAACTGCACAGCCGAATGTCCCTGAGCGTACAGCGGCAGAATATCCCGAGGATAGTCTTTCATACGGAACATTTTACCAAAAGCCAGTCCACGTCCGGTCTGCAGGAACTGATGCAAGAAGTGCCGATGCTTCTTCTTCTCGGATTCATGCTCCACGGTCGTACACGCGCCTTCGTCGGCCCACCGCGGGACAAAGCGTCCGCTGTGGGCATAGGCTGCGAAATGGGTCGCCAAAATGGTGTGCGAGATCTCGTGGGGCAGGACACTGTCGAGAATTCGCTCCGGCGTTCCGTTGACGCTCATCATCCAATTCCCGACTCCAGCCGCGGTCGGCGAGAAGCGAGTCTCACCGCTGGCACCCAATTCGGAGCTAGCTGTCACATGCAGCGGACAACGCTGCGCCCATGCGGGTAGCTCTTTGCCTAACCAGTACACGGCAAGATCGCGACGATAGTCCTCAGCGGCCTTGGAAACCTGGGCCGCCCAGTCGGGCGAGGAGGCGAAGACAATGAAGTTCTGGCTGTGGACCACAAATTTGTGCCCCGGGTGGTGCTGAGCCAACACCGGGAGCGTGCATGACTGGTGGAGGTAAAGCAGGCACATCCCTGCGAGAACCCATCCGCGCAGAGCATGCGCGGAACTGAACAAACGAGCTTCCATGCTCGACAGCTCCTTTATCTGCCAACGATTGCCAGGAGTTGGGCCAAGCCAAACTGGCAAGCGAAAGCGGAAAACAGCAAGTCACTCGATTCACGTCTGCGTACGACGGGCCGCACGTCAATCGTCGATTGCGAACAGCCACAGGCGATTCGAAAGGGTTCCACCGCTTCCAAATCTCCTGATAGTCGACCTCGTAGGAAATCCGTTTCTCTGGCGAGGCTCGAGCTCAAGGCTTCGGGAGTCTAGGAAACAGCCAAACTGGCTGATAGGTCAATTGCTGGGAACTTACGGAACAAAAGTTATCATCGTCATTTCCGCCAACCCTTACCAAAACGAATTCGAGATTGACCGCTTTTTCCCGGCATCTACGACTGCGGAGTGCTAGCTTTTTGCATTTGCGAATCAGTCGCGGGATTGAGGCTGATTAACGGGATTGTAATCGCGAGTAGGGCGACTCAATGCAAGATTCCACGGACCATAGGCCGGCTGCCGCCAATGCGGACGAAAGACCTGCCAAATCATTTCTGCACAAGACCTTGCACCTCGCTCACCATCGCGACGGGCAGCTGGCATTCTGGATGTTGATGGCCTTGGGTTGCGGCTTTCTAGCCTACGTAGCACGGGTTCACGAGATTACGCACGACGTGTTCCACGAGATGTCGCTGTTTCGCGAGGCCTTGGAAAGCGGTGATTTCCCACAGCAAGATGTCTTCGCCTATACGCCGACGGTCAGTCCGTCGGTGCATCATGAATGGGCCACCGGCGCAGTCTTGTACTTCAGCACTATTGGGAATGGCTTGGGGCTGGCCGGACTGTCGTTGCTCAAATTACTGATGATGGCCGGGCTTTGGATAGTGCTTTATCGAGTGGCCCGCATGCGCGGCGCACATCCCTACATCTTTGCTCTCATCGCCTTCTTCTGCTTTCCGGTCTTTTGGGTCGGCTTTGCCACCGTTCGCGCCCAGCTATTCACGTTGCTGTTTCTGGCGATCCAGTTATGGATGCAAGAGCTGGATTGGCGCGGCCGTCGAGCTTGGGTGCTGGGTTGGTTAGTCATGTTAGTCGCCTGGCTCAATCTGCACGCGGGCTTCGTCGTGGGGGTGGGGCTGATTACCTTTCACGGGCTGGAGAGGATCGGTTACTCATGGTTCCAGACGCGCTGCGTGATGCGCGTGCTTGGGGCAACCTGGCATCTGATTCTGGCCGCTCCGGTAGCCGCTGCCACCTTGCTGGTGAATCCTTATGGCTGGCAATACATTCCCTATCTGATACGCGCCATCGGCATGGATCGTCCCTTGATTCGCGAGTGGCTGCCTCTGTGGCATACGCATGATCCCATGGTTACCATCGGTATCTTCCTTGCCAGTCTGGCCTTGTTCGCTTACGGAGTGCGACACAATCCATTCCGTCGTTCTCGAGGAGCGGCCTTCCTGGCGCTCACAGCTTATATGACTCTCAAGCATATTCGGCATGGCTCTATCTACGGCGTTGTTTGGCTGGCTTATGTTCCGGCTTGGATCAGTCGCACAGCCCTCGGCCAGAACCTGGTGCAATGGATCGAAGGTCAACGCAGCTTGGTCATCCGTGTCAGCCAGGCAGTCGTCTGCGCTTCGCTGTTGTTTGCCTGCTACCACCAGTTTTGGCGGCCGACGCTGCCGCCCCTGCCGCGTTATTCATCGGCCAGCTATCCCGTGGAAGCTGTGAACTACTTGCAACAACACGGTTTCGCCGGAAATCTGATGACGCCGTTTCATGTCGGCGCCTATGTTTCCTGGGAAATGTATCCAAAAGTTCACGTCAGTTTTGACGGGCGTTATGAAGTCGCTTACCAAGAACAAGTTATGCCGGAGCACAACCGGTTTTATGATGCGGAACCGGGCGGCTGGGACATCCTTGACAAGTATCCCACGGACGCCGTGCTGATCCACAAACAGGCCAAAGTCTGCAAGTATCTAGATTCGTTCCGCAGCGCCTCCGCCACTGCAGGCCCCGGAGAACCCGTCCAGGAATCACCGCCGTTGCCTACTCAACAACGGTGGCAGTTGGTTTACGAAGACGATGCCTTTGCCATTCTTGTCCCGCGGGAGAGTGGACTTCCGATGGTCGATCTTCGCGGTCAGCCGCTACCCGACGCCGCGGCGGAAGCGTTCTCCTCGGAGCACGCTCACTGGAATCGGCTCCGCCCGCAGCCTGCTCTCGCAAGCTTGTCACCAAGCGGCTTGCAGTCCATTGGCTCGTCCTCACAAGAACCCGAATGATACGCGAACGGCTAGCATAGAAGTGCCGGCCTGGAATGCGCGCTCAACTTGCGTGGGATTCTTTGTGCTCCAAACGTCGCCGATTGTAAGCGTCGATCGTTTCTTTGTGGCGCAGCACGCCCAGAATCCGTTGGGGATTATCCTTGTCAACGACCGGCAGCTCGTTCACATTGAGCGCGGTGAATTTAGTTAAAGCGGTATTCAGATCATCTTCGGGGGTAACAGTCACGACGCGGGTCACCATCACATCGCGCGCGTTGGCGATCTCCCAGATGGTGTCGTCGTACAGGTAAGACCGCACATCTTCCGCGGAGAAGATTCCCACCAATCGATCGTTGTGGTCCACTACGGGAAAGTAACGCTGCTGCGTTTCGGCCAGCAGATGCACGATTTCATTCAGACTCTGTCCTTCATGCACCCGTCGAACGTCGGAACCGCTGCGATAAACGTCGCTGACGAACATGCCCTCCAGTACGTCCACGATGAAATCACCTCGATGCGCCGGTGAATCCAGACGTGTTCCCACCTGCTTCTCGTACAGAGTCCAATTACGCATCAGTAGAAAGCACAGAGTCGATACCCACATTGCGGGAAGCAGCAGACGATAGCTGCCGGTCATTTCCGTCACCATGAGAATGGTACTGAATGGAGCGCGAGCGCAGCCGGCGAAGAAACCTGCCATGCCTACCACGGCAAAGGTGGCTGGCTGAGTCACCAGCTGCGGCCAAAACTGGTGCATCAGCTTGCCAACAGCACCGCCCAGGCAGCCGCCAATAACCATCGACGGTCCAAAGACGCCGCCGGAGCCGCCGGAGCTAATAGTCAGAGAAGTGGTCACTATCTTCACCAAGCCAACGATCAACAACGTGGAAATGGCGATGCTTTCCGGGTTGGAGAATGCGGTCTGCAGCATGCCGTAACCGCTCCCCAGTACGGCCAAAGAATCCAAGTTGTTGCCGGTAAGCCGGTAGATCAAGAGACCCACGCAGCCGGCCAGCAAGGCACCGATTGCCGCTCTGACAAACAGCGGCAGCTTGATTTTGTCGAACAGACGATGCGTCCAATAGAAAGTGCGGATGTAGAGAATACCGGCTCCAACCAACACCAGCGCCAAAAGTGCGTAGGGGACCAGTTCCAGCGGCGACGTAAAGCCGAAATCCAATTCATTGCCGAATAGGGGAAGAAAGCGATACTCAACGGGCAATGAAAAGCAGAAGACCGAGTAGGCAATCGTTGACGATACGGCTGCGGGCATGATCACATCCGCTTCCAGTTCGGCGTCACGATAGAGAATCTCGCCGGCAAATAAAGCGCCAGCCAAGGGCGCGCGGAAGATGGCCCCGACGCCCGCTCCCATTCCCGCCGCCAATAGAATCCTGCGATCTCGAGCGGAGAGATTTAATGCCGTTGCTAAACAAGAGCCGACACCTGCACCGATCTGGGCGATCGGTCCTTCGCGGCCAGCCGACCCGCCGGTCCCCAGCGTCACGGCCGAGGCAATCGTTTTGATGATCGGCACTCGAAGAGAAATCTCACCGCGTTTGTTGTGAAACGCATCAATGGCAGCGTCGGTACCGTGCCCCGATGCCTCGGGTGCAAATTTCCAAGCCAACCAACCGGCAACGAAGCCTCCGCAGGTAAGCAACAGTACCAGTCTCCAGGCGGACAATTGACCTTCCGCTTCGGGAAAGGGAGAGTACTCAGCCACCGCCTCCCCACTGGGAAAACCGGCGAACAGCCCTAGACCCAAGTACTGGAAACACTGCACCAAAGTCTGAAAGGCAATTGCTCCCAAACCCGCGGCGATGCCAATCAACGCCGAAAGCAGCAGCCACTTGCCAGCGGCCGGCATTTCCATTTCACGAACGAAAGTAAGAACTCTGCTGTTCACACGCAATCAGACGAGAGCAACGGGAGAAGAACGCCTCTCGACGAACGCTGCAAAGCCAACGATTCTAAGGTGCAGGCCTACTTCCGACAATGGAAGAAGTTAGCTTCAAACAACTGCAACCGCTGGCTGCTGGATAACGCTGTAGTTTCAGGCGGTGCAGTTGGACAAGGCCGTCTGCATGTTTTTCATGCTTTCTCGCACGATGGTCTCGATGCCGGGCTGGTAATCAAAGACCTCGACACTGACCCAGCCCTGGTACGCAACATCCAGCAGTGCCTGGAAGATGGGAACAAAATCGACCTCGCCCATTCCAGGTCCGAGCAGATTGGGATCATTAGCATGAAAGTGCACCATGTGCCGCGCGTTGGCCCGAATCACGTCAGCAATGGGCTGCCCTTCCGTGCTCATTGCCTTGACGTCCAAATGCAAACGAATGTTGGGCGATTGAATGCCGTCAATCACGCGAACTGCCTGCGAAGCATGATTCCAGAAATTTCCCTCACCGGGCCCGAGCGGCTCGAGTGCCAGAGTTACATTGGTTTCCATCAGAGTCGGAACCACTTTCTCCAATAACGATTGAGCATTGTCGGACGCTTGGTCATGAGTCATCGTTTCCGCTGGAAAATTCCGCTGCTGGGGCGATCCCAGCACCATCACCGATCCGCCCAAGTCACGGCATAGACGGGCCAGTTCCGCCAGGTAATCAGCCGTGCGGTTGCGGATGGCAGCATCCGCAGTGGTCAAGTGGAAGCCTTCGGTTTGAGCCAGCAACCAATGCAGACCAATGACTTCGACATCGGCAGCTTCAACTAATTTTCGCAGACGCTGACGCTCTGCGGCGGTGACCTGAGTCGGCTGGGAGCCCAGAGTGAAGGGAGCTATCTCCCAGCCCGTGTAGCCTTCCTGGCGAGTCAATTCAAGCGACTTTTCCCACGGCCAGTCCTGAAACAATTCATTGCACAATGCGTATCGCATGGAATCTCTTTCCATCAAGTAGGTCGGTAAAGGGCAAGTTGACCGCCGAAAAACGGGGCTAGATCAAGAGGCCAGCGTTGTCGTGCTAGCGGTCCATCCGTCGAGATTCAGCAGCGGACGTTCTTGCTCGATGATGCAAGCCTTCAGCCCATAGTTGCTGACGCTCTCGGCATCCTGCTCAGCATACAATATGGAGTCGGGCTGCAGAGCCTGCCAACCCGCAACCTCGAGCATGCTCTGTAGTTGCTCGCGCATGTTTTCGGCATCACAGGCAAAAATCGATGAGCCCTCGTGGCACAATACAAACACCCCCGCCGTGTTGGGCAACCTTTGCTGGGCCGCATCGATTGGCAGCTTGCTGAGACGCTTTCGGGCCGGCCAGTCACTCAAACGCTCCGCAGCCAGCTTGCGAGCGGACTTCATGCTTTTGCGAGTTGCCAACGCCGCGCGACGATACAGTTCGATACCATTGGATCCGCTATCTGACGGGCCGTATTGGGCGGCAAGACGGTCAAACTCACCAGCAAACTCCGGGGTGCACAGGATATCATCCAGTGACTTGCGGTAGTCGATCTCAAGCAAACGCCATGCAACTTCACTGGCCGCGGCACAGTAGCCTAATCGCTCCACAGGAATCGCTTCGGGACGTCGTAAAGCCTTGGGAAGCTTGCCTGCTTTTCTTAAACGCAGCAGGTAACGATTCCAAATCACCGCACTGCCACCCAGGCCCAGTTCCTTGCAAGCCGAAATAAAACTCTTATTCAGATCGGGGTTACACAAAATATAATCCGCGGGATAACCTTGACCGGCACTTTGATATGCGGCGATTACAGCTTGATCGGTTTGCTCATCAAAGGACTTGCCACGTCGCTTCCCGTTGGCGGTGCTGGGCGCACTCTGAATCGGGTCCGCCGCACCATCCAAGGGATCACCTACCCGGGTGTTTGCGAGCCGCTGTTGGATGTATCGAGCGTATTCTTCAGATAGTTCGAATCCCATCCACTGTCTGCCCAGCTTCTTTGCCACGCACAGCGTTGTTCCACTTCCGGCAAAGGGATCCAGTACCAAATCTTGCGGGTGGCTGGAGGCCCGCACGATCCTTCCCAGCAACTGTTCCGGCATCTGACAACCATGGAAGCCCTCACGTTCTTTGAACGTGCCGGCGACCCTGGCAAAGTACCAGGTGTCGTGGTTCGGACTGAAACTAAGAGGTGCATCCTGGGGACGGGTGATCCAAGTATTGTCGGGCAAACGGCCATTCGGATTCGCGCGGCCGTCCGCATAAACCAATTGCCGAGCCGACTTCACTCGAATCTGTGGATTGAAACGATTGAATGTGAAATCGGTTTTATCTTTGACGAAATGAAACAAGTGCGTATGCGAACGACTAAAGCCATTCACACAATTGACGCCAAAGGTGTAATACCAAATCACCCAACTGCGACAGTGGAATCCAGTTCGCTGAGCCTCGATCTTCAGCTCGGCCGCGAATTCATCACCGATGGCCAACCAGAATGTCCCGTTGGGTTTAAGTGCCTCGAAAACCCCCTGGATCCATCGACGACACCAGTTCAGATAGTCTTCCGCCTGTTGCTTGTCATCGTAGACGTCGTACTTGTACCCAATATTGAAAGGCGGATCGGCAAACACCAAATCTACCGAACCCTTCTCGACGGCATCCAGCAATTGAACACAATCGCCTTGGTAGATATGCTGCCTAGCTAATTCCACGTCCGCCCCTTTGTCTGAAAGCTCCGAACCTTTCTGAAAGCTCCGAACCGGCCTCATCCTACGGGGCGAGTCGGCTTTCTTCAATCCTCCGCCTTGAAGGCGCCAGTCCTCAAGCAAATGAGCCCCAAAGCAAATGGGCGCTTTGTTCCGCTGCGGCGGTGAGGTGTGACATGCACCCGCTTAGCACGCTGGCTTTTGCGTCTGGAAGACGAGGCGGGTGTCCAGGTATCTTGTTTTGATCTTGTTCTGAATCCTTGGTTGAAGCTGGCCCAGCCCGGAATCGGGGTCATTGGTAAGCTCGAGCCTGTCTGGTAAAGTCGCAGCCCGAGACCTTTTGACGGAGCAGGCCAACAGACATGAATTCCTCCCCCGCAGTTGAACCGAACCATGACGCTTTCCCGGAACGGGTGGTGGCTTGGGATCTATTTCGCCAGCCCTTGAGCTGGCCGGAAATTGTGGGTTCGAAGGACAAGCTCGAACTCGAGATCGGCTCCGGAAAGGGACTATTTCTGCAAAACGCGGCGAGCGTGTCTCCAGATCGGTTTTTTGTCGGCATCGAACTGTCTGCTAAATTCGCCAACCGAGCCGCTCAACGACTCCACCGACACGGCATTACCAATGCCAGGATGCTTCGCGGAGATGGCAAGGACTTTCTCCACGAGGTTGTGCCGGACGAAGTCTTGGATCGCTTGCATGTTTATTTTCCAGACCCATGGTGGCGGAACAAGCATAAGAAGCGACGCGTGTTAAACCGGGTGGCCCTACACGACATCCAACGCGTGTTAAAGCCCGGCGGAAGTTTTCATTTCTGGACCGACGTGCTGGATTATTACGAGCACATCTGCGGCGAGGTCATGGACCACACGCAACTAGCGGGCCCGCGCTATGTACCAGAACGTGTGGCGTCCCATTCGATGGATTTCACCACACACTTTGAGCGTCGAGCTCGGAATGAGGGACAACCGGTTTATCGCGCGATCTTTGAAAAGATATAGAAGCGATCCGGAGACCATCAGCCGGTCTGCGTTAGCTGCGATTCTCTTCGGTTTTCGGAAAGGTTCTTAACCCCTCGCGCTCTTATCCCAGGACAAGTGGCGGAATTCAGGAGCAGCACGGAATGGGTCGGACGATTAGCCTCGCGAGTGGTGCACCAGATGCGGCAACTCGGGAACCAACAGCTTATCCATGGCCAATTTCACCGCGTTCGACGAGCCGGGTAAGCAGAAAATCAGAACGCTGCCGATGCGTCCGGCGAAAGCTCGGCTGAGCATGGTGGCTGGCCCGATTTCCTGGTAGCTCAAAACGCGAAACATCTCGCCAAAACCGGGAAGGTGAGCGTCCAAGAGCGGCTCTACTGCTTCGGGGGTCCGATCCCGCGGTGAGATGCCCGTACCACCCGTGGCCAAGATGACATCGAGCTTGCTGGCGGCGCAGAGCTGCCCGACAGCGGAACAGATTTCAATCGGCTCATCAGGAACAATCCGCCGTTCCAGTAACAAGTGTCCGGCGGCCTCCATCCGCTCGACGATCAACTGACCGCTACTGTCTGTCTCCAGAGTCCGAGTGTCGCTGATGGTCAGCACGGCAAACACCAGCCGATTGCGAGCCTGACTGCGATGTTGCGCTGTGCTTGTGGATTCCGTGCTTGTATCACCGGCCGTGCGTTTGTTATCGACCATGGGGCTCCTCTGCCGTCCGGCCGCGTAAGTTCAACGTCGCCAGCCGTAAGCGTGCTGCAAAATACCTTCGACCGTTCCGGTTAAATCCCGCAAGGTAAAGGGCTTGGAAAGTAGAGAGGCGGTGTCCAGCTGCTCTGCCTGACGCACAATCTGTTCGTCGAACTGGGCACTCATGAGGATACAGGGCAGAATGTTTTCCTCCAACTTGCGGATCTCGCCCAGAGCTTCGATTCCCGAAAGACGGGGCATGTGCACATCCAGCAGCACCAGATGCAGCCCGGACTCCGACTGCACGATTTCCACCGCTTCTCGTCCGTCGGCTGCCAATTGAGTGCAAAAGCCTCGGCGTGAAAAGACTTCCCGCAACGATTCACGAAAATCGCGATCGTCGTCAGCAATTAGCAGTTTGGGTTCGGTCCACTGCATCGCAACTCACCTATATCGGACATCGTGAGCAACCTATTGGGTTGCATCGATCCAATTTCAGACCATGCAAAGCCTACCACCCATTATGAGGCCTGATCATGATCTTTCTCGGAGAATCTGTTTTTTCATTCGGGCAGGACGAAAATCGCTCCCCAAGGCGAAGTGCTGCCCACAAACCGGCTCCGTTTCTGCCGCTTTGACAGCCCTTGCAAGAGGAGCATTATGCGTACCCATTTTCCGAAAAGAAAGATAGATTGGGCAAGAATCGTAGCCGCAGACCTGAAGTCGCCTGCTGACTCCGCCCCACTCGTTCGATGCAAACGCTTTGCGAGGAACCTGAACTGTGCCTATGGAAACCTCCGAGGCCATCGTATTGAGAGTTTATCCGTGGAGCGAAACGAGCTGCATCGCCAACCTGTATACCCGCGAACATGGCAAATTGTCGCTGCTGGCTAAAGGAGCTCGCCGTCCGAAGAGCCCTTTTGAAGCTGCACTTGACCTGCTTTCAATCTGTCGCGTAGTGTTCCTTGCTAAGTCCTCGGATGCGCTGGATATATTGACGGAAGCCCGTTTGGAACGGCGTTTTCGCGTAGCCAGCATGGATCTACTGAGACTGAATTGCGGTTATTACGTGGCGGAATTGACCGATCGACTGACCGACAAGGGAGATCAGCAAGCGGAAATCTACGATCTGGCGAAGGACACGCTGATCGCTTTGGAGAATATGGAACTGGAGCCGCGAGCCATTGTGCTCCGCTTTGAGCTGCAAATTCTGAGAATGCTTGGACATCTTCCCAGTTGGCAGCGCTGTGTTCATTGTGGCAAAACGATAAGCAGCCATGCGGCGGACGGTGAAGACCGACAAACCGCGTTGCATCCTGCCCAGAAGCAAAGAAACCAAACCGAATCAACGAGTGATTCTTGGATCCTGTTCAGCCCCTTGGCGGGCGGAGTGTTATGTTGGGACTGTCGTTTGGGTGGCAGACAATTGATACGCATTCACCAGACAGCACGGCGGGTCTTGGTGGATTTCAGTGGACCTGAATGGCAGTCGATTGCGATCGATAGTTTTCCAGTTGAGCACCGTGCGGCGATTCGCAAAGTGATGGAGCGATTCTTGACACTGCTGTTGGATCGACAATTTCAGCTGCACAACTACTTAGAGGAGCTTGGGCGTTGACAGGGAAGTCACCAGTGGCCCACGGACGTCATTGCCACGAAAAGAACCATTTGCTCACACTGCTTGTACTGTGGCCATGCTTCACGGTTGGGCTGTTGAGCGGTTGCTCTGTATTGTCCCCAAAGCAAAGCGCGCTGACTGATTATGAGTCCGCGCGGAAGGCCATCGAGGACCCCGAGGGGGTTTATCGCCCTGAGGGCAAGTCTGCGGAAGCGGAAGGCTTGGGTAGTGGGTTCCTGAAGCAGGTGGGCTTGGGAACTTCCAAACGCCGCGATATCGAGGTTGCCCGCACGCACTACGCAAAGGCGGACGATCTCTTCGAGGCCGCTAAAGACTTGGAGGGTACCGATCGACAGAAGAAATTTCGTGCTGCAGCCGCGGAATACAAGCTGGCAGCCAAAAACTGGCAGAGTTCCGGACTCGAGCAAGACGCGCTGCTAATGGCCGCCGAGTCTCATTTCTTCGCCGAAGACTACTACCGTGCTGAATCCATGTATGCCGACTTGGTCAAGGAATACCCCCAGAACCCGTACATGGATCATATCGATTCTCGGCGTTTTGAAATCGCCGATTACTGGTTGAAGTATGACCGCAGCAAACCCTCTCCCTTTGTGGTGGTCAATGTTTCCGATCCGCGGCGACCTTGGAATGATACCGGAGGTCATGGCAAACGCGTTCTAGAAAACGTGCGATTGGACAACCCCACGGGCAGAATCGGTGACGACGCAACCATGCGATTGGCCATGGACCATTGGGAGAAAGAACGTTTTGAAGACGCAGCTGATACGTTTGCTGACGTGCGAATGACCTATCCCGATAGCGAACATCAATTCGACGCCCAACGCCTGGAGTTGCAAAGCCTGCTGGCCTCCTATCAAGGGCCGCAATACAGCAGTATTCCCGTGACTACCGCCCAAAAACGCGTCGAACAGATCCGCCGCCAGTTTCCGCAACAATCCGAAGAGCATCGAGAAGAATTGCAAGAAGCCTATGCCAAGGTGCGCTTTGCCATGGCGGAACGCATTTGGCATCAAGCCCGCTACAGGCGGATACGCGCCGAGTATGGAGCGGCCAAGTTTCACTACCAACGGATTCTGGACAACTACTCAGATACACCTTTTGCCGAAAAGGCCCAAGAAGCCCTGGCGGCCATCCAGGACAAACCGGATACGCCACCCCAGCGATTTAAGGCTCTGGTCTGGCTGCTAGGAGGCTCATCAGACGACCGACCCTGGCGAGAAAGAACGGATGCTCCGGTTACAGAATAAGTGGACGAGTCACCGTCTGGCCTGGATCTACACGCCGTGGCTGCTGGCGTTGCTGCTGCTGTCCCCGGCGGGATGCGCCGGCTATCAGCTCGGCAATCGCTCGCTCTACAATCCCAATATTCGTACGGTTTACATACCGGTGGTACGCAACGATACCTTTCGCCACGAATTGGGAGTGCAACTGACGGAAGCCATTCAAAAGGCGGTCGAGCTGCGGACTCCCTACAAAGTGGTTGCCAATCCCAGCGCCGACAGCACCTTGACCTGTCGGATCACCACGGAAACGAAACGAACCGTCACGGAAGCTGTCACGGACGAACCGCGAGCGGTGGAGGCCCTGGTCACCATCGAGCTGACGTGGACCGATCGCCGCGGCAATCTGTTGATGGAAAATCAGATTGTGCCACTCGGAGAATTGGCCTTCTATTTCGTCGAGGGTGTCGATTTTGTGCCCGAAGCCGGACAAAGCATGGCCACTGCCCAGCACCAAGCTGTCGAACGACTGGCCGATCAAATCGTGGGTCAAATGGAAGTTCGCTGGTAGCCGCGGCTTCCCTAATCGCGTTTGCTCAACCGGCACGACAATCCGGAACTCGGCGGTCCGCGGCGATTTCTGTGGCCAGCCGAGGCAGCCAGTTAGACCTTCCGAGTTAGCCCCTACCAGACTGGCAATGTGCTCAGACGGCTAAAGCCTCATCGGCTTTATCGCTTATAAGGCCTGAATCACCCCCAATTCGGCCGAAACAGGACCGCGACTCGCTGGAAAGATTGGCCTTGCCTTTCTCTGAGCTAACCTTGGGCGCGCTTTTCCTTGCGACCTATCTAAAACCGACGAGAACCGCGGCTATAGCCCAAGCAGCTCATGCATTTCGTATGGGTTGATTGCCCCTGGAGCATCGTCCAACCGGTGTAGGGTTGGTGGAGCGCCCACTTGCGACGGCAGTCGGGCCCATAGTGATGGGTGGTTCGAAAATTCGGTTTCCCAAGAGACTCGCAATAGATTCGAATCACTCCGCACAGACCAACTCCCCGCATGGTGGGTGGACGCGACCATCCAACACGCGAAATGTTTCGTGTACGAAGCTTCCCTGATTGGTCCGAAAAGTGGACCAGGGAATGACTTCCTTTCGCCAATAGACAGTACTCAACCATTAACCGAGAAGATCATGAGCTTCGGTAAAGAAGACTTCGATATCCGCAATGTGCAATTCAACGCGGCCTATTTGTTGTGGGCCCTGCCGATCATTGTGCTGCTATTCATTGCCTATACATCGATCTACACCATTCAAGCCGAATCTCAAGGCGTGGTGCTGCGGTTTGGAAAGTACACGCAGACCGTGGATCCCGGACTGAGATTCAAGCTGCCCTTTGGCATTGATCAAGTATTCGTCGTCCCCGTGCGTCGTCAGCTCAAGCAAGAGTTTGGCTTCGGCACGTCGGGGGCTACCAATCAGATGCAGTACTCCAGCGATTCCGAACAGGAGCAAGAGCGTAGCATGGTTACCGGGGATCTGAACGCGGCAACCGTGGAGTGGATCATTCAGTTCCGCATCCAAGACCCGCAACTCTACCTATTCAAGGTACGCGAACCCGGCGATACGCTGCGTGACATTTCTGAGTCTGTGATGCGCACGGTCGTGGGTGATCGAACGGTGGATGAGGTCATCACCATCGGTCGGCAGGAAATTGAAACCGAAGCATTGGAGAAACTCCAATCGCTGGTCAACAAGTACGAGCTCGGCTTGAGCATCGACCAGGTCCAGCTGAAGAATGTCAATCCACCAATTCCGGTGCAGCCATCCTTCAATGAAGTCAACCAGGCTCAGCAAGAACGTGAGCAAATGATCAACATCGCCAATGGCGAATATAACAAGGTCGTACCTCGCGCCAGCGGTGAAGCGGAGCAAAAGATACAGGCTGCCGAAGGGTATGCGTTGAAGCGGGTCAATGAAGCGGAAGGAGACGTTTCGCGCTTCAATGCCGTATTTACGGAATACCTGAAGGCACCGGAGGTTACGAAACAGCGGATCTACATCGAGACGATGCGTGATGTTGTGCCCAGCCTTGGGAAGAAAATCATCCTGGATGATGGCGCCAGCCAAATACTTCCTCTCCTGCAGTTGTCGCCCAACTAAACCCATGTCCTCATTAGTGCCCGTTTAGGCCTCAGCAACTCAGAGTTTGTAACAGGTCAACGATTCGAGTTTATTTCGCAGCTCCCATACATATTGTCGAGATCTGAGATAGTCATGCATCGAAGCCTTTTGCCTATCGCCGCGGCCGCTCTGTTTGTCACAGTCTTTCTGTTGTTCAGCGCAGCCTATACCGTGTCCGAAACAGAGCAGGTCATCATTACCCAATTCGGCAAGCCGGTCGGAGAGCCCATCAGCCAGGCGGGCCTGCATTTCAAGTTGCCGTTTGTCCAGGATGTCAATCGCATCGAGAAACGCATCCTGGAGTGGGACGGCCGCCCCAACCAAATGCCCACCAAGGACAAGACCTACATAGACGTAGACACTTTTGGCCGGTGGCGAATCGCGGACGCCAAGCAGTACTTTCTTCGCCTGCGAGACGAACGCAGTGCCCAATCACGCCTGGATGATATTCTCGGCAGCGAAACGCGTAACGCGATCGCCAAGCACGAGCTGATAGAGGTAATCCGCACCACCAAGGATCGCGAACCGGCGCGAGATTCCGTTCTGGCGGATGCTCCTGGAAGCATTGGCGTTCTTTACCCCATAACCATGGGGCGAGCTCGGATCGAAGAGGAAATCTTCGAAAAGGCAGCCAGCAAACTCCAGGATTTCGGCATTGAGCTGCTGGACATTCGCTTCAAACGCATCAACTACAACGAGAGCGTTCGCCGCCGCATCTATGACCGCATGATCAGTGAGAGGCAGCAGATCGCAGAACGCTTCCGCAGCGAGGGAGCCGGCGAAGCAGCCAAGATTATCGGCCGCAAGGAGCGTGATCTATTGAAAGTCGAGTCGGAAGCCTACAAAAAGGTTCAGGAAATCCGCGGTCAGGCAGATGCTCGAGCCACTGAAATCTATGCACAGGCCTACAACCAAAGCCCGGAATCCATCGAGTTCTACGAATTCATTAAAACCATGGAAACCTACCAAGAGATGCTGGGGCAGGACAGCACCATGATCCTGACCACAGGCAGCGACTTGTTCAAGTTCCTGAAGAAGATTGACCAGCCTCAATCTCCTTGATGTTAATAGGCAGGCGGTACGTACTCGAAGCCGGACAGCGACCCAAAGAGCCAAAGTAAGTCCGGACGCTCTGTGTCATGCAAAACGCATCCGATTCCACTTTCCTTTCCACCATTTTCCTGCCGGC
>JANSWS010000205.1 GCA_024743355.1 bacterium
GCACTTCAATGGCAGGTGAGGAACTCGCCGGCAATGAGTTTTCAATCGGTTCGCTGTACGCAACAGGAATCACAGCACCCGCGCCGGCCGCAGAAGACACTGGCGAGCTCACAGCCGCCTGAGTCAGCTGGGGATTTGAAATCTCAGCAGCAGTGACGACATGCGGAAGTGAAGCCTGAGAGTCCTCTGCTGGCTGTCTATGATCATTCTGATTCACAAGCGACGCTTGAGGCATATCCGTAGCCGGACGCTTGCCCAGCGATTGGCATCCAGCCGTGACGGATATCCAGCAAACGCATGCGATGCAACCGGTCGCCCAGTAAGTACCCAAGCCGTCATTCCGTTTATTGCTCATGTTCGACTCTTTCCTTAGCCTTCGGTTCATGACCGCTGGG
This sequence comes from bacterium, assembly GCA_024743355.1. GTDB lineage: Bacteria > Planctomycetota > Planctomycetia > Pirellulales > Pirellulaceae > Aureliella. The sequence continues at coordinate 396 of JANSWS010000205.1, forward strand.
CCATCTGCATCAGCATCTGATTGTGGGCTCTCCGCTCAATCGCCGAGCCCGACCAGGCACTTCGATGTGCGCACCTGCCGCGGAGCGAGCATCCGGCTCGTCGCCTCCGCGGAGATTGTGCATTAATAGGCTGGGATACGTGGAAACTCTTCTTGTGGAGGTTCGGAGAACGGCAATTGTTCATGCTGCAGTGGTTGTGCTTCTGGCCAGCCGCGGCGCATAAATTCTTCGTTATTCAATACTGGAGGTAGAGGTATCCAGGGTGGGCAACCATACAGGAAGCTCATCAAATCTCCTTGCAAGTTGTTTGGCACGCGAGAACCGATCCGCAGAATCGCCACCGGACGTCCCAATTGATCGGCTACCTGCAAGGCATTGTCGGTCGGCCCCACATCCGTCGTGCGTTGATCCCCGGGGGCGACGGCGATGGGTTCAGCCACCTCGCTGTCTTCCACGTAGATGACGCGTGTGATCAGCGCACCCTGCAATGCATTTCGCAAATCCTCTTCGGTCAGCACCACTGGGATCGGGAAGCGATGCTCGCGGCCTTCAGGAGCACACACACGATCGATAACCTCGACCGTCGGATACAGTTCGGCGCCGGGTCGCAAAGGGATATTGGTTACACGAAAGCGGTAGACGGCGCCGACCATCATGGCCGTGGTGACCGGTGCTTGGAGCGTCGGCAGGAACTGGCCATCTCGGGCCAGCGCTACCTGCACACCCTCGGGACCGGAAATGGACAAGGGTTGGAAGCTACCTACGGCGGAGGGAACTCTCGCCGCCTGAGCGCTGGCAACCATGCCAGGTGGATCGCGGGCATCCAGAAGATAATGCACCCTGGGCAACTGTCGCCCGGTTTGCCCGCTTACCGGAGCGGCAATGGCGGACAACAGGATCCAGCAACACAAGCCGCCTGCGAGCTCGTGCCCTACCACGCGCCAAACTTGCACCCTGCGGTTGCGGTAAGCTTCGCAACCCTCGGGACGGCGATCGGCATGGGTGGCGTGCGTGCGCGGCAACTCGTTCATCGGCCTTCTCTTTTCGCGTCGTTCGAGGCTATGGGAAAAAGCGATCGAGAGTAATTGCAGACTCTCGATCGCCTCACTCATTCTCGTTACTTTCACAACTCGACGCTGGTGCCGAATCGTGGTTGTCGACCGACGCATCTGAACGTCAGCTGCGTCGGCTTTGTCAGGCGATCCAAGCCACTATTCGGGCGGGCAGTAGGCATCCGCACTAGCACCCGTCACCGATTGGCTATGGTGCATGTACTTAGGCATGCCGGCAGGGAATCCCGGATGCAGGTTCTGCTCGTGGATGCCCACGCGTCGTACTGGCGCTGGGTAGCTCAAGCCCGGTGTCTGTCGCACGTTGATCTTCAAGTGCTCAACCGGTGGTGGCAACGCATTGTGCGTCATGTTGCGAATAGAGTGCTTCTTCAATCCGGCCGGTGTACCCAGCGGAATGTGAGGAGGACCTGGCAATCCGATGGGGGTTCCCGTGTAGGTCATGCCGTACTGGGGCCCCGTGACACCCGCAACGTAGCCTGGCAGCGAAGTCGGGACAGCTCCCGGACCCATGCCTGCCATCCCGGGAGGGCAGGCCATGCCATCCATTCCCATACCGGCAATGACTCCGCCCGCTGCGGCTCCACTGAGACCGGACAGCTCGACGTCTTTGTTACCGATGCGGACGATAGCCAGAATCGATCCCCGGCGGTCTGCCTCTACGATGGGATCCAAACCTGGATCCAAGCGATTGCTGACCAGCACGTCAACACCTACCAGCGCATCACCCTGGAACTCGGGGTCTGGCAAATAGATGACTTTGGTTACGAAGTTACCGGACAGTACTTGCTCGAAATCATCCGGTGTGAACTGAACGGGAATCGCATTGTGCGCCAGATAGGCACCGGTTCTGGGATTGCCCGGAGCGACCTCTAGGGTGGGATACAATTCCACGCCCTCGCGGCCTTGGATGTTGGTCAGCTTCATGCGATAGATGCCGCCGGCGGGGAACTCCAGACGCCCGGGCACGTAGAGAGGCTCGCTTCCAAACGAACCATCTCCAACCACGTCGTACTGAATCTCCATGCCTTCGGGGCGATTGAAGAGAATTTGAATCGTTCCGCCACCGGCGATACCGATTCCACCCGCTCCAATGACGCCACCAGCGCCGCCATCAGGCCCACAGTAGCCAGCGGCGATCACGCCACCTTCACCGTTGGGACCGACGCCGCCCATGGCCGCACCGACTCCACCCGCACCAATAACATCGGGTGCCAAGACTCCAGGTCCAGGACCACCCACGCCAGGCCCGGGCTCCAACAGCCGCTGGGCCGGAGGCGTATTATGCCTGACCGATGTGCAGCCCATGAGGCAGCTGGAAACTGCCGCGGCTAGCGTTAGGAAAACACGCATTTTCATGCCATACCCCCTGTTCTGGCAGACTGATCGACGATCGTCGTCCACCACCATTCAAAAACGATCCTGAGTGAGTTTTTTCGGAGCCCCTGATTCACCTGGACGTAATCGCCGCGGAGTCTCTAGAATCCCGCCGCCATGTGTGCCTTAGGCAAAGACAAAGGTTCGAGCGCAGTTGTGGCGCGCCCATATGCCTCCGTGGGATTATGTTCGGCGCGAAATGACTGATTTCTTTGATAAATTCGGTACAACCGGACCATGTGGAGCGTTTTGACAACACCTACAGCCCGAAAAGCACTGCTGATTGCCACCCTGTCGGCGTTGGGCGCCGTGCTCGGCTGGCAACATTGGCCCTTCCTCGGCCGACCATTGCTAGCGTTAGAGGGTGGGGCTGGATCCCACCTCGAACCTCCTTTGTCGGCAGCAACGCAGGTCTCCATAGGACAGCCGGTGGCGGTCTCTTCAGCCACCCCTTCAGCCTCGCCCAGCCAAGCAGCGCAAGCTTTCATTCCTGCCCCGCCTGCCGATCCGCAACAGGAGAACGCGCGTCAGCTGGCAAACAAAATTTTGCAACTGGCTCTTCACCAATCTGTCTGGGGACCACCGGCGTGGTGCACGGTTCGACAGCAAATCGACATGTTCGATCAACAGCTGAGCAGTTTTGGTGACTTCATCAGGGAAGGGCAGGGGAGCGGGAAGCTCAAGCTCAAGCTCCAATTCCCCGCTGCCGACACGATGAACAGCCTGTTGCAGATCAGCGATGGACAGCGACTACAAACGATCGAAAATCTGAATCGACAATGGCATCGGAAGATTATTGACCTCGACAAAGTACGCAACCGGCTAATCATCAATGATCAATCGGTATATGATCCGACGGTAACCCTCTACTTGGCCATTGGCGGCCAAGCAGAGTCCCTGCGCAAGCTCTGTCAGCAATACGACTGGCATTCGGTAACGCACGGCCGCTATGGAGATCAAGATGTTTGGTTGCTTAGTGGACAACTAACGAAGTCGCCGCACATGCGTGCCCATGCGGAGACGGACACCAAGCTGCAGCAGGACTGTAGCAGCGGATTAATGCCAACATCCGTTCGCGTAGCCATCGGCAAAACCACGGCCGACAACCCCTTGGCCTATTGGCTTTATCAAGTGGAGCACCGCCGCGAAGGCAATCCTGAAGATCCAATCGGGCGTGGAAGTCCGCTGCGATTGGTTACGGAGTGGTCCGATCCTCAACCAATTCAGGCACCAATTCCCCCCACCACGTTTGAAGCCACGACGAGCAACGAACTGTGGTCCGACGAAACGGAAGCTTATTTGCCGCCACACACGAATCTAGCTCGCGTCCCCATGCAATCGGATGCCGAAAACAGCCTGGAGAGATTGCGTTAGCGACTTTTGCTGCCCATCAACGGCACGCCTTTGCGAAGTGCCGCGGTTCAATTAGACTTCCAGGGTAAGCTGCGGTAGGGTGTCACGAATCCTGAGGCACTCGCAAACCATCGCGGCTTCAATTCAGATACGCGGCGATGCCGCATTGCCGAGCACCCTAACGATTCTATTTCAAGCTGAAGTCAGGCGTATGTCGATTCGAAAATTAGCAGTGGTTGGTGCCACCGGAGCCGTCGGTAAGATCGTGTTGGACGAGATTGAGCGACAAGGCCTGAAATTTGATGAACTCAAATTGCTCGCATCGCCCCGATCCCTCGGCAAGAAGGTCGAGTTTGCCGGACAACAACTTGAAGTCGGCCTACTCGAACCCAGTGCGTTTCGAGACGTGGACTTGGTGATTGCCAGCACTCCCGATGAGGTAGCCGCCGAATTTTTACCCTGGGCGGTAGAGCAGGGGGCCACCGTTGTCGATGAAAGCGCTTTCTTCCGTATGCACCCTGATGTGCCACTGGTAATCCCCGAGGTAAATCCGGAAGCCGCATTTCGTCACCAGGGCATCATCGCCAGCCCCAACTGCAGCACGACCCAGATGGTGGTTGCCTTGAAACCATTGCTGGATGCCGCTGGACTGCGACGGGTCATCGTCAGTAGCTATCAGGCGGTTAGCGGAGCCGGCCTGGCGGCACAAACCGAGTTGGAAATGCACACCAAAGCCCGACTGCAAGGCAATCCTCAGCCTGCCGACATTTTCCAGCATGAGATTGCCTTCAACTTGATTCCGCAGATCGGCTCGCACAAGCAGGATGGCTTCACCTCAGAAGAGATGAAGATGGTGCGCGAGACACACAAGATCTTTGGCGACGACACCATTGCCGTGAACGCCACCTGTGTTCGCGTTCCGGTCATGATAGGACACAGTGAATCAATCTACTGCGAGACCAAACAACCACTGACGCTGGAGCAGATTCAGGAGCTCTTTCGCTCGGCCCCAGGCGTGACGCTCGTTGATGACTTGGCGGCTAAGAAGTATCCCATGCCCCTGGACTGCGCAGGCAAGCCGGACGTTTTTGTCGGACGCGTGCGAAAGGATCTCTACGAGCCGAACGGAATCAGTTTCTGGTGTGTCAGTGACAATCTGCGGAAAGGCGCGGCAACCAATGCGGTACAGATCGGCAAGCTTCTGTCGGAGAAGCTGAGCGATGTCTCCGCCTGAAGGTGAGCTTCGTGCTTACCGGCTGACTCTGGCCTATGATGGCACCAATTATTTTGGTTGGCAGCGACAACCAGAGCATCCCACGATCCAAGCTTGTGTCGAATCGGCGTTGGCGGAGATCACCGGCGACGAGCGTGTCAAAGCTTACGCCAGTAGCCGCACGGACACCGGGGTCCACGCCATCGGACAATCGGCAGTGTTCCGCACATGCCGCTGGCAGGCCGCCGCGGATAAGATCCCTTTCGCGCTGAACACAAAGCTTCCGGCTGATATAGTCGCGCGAGATGCCATCGACGTGCCACTCGACTTTCACCCACTACGGGCCAGCACGGGCAAACGCTATCGTTACCAGATTTACAATGCCAGGAAAGCCGATCCGCTGGGTGCCCGCATGCATTGGTGGGTTCGCAAAAGAATCAACCTGACTGCCATGCGGGAAGCGGCCGCGTTTCTGGTTGGAGAACATGACTTTTTTAGCTTCCAGTCAACCGGCAGTCCCAGGCAGAATACTGTCCGCACGGTTTCGCAGCTGACGATTGAAGGACAGCAACACATGGATGGGGATCTGTATACGCTTGAAATCCAAGCCAATGGCTTTCTGTATAACATGGTCCGCAATATAGCCGGGACTCTGGTGCAAGTCGGTGTTGGACGAGAGAGGCCGGAATGGATCCGCGACGTGCTGGCAGCCTATGATCGTCGCGTGGCTGGAGCCACAGCCCCACCGCAGGGCCTGTGTTTGATGGAAGTCTATTATTGAAATGTTTAGATCCATCGGTAATTTGGGCGATGGATCAGGAAGAATTGCCGCCAGGACTCCCCAGGCTAAACCTCGGAGTGTGAGTAAACGATCCGCATGCGTGTAGCTCATATTATCACCCGTATGATCATCGGCGGCGCTCAAGAGAATACGCTCTACAACTGCCTGGATCTCATCCAGCACTTTGACGATGAAGTACTGCTGATCACGGGGCCCAGCGAGGGTCCCGAGGGCGAGTTGCTGGCAGCCGGCAGGTCGAGAAACTTGCCGATTAAGGTCGTGCCCCAACTACAGCGTGCCATTCATCCGTTGAGAGACTCTCAATGCTACCGCGATCTGAAAAAAGCCCTCCGCGAATTTCAACCTGATGTCGTCCACACACACAGCGCCAAAGGTGGCTTCCTGGGTCGCGCAGCAGCTTGGAAACTTCGCACACCCGTGGTCGTTCACACGGTTCATGGAGCTCCCTTTCATGACTACCAGAATCCACTGGCCAGGCAGTTCTTCATTCGTCTCGAGCGTTGGGCTGCGGATCGGTGCCACCATTTAATTAGCGTTGCCGATGCTATGACCGAGCTGATGGTCAAAGCCAACGTAGCCCCACGCGACAAGTTCACCACCATTTACTCCGGTATGGACGTCACGCCCTTTCAAAACTGCCACCAACTTCGCTCTCAAGCCCGAGCCGAACTGGGCCTGACCGAGGGCGATATTGTGTTCGGAAAGATCGCCCGCCTGTTTCATTTGAAAGGCCACGAATACTTGGTCGAAGCTGCTCGCGAAGTGGTGCGTGAAAATCCCGACTGCCGCTTTCTGCTGGTGGGAGATGGAATTCTGCGCGAGCAACTGGAGCGGCGGATCGCGGAAGTGGGTTTACAGAAACACTTCCTCTTCACCGGCCTGGTGCCTCCAGAACGCGTTCCCTACTACATCAGTGCCATGGACGCATTGATTCACACCAGCTTGAGGGAAGGCCTGGCTCGTACGCTACCGCAAGCTTTGATCGCCGAAAAGCCGGTCATCAGCTACGATATCGATGGAGCCCGCGAAGTCGTTATCACCAACGAAACGGGGATTTTGCTGCCGCCAAAAAGCGTTGCTCAATTAAGCCAAGCCATTTTGCGGCTAGCCAGCCATCCGCAAGAACGACTGCGCATGGGGCAAACGGGAGCCCAGCGGTTAACGGAAATATTTCGGCACGATTTCATGACCGAACGCATTCGCGACCTATACGTGAAACTGGGAGCCGGCGGAGCCTAAATCGCTACGACTACGGATCCACTTGGATTAGGCTTGCATTACGGACTCCGAAGGGTTTCTGGCCCAAATCGGCAAGTTAGCCTATGATTTCAGCGGATCTCGACTTTGAAACCCGACTCGGGAGCCAAAGCCCCCGCGCACCGGGGTTGAATATTCCCATGGCCACCTCGACCAGCCAGCTCTCATCCACTCGCTTTTTTGACCTGTAATACTTCCTAATGACCAAAGTACGCGACTTTCTCGGCTCCTATCGCCTGGCTCGCCTTATTCGCATGGGTTCCACTTGCCAGGTGTGGGAGGCCATTGAAGAAGGCTCCGGGGATCGCTATGCCCTCAAGGTTTTGCGTCCCGATTTCCGCGAGAATAAGTCTGAGGTCACCTTTCTGAAAAACGAATTCGAGATCGCCAAAACCCTGAATCACCCCAACGTCATCAAGATGTACGATCTGGTACTCAGCGGTCATGCTCCGTTCCTGGTACTGGAACTGTTCAGCGAACTGAACTTGAAGCAAGCATTGAGACGCGGTCCGGATTCCATCGCCTACATGCTGGACAAGATCCTTCAGGAAGCAGCGGAAGGCCTCTACCACATGCACAGCAAAGGCTTCGTGCATTGCGATATCAAGCCGGATAACTTCCTGGTCAGCCGTGAGGGCGAAACCAAAGTCATCGACTTTACGATCTCTCGAAAAATAAAGAAGGGGATCGCCAAGTTGATCAGCCGCCGCAGCCGATCCGTCCAGGGTACGCGTAGCTACATGTCACCCGAGCAAATCCGCGGATATGCACTCGACGGTCGCTCCGATATCTATTCCTTTGGTTGCGTATTTTTTGAAGCTGTTACCGGCAAGTTACCCTACACGGGTGAAAACCCCAACGATCTTTTGCAGAAGCACATTTCGGCCCCCATTCCATCACCCTTGGTGGCCAACGAAAATGTGACCACGGAGTTTGCCGATCTGGTGAGGGCCATGATGGCCAAGAAACCCGAGGATCGCCCCGAAACGATGTGGGAATTGCTCAAAACGCTTCGCGTCACCAGAATATTTCGCAAGCAACCAAGAATCCCCGAGAACAGTATTTTCGACGACTTCCCAACCGCCGGACGCATCTCGGCACCCGAGTAAGCGGCAGCGGGACCGGACGGAAACTGTCCCTGCTGGCTGGAATCGGACACCCTATTGAAATCATCCTATGATGCGGTCTCCCTACGAGGCAGCGGAAACATGCACGGCCTTTATCGCTAACCCCAATGCAACAGATCTTGAAACCATGAGCAGCACATTGAACGGTCCGGATTTCGAAGCCGGCATGCTTGAGATCGAAGCCAAGATTCGCGAATTGCAAGCAGCAGGACTGCGTGACGAGTCCTCCGAGCAACAAGACTTAGAACAGCAGATCATCGACTTGCGTCGAGAGTGGAACCGCTTGACGGAAGAAGTCTATTCGAACCTATCTCCGTGGCAGATCGTGCAAGTCGCTCGGCACAAGGACCGGCCATATACCAAAGACTATCTCAACCTGGCCTTTGAGGAGTTCGTCGAATTACACGGCGACAAGCACTTCGGCGACGATCGAGCCATGCTCACCGGATTTGCCAAGATCGATCAATACAAAGTGATGGTGGTCGGCCATCAGAAGGGACGGACTTATAAAGAGCGAGCTAGCTGCAACTTTGGCTGCGCTCACCCCGAGGGTTATCGCAAGGCGATGAGCAAGATGCGTTTGGCCGAAAAATACCAGATGCCCATTATTTGTTTTATCGATACGCCGGGGGCTTATCCGGGAGTGGGTGCAGAGGAACGCGGACAAGCTCAGGTGATCGCCGAAAGCATGTTCCAAATGAGCCAATTGAAAACACCTATCATCTGCGTGGTGATCGGCGAAGGTGGTTCCGGCGGAGCATTAGGTATCGGGGTAGGGGACCGCATCGGCGTCCTGGAGTTCGCCTACTACTCCGTGATCAGTCCTGAAGGCTGCGCGGGGATTCTGTGGAAGAGCCACGAACACGCACCCAAGGCCGCCGATGCCTTGCGTTTCACCTCCAAGCACCTGCTGGAGCTAGGCGTCATCGATGAGGTGATTGAAGAGCCTTTGGGCGGCGCTCATCGCGATCATCACAAAATGGCCGGGCGTTTGAAGAGCTACCTGGTGAAGACCTTGGAAGAACTGAAGGCACAGCCCGTGGAACAATTGCTCAGCCAACGCTACGCGAAGTTCCGACAGATGGGTGTCTACTTGGACGGACTGCAGCAAGACGCGGCCGCTGCGACCACTTAGTTCGCTCGCTTCGTAGCGGCTGTCTTTAATTAATGCGCCGCTACCATGACCGCCGAGATATTGCGACCTTCCATGCAGCTCATGCGTGAAAGATGCGATTCAAATCCAACTCGATGGCAGCATCTCCGCACACGAATTCAAGCCGCGAGTTGGAGGACAGCAATTCGGGCTGAACGTCGATTTTTGTCGAGGCAAAGACATAGCGCTCAACACACATGCCCGTGACATTCACGATCCAGAATTCTGCCAAGCCAGCCTCGCGGTAAATTGCGGCTTTGGAGCGGTCCCTGTCGAGCGAGGTATCCGCCACTTCAATCACCAAGCGACATTCGCCGCCTCTCGGGTGACGTTCGCGGAAGTCCGCATGCGAACCATGGACGATGGTGATATCCGGTTCAGGTTCGCTCCGCTCGGTAGCAATCGGTAGCTGGCAGCGGAGGCAATAGGAGTCGGGCAGAGCGGCTTGGAAGAGTTCGGCCAGCAACCCAACGATGAATCCGTAAATCGGACGCTGATTCTTTTTCTCGACAATCCATCCCTCGAGTAGCTCGACGTTGTCGTCGGGTGTCAGCAATCCCAATTCGCCTAGTTGATGATACTGTTCGACCGAGAACCGGCGAATGGGCAAGGGAGGTGCCAAAGGTGAATCAAGTTGCCATTCTGTAGCCATCATCCCTACCATCCCGCCGCTGCTAACAACCGCAGATCATTTTACGTCACTGAGCAAGGTGATACGTACGAGCACGAGCACGAGCACGAGCACGAGAGCACGAAGAAGAGACCGACAGGAAAGGTTTCAATGAGCGCAGAGCAGCCTGACACTAACGTCCGATAATGTTTCTTATGTTCGGTTTGCGTTTGGCTTTTCCCTGGGAAATACGCATTTCCGCCTTTTCAAGTAAGACCTCTACCCTGGACGCCAACGCCCAGCCAGACACGCCAGCCAGAGCCGTAGCTTCCATGGCCAGAGCTCAACGCTTCCGCCGGTAACTTGGCGTAGAAAACCTATCAGCCGTTTAGCGTCTGGGTGGCCAATACGCTGGCTGCTGCGCCTGCTGCATCTCGCTCCCGCCGGGCCGCAAGGTGTTGCCCGGATAGCCGCCCGCTGGATACTCGGGAAGCCCGCTCGCCGGATACGGCGGATTCGTAGGCGTTACAGAATTCTGTGTCCCCGAGTATTGGGATCCCGAGTATTGGGATCCCGAGTATTGGGATCCCGAGTATGGGCTTCCTGAGTACTGGCTTCCTGAGTACTGGTTTCCTGAGTACTGGTTTCCCGAGTACTGGGTACCAGAACCCGCATTGGAAGCCGATGGTCCAGGATTCTGCCCCCAACTGTTTCCCCAGGTGCTGCCACCAGGTGCTGCATTCTGTCCCGAACCTGAGACTCCAGAATTCGGGAAACCGGAGCTTGAACCCGGCATGGGCTGGGAAGGCGTCGCATTCCAAGTCGGGGCATTGGAAAACGCGTTGGGAGAAAAATTCTGCTGACCGGCCGCATCCGTGACCGCCCGCATGCTCTCGCTAATGGCTTGCGCCTGCTCGAAAAACTGGCCCACGGCGGGACTGTCCCAGGGCGCGGATTCGCCATTGGGCGAAGCCATTCCATCTTGCTGGGACTTGAGTTTGTCATCCAGGCTCGCCAGGTAGGGTCCAACAACATCGTGGATTTCCTTCGGCAGAACTCCCACGCCTTTGTCGAGCGCAGTTGCGATGTAGAATCCGGAACGCGATTGGCAAATGGCTCGCTGTTGATCCTCGCCCAGAAGACTCATGGCAAACATCGTGATCAACAGACAATAAATCAATCCCTTGACGAAGCCAAACCCAGCCCCCAAGTGACGATCAAACTCTTTGAGACGGACACGGTCGATCGTGCTGCTAAGAAGTCGAAAAGCGATCCAGATCACAAAGGATGTTCCGACATACAAGATCAGCATGGCCAGGAACTGATTCCATGGCGGCGCGGCCTGAATCATCTCGGACAGTTCGAACCGAAATCGATAGGCGACGATGTAACTGACAATGACCGAAGCTATGGATGCAAGTTGCCAGGCAAAGCCTTTGATGGCACCAAAGATGGTAGCCATGGCCAACACGATCAACATGATCAAGTCATAAGCTTGCACGATCTCTGATTCCCTGATGGATGGGTGAATTGCCCGAATCCCAATCGGGCCTTGCTCAAGAAAATTTGCAGGGTTGTAAGTATCAGATTTCGAGCGGGCTGCGAAGGCAGGTTTGCACAGATTGGCACTCGACATTGCTAGCACTTAACTGCTCTTCATTTCAGTCACCGGCTTCCCCTATGGTCGTGGCTTGAGTCGCCTGGAGACACCGCCGCGTGCTCATCCCACCGATTCACCCAACCGGAATCTTGAGGCTTGATAGGCTCATGGCTGATTTCAAAACCCACATGACGGTTAGCACTGTTACGGGCGTTGCGTATGCCTTTGCCGGGCACCAGATGGAATTGCCCTGGACGACCTGCCTGGTAGCCGGCGGTTTGTGCAGCGTCAGCGGCATGCTGCCCGATCTCGACAGCGATTCGGGACGCCCCCTGCGGGAAGCGACCACGCTTTGCTCGGCGATTGTCCCGATGCTCATGGTCGAGCGTTTTCAAAAGTTGGGACTCGATAATGAATCCATGGTGCTGGCAGCGGGACTTGTTTACCTGTTGATGCGGTTCTTCGTTGCCGAAGTCTTTCGCCGCTACACGGTGCATCGCGGGATGTGGCACAGTTTGCCGGCGGCCGCCATTGCCGGACTGTTTGCTTTTCTGGTGATATCCAACGATGACATGACCCTCAGGCTATACAAGACGATCGCCGTCGTGCTCGGTTTTCTCAGCCACCTGATCATGGATGAGATTTGGTCGATCGAGTTTCGCGGTGGAAGTTTTCGTTTCAAAAAGTCTTTTGGCACGGCCATCAAGCTCTGGGGTTCAAGTGGCTGGGCCAATTTCGCGACCTATGGCAAACTGGCTTTGGTCTGCTTTCTGGTTTACCAGGATCAAGGCTTCATGGCCCGCTTCGGCATTGATAATCCGGATGTCACGCACACCGCCCGCGAGTTCCTGCAAGGCCTATTCGGCAGCGGCGCGAGCAATACCGGCGGGGCCGAAGAAGTCATCCGCTAGCTACAAACTCCGAAAACTACGCTGCACTTGCGTAGCCACGCTCGCCAGAGAAACTATGCGGCGGTTGAGTTTGGGGGAAAAATCCGGCACACTCGTTGGGAATTGATTTAGCAATTTCACTTCCACAACGAGGTGCCGAACATGGCCAAGTTTATCATGGTTGGATGCGAC
>JANSWS010000175.1 GCA_024743355.1 bacterium
CTTCGAGCAAGCCGTGGATACCGCCGGCCCGATTCCACGTGTATCCTTCGGTGATCGTTACGTGCGTGAATCGCTGCTGGAGTTGTTTGAGCAGAATCTTGCTCGGCGGGTTATGCTGCCAGTGGAGATTGAGCAGGCTCCAGCCAGAATGCCGTACACTCGCATGCACAATGGAACGGTGTGGAATTGGAATCGGCCGCTGATCGGTTTTGAAGCTGATGGAACACCGCATCTCCGCATCGAGCATCGCCCCATGTCTGCCAGTCCCAGCATTGCCGATCTGTTCGCCGATACCGCCTTGTATCTGGGCCTAGTCCTGTACTTGGCGAATCACTCTCCTGCTCCCGAGAGTTTGTTGGAGTTCGCCATTGCCCGAGCAAATTTCTACCGTGCCGCCCGCGGTGGTATGGCCAGTGAAATTACATGGATCGATGGCCGCCAATATGGCATTGCGGAGCTACTCGAAAACGGTCTGTTGGATCAGGCCCTGGAAGCACTCCAAAATCAAGGTGTCCGTTGTGAAGACGTGGAAACCAGCCGAGCAATCTTGGCTGCACGGCTGGCTAATCGGCAAAATGGCGCAGCCTGGCAACGTCGTAAGTATGCTGATCTAGAGGGAGATTTGACAGCGCTGTTGCAGGACTACGAGAAAAATCAGGTATCGGGAAAGCCGGTCCACAGTTGGGACTGATGCGCTTCGCAGTGAAAGACAACAGGAATGGGATTTGATGAATACCATGGACTGCCAGAGGGGTTTTTGCAGGTTGAGAGTCGCGAAATTCATCGAATCTGTCCGCGTCCATCGCTGATCCATATTCCTGGCGTACGTCAGCCCGCTCTTTTCGTCAGCATTCTGTTGCATGGCAACGAAGACGCTGGGCTGCTGGCAATCCAGGAATTATTCCGACAACTGCACGGCAAGCGGCTGCCGCGAGCTATGAAGCTGTTTGTGGGAAACGTGGAGGCATGCCGTTTGGGCGTGCGGTTTACCAGCCGCCAAGTCGACTTTAATCGCGCTTGGCCTGGAACGGATTTACCTCCGTCGGATACCCAGCAAATGCTGGCCCAGGTGCTACGGCGTGTTACGGAAGAGCCGTTGTTTGCCAGCATCGATATCCACAACAATACGGGACGCAATCCACTCTACAGCTGCATTTGCTCACTGGACAACAAGCACATTCGGCTAGCCACGCTATTTAGCGACAAGATTGTCCACTTCACGCGTCCCAAAGGCGTGCAAACCCAGGCGTTCTCCGATGTCTGCCCTTCCGTCACAATCGAGTGCGGGCAGATAGGAGATATCCAGGGAGCTCATGCTGCAGCCAGCTTCTTGCGGCGTTGCCTGGAATCTGAGCAGATCGGTTCCGCTACGCATGCGCAGGCTGACGTCTACGAATCGGTAGCCCGTGTTTTGTTAAGACCAGAAGGCAACGTCGGTTTCGAATCCGACAATGAATTCATGATCCGGGAAGATATTGATTTGTTAAACTTCAGGTCTTTGCAGCCCGGTGAAACAATCGGGCTGCTCTCCACTGCCCTGTCCCGCTGCTTACAGGTTATCGACGCCGCCGGCCAGGACGTGACCGACAGCTATCTGGATGTGCATGCTGGCAGCGTCAGGTTCAAGCAGGCAGTCATGCCTGCCATGCTGACGCGTGATATCCGAGTCATGCGGCAAGATTGCCTAGGCTACCTGATGCAAGTTATCCCCCTGCATATACAAACCGACTGAACGTATTTGCTGCGTTTGACAGCAGTCCGCGTTGGAACTCGAAGCGGCTCAGCCTGTCGTCAGAAAGTACAGCAGCAACAACTGTGCTGCGGCTACTCCCACGGCCACTAGACTGGCAACGTTCCGCTTCCAATGGCAAAGCAGTTCGATGGCGGCTAAGGTCAGGAAGTTGCCCGAGAATTTGGCGGCCACAAAGCAAGCGATCTGATCCAAAGCGCATTCGGGGCCCGAGTCGAGCTGCATCAACCAGCGTCCGACTGGATTCAATTCCATCCAAGGCAGCGACTCGACATACTTAATCGTCAGGAAAATATCGTACGCGGATACCAGCCCAATGATCAGCTTGCAGGCCAGCAGGCTCCAGGGGCTGCTCAGTAGACAACGGCACCAGGTGATTGCGGCAAACTCGGCTTGTAAACCCGGGCGGCCGCGCCATATCTCAAAGCCTGTATACTCAGGGAGTGGAAGCGTTCTCATTCGTCCTTGCTTTCAATAACGGACCCAGTAACTGTCCGCTTGCTTTGCAATGGGCGTGCCAATTTCCCTTAATGCGTTCCATGGCCATCTAGCGGCGAGAAATATTCCCTTGCCGGGTCCCCGCAGGGCTTCGCTCTTCCGGCCCTGGAACTCCGCATGCCGACGCTTATTGGCGAGTTGTGCCTCCGCCTGCGAGTTGTGCCTGCTTAGCAGGCGGAGTTCGCCCGATTCACAGGCACGTAGCTACCGTCACCAGCCGGTGGGCGGCACGTAGCCACCGTCGCCAGACGGTGGACAGCACGTAGCTACCGTCGCCAGGCGGTGGACAGGCACGTAGCTACCGTCACCAGACGGTGGATAGGTGCGTAGCTACCGTCGCCAGACGGTGGACGACGTCGATCACGCTCGGGCGAGCGTGGCTACGGGTAAGAGTTCATCTGCCGCCCGCCTTACGAACTTGGCTCGCTTGCCAGTCGCTGGATCATTCGGAGTCATCAAACCGCGACGTGGACAGCGCCGAGAGTGACACGTTGTATTTTTCGGCAAACGTTTCCGCGGACACTTTGGACTTGGGAAATGGGTTTTGATATCCCGGGCTATCTCCAAAGCTCACGGCCATGGCTCGAGCCGCCTCGACAGCCGCGCCCTGGGGGTCGACGGTTGACAGGCGTTTTATGGCTTCGGTTATGGGAGTGCTGCGGATCTCGGGTGGATCGTAGAGCAGCATTTCGCCGAATCGTTTTTCCTCGATCAGACGAATTGCGTGGGCGCCGAATTGCGTGGACAGGCATCGATCAAAATAGGTCGGTTGCCCGCCCCGTTGCAGGTGTCCCAACACGACACAACGTGTTTCGGTCTCTAGTCTTTGTTGAATTTCGTCGGCGATGATTTGACCAATCCCGCCCAAACGCACTTGGCGTTGCTGGCTGACGGCATCCAGAGTGACCATTTCGCCACCTGGCAACTTGGCTCCCTCGGCAACCACGATCAGAGTGTAGCGTTTTCCCATCTGCTGCCGCTGAAGCACTTTGGCGCACACGTTGTCAAAGGACCACTCAATCTCCGGGATCAGGATCACGTCACCTCCACCGGCCAACCCGGCATGCAGTGCGATCCAGCCCGCATGTCTCCCCATGACTTCCAAAACCATGACCCGTTCGTGGCTGGCGGCCGTCGTATGCAAGCGGTCGAGCGCGTTGGCAGCACAGGCGACGGCACTGTCAAAGCCGAAGGTGAATGCTGTGCAGCCGAGATCATTATCGATGGTCTTGGGGACGCCTACGACCGGGATGCCTGCTTCGAAGAACTGCTGAGCAATCGCCAGCGAACCGTCGCCTCCGATGCAGATCAACCCGTCCAAGTGCAATTGGGCAACGTTATGCTGAACCAGCTGAATTAAATCCGCATCGATGCGTCGCGTTTCCTCATTGCCGACTTTGGCCGAGAAGCGGCCGCGATTAGTGGAGCCGAGAATCGTTCCACCCACGTTCAAAATGTTGGCCGTGTTCTCCAAAGTCAGGGGCATGGTATTGAGATCCGCCAGGCCTTCGTAACCGCGTCGAAACCCAATGACCTCGTAACCGAGAAAGATGGCAGACTTGGTGGCAGCGCGGATAACGGCGTTCAAGCCTGGGCAATCACCCCCGCCGGTAAGGATACCGATTTTGCGACGCTGTTCTAACGACACTGAAGATCCTCTCGCCTCAATACTGGGGACTGTACGTTCTTTGGGATCGTACGCTATTTGGGACTGTAGGTAATTGGGGACTGTATATTAACTGAACTTAACAACCCAAATCCGCCCAGGGTGTTGGTGAGCTCAACCGGCACAAGTTTATCGCAATTTCTGGCGAACTGCAGGGGGAACTTGAGCTGGCGTAGGTCGGGGAGCCGCTTCGAAGAGATCACCAGGATTTTAAGCGGAGTCGGGCCAAGACGGAATCGAGTTGTTGGCTGACGAGATACATGCCGTCTGGAAGTGTACGCGGATGAGCTCAGCGGTGGACAATCCACCGCTCCTGGATGAGAAGGGAGTGGTCGACGCCCCGAGTGAGAGTCGCTAGAGTTGGCTCAGAAGAATGATTCTTGTCTCGGCCTTGGTAGAGTTGGCAGGTAAAGAAGTGGATAAAAAACGAGCGATTGATCTGGTGCTGCAGTTAATGGCCGTTCCCGGTAAGAGCGGGAATGAGCAAGCGATTGCCGAAACCATCATGGGGTATTTGAAGAAGCATGGGGTCCCCGATTCGGCCATGGCGTTCGACACGGCACACAAGAGGTCTCCGCATGCGGGGCATTGTGGGAATCTTATTGTTAAGTTGCCCGGCGATCGTAAGCTTCCGCGTTTGATGCTCTCCGCACATATGGATACGGTCCCAATTTGTGTGGGCTGTCAGCCTCAGCAGAAGGGCGGACTGATTCGTTCGGCGAATCCTGCCACGGGCTTGGGGGCCGATGATCGTGCTGGTTGTGCGGCGGTGATCATTGCCGCGGTGGAGGCGCTGGAAGCCGGCGAACGTCTGCCTCCACTGACTCTCGGCTTCTTCGTCCAGGAAGAAATTGGCTTGCATGGAAGTCGTTTTGCTACGGTATCGAAATTCGGCAAGCCGGCGATGGTGTTGAACTTTGACGGTGGCAATCCCTACAAGATGACCGTGGGTGCGACGGGTGGCGAGAGGATGCGGATTCGTATGTATGGTTTGAATGCACACGCGGGTCTGGCTCCTGAGGCAGGAGCCAGTGCCGTGCATGCCGCTGGTTTGGCAATTGCCTCTTTGTTCCAAAATAAATGGCTCGGGGCTGTCAAGAAGCAAGGACGACAGGGCACCAGCAACATTGGCGTCGTTAGCGGTGGCGTGGCCACCAACGTGGTGGCCGACTACGCCGAGGTCGATGCTGAGGCGCGGAGTCATGATAACGCATTCCGCAGTGAAATCGCCGACGCCATTGAAAATGCTTTTGTTGTCGCCGCCGGCAAGGTCAAAAGCACGGACGGTACCACGGTGCGAGCGGAAGTCGAACGACGCGTCGATTACGAGTCTTTTCGGCTGCCGAAAAAATCCCCTGCTGTTGAGTTGGTAGGACAAGCCATTGCAGGGCTTGGTGCGGCGCCGGAAGAGGCGGTCACGAATGGCGGCGTCGATGCAAACTGGCTGGTGAAACATGGACTGCCGACTGTTACTGTGGGTTGCGGTCAGCGCGATGTGCACACCACCAAGGAAACATTGGTGATCGATGATTACCTGGCCGCTTGTCATGTCGGCAGATATGTGATTGAAAATTTTCGCGGTTAAAGAAAACTTTCGCGGTTCAATCTATGAGCTGCGCGGCAAGTCGCGCGTTTCGACCGCAGCTTTTTGAAAGCTGGCCAGACCGAACATAGGCGTTGGAGCTGATGGGCAGGGTTTCCTGGCTGTGTCTCCTCGCTGCGGGCATGTTAGACAACTCCACTCAGTCTGCCCGGCACTAACGAACATTCAGCTTGGTTGGAAGATGCGATGGACGTAGATGACGAATTGTGTTTGTGTTTTCATGTGAGCTGGCGCAAGGTGATTAATTTTATTCGCGTCCACAAAGTCCGCGTTCCAAGCCAGGTTGCGGAATGCCAGAGTGCGGGAACGGGTTGCGGATGGTGCCGTCCGGCGATTCGACGACTGGTGGAACAGGTGGAGCAAAACACGCCTCAGCCAGATGAACTGCAAGTCTGGCTAGAACAGAGTTATCCCAATCGACGCGAATACGCGGAGGGACGCAAGCAGCACATCGCACGTGGAGATGGCAAGCCACCCGCGGCAAATTGAGTTGTGCAGATTCTAGCGAACAGTTGGATGTCAAGCGTTTTCATGCAATTCTGCATGCGATTTTCGAAAGTCGCCGCGGGTACTGTGAAAGCGACTCAGAACCCTGTAAAATGGTATCTGTCGAGCAAAAAAGATTTAAATCACCTCGCGAGTATTTTTCCTGGCGAGGTCTTGAATTGAAAGACTCGCCGCTAGCGAAAAGACTTTGCTTGTTGGGCTCCGGTGCGACCGGTTGTTCTATTGGCCGAGGGCAATTTTATTGATCGTCTAGCCGTGCGTGCTGCCCTTCGCGAATTGGTTTTTTGCGAATTGGTTTTTTGCGAATTGATCTTTTGCGAATTGATGTCGATGCTTGGCAGAACAGGGAAGAAGTGGGCTGAGGATGCAGTCGAAAATGAGTTCGTAGCTGCTCCTGATTTGTTTTTTATTTTTCTCTTCAATCCCTACTCTTCAAAGGAGCTTATGCATGGCTGGTCGCGCTGCCACTGCCGTTAAGTCGAAAACCAAGTCCAAACCTAAAGCTCGTTCCGCGGCCAAGTCCACTGCCAAGGCAAAATCTACGGCTTCCGCTGAAAAGGCGGCATCTGCTGCAGTCGCCACGGAAACGGCAGAGAAGCCGGTTCGCACCCGACGCAAGGCCAAGCCAGAAACCCGTACCCGCATCTATTGGGCGGTCTTCAATCAAAGTCTAAAACGCGTGGCGGTCTTTGAGTTCGACCAAAAGGTCGAAGCCGAAAAGCGGGCTGAACGACTGATGAAATCATCTGGCGATCACCACTTCATCCAAAAAATCAAGGCGACTGTTCAGGTCTGAGATTTACAAGCACGCAGCGCTAGCGAGTGAGTACTTGATGTCAACTGATACTCATTCGCTGCGCTGCGTGCATGTATTTTCTGGCGAGCCGCTCGATACAAAGTATTGCACATCGTGGCAGAACGGGTTGCGTGCAGGATGCCAATGCGACGTGGCGAGACCAGTCATCTGGCACTGCGATCTTTTCGCTACGCCCGACGATAAATCGTTACGTCCACGCCTGTTTTTTTCCGCGAAGCGGTATGCGTAGTCGTCAGTGTTGCATTGCTCCGACTCGATTGTCACTTCCGCCTGCTTACGGCTCCAACCTTCCTGCGGCCCATAAGGTTCCTCGAACCAACAACTGTTGAAAGGTCTTGTCGGCAAAGGTCTCATTGCTGTGGCCATAGGTTGTGCCGAACACGCGAGATTTTCCGTAATCGTTGATCCAGAAGCACGGATGGGAACTGCCATCGCTTTCGCTCTGAGATGTCGCCAGGGGCGTGGCCGAGGGCCACAGCGTCTCGATAATGTACAACTCGTCTTTGGGTGTGACCCAATCGCGGGCAACGCCCTGCATGATAGGGTGCTCTGGGGCCACCACCTTCACCGGATACTCCGACTGGTGCTCATGTCGGCGACTGGTGACGCCTAAAAACTCTCTCCAATCGTCCACTTTCGATGCGCGATAGGTGTGCATGGCACAGTGGATCACCACCGCGTTAACGCCTTCCGCATGCGCCTTGGTGATCCGACGAATGTATTCCGGGCTGGTCGTGTTGGCAAAACACTCATTATGGATCACCACATCAAATCCCTTGCCCCAATCTGGATCGTCATAAAGATCAATTTGTGCTTGCGTTCCGTTGCCACCCTCCTGCACGACTTTCCACCGCACATCGACGGCTTGCTCCGCAAAGGCACTTTTCATGGCCTTCGTTTGGTACTGGTAGTCATGGCAACAGCCGCCCGTGATCAACAAAACTTGCAGCGGCTCAGCTGAATGCGCTGTGGGCTGCAAGGCAAGAACTGAGAGTAGGCTAGCAAGGCAAAGACGCAGCATGGAGAGTTCCTTGGGATTTCGTGCTTGGAGTTGGAGTGGGTGGGGGTGTGATGGGCAAGTAAAGACTTTGAACTAAAGACGGTCTAACGCTACGCCATCAATTCGCTCAACTGTTTCAGGTAGCCAGGAATAGCTTCCAGCGGTTCCTCGCTGGCTTCGTATTCCAGAGCAACCCAACCACTGTAGTTGGCGTTTCGCAAAATGCTGACGAGCTTTTCCAAGTCAGCTTCCTGCTTTTGGCCTGCCGGTGCGATCTCCGTTTTGATCTGGGCATTGATTGCGTAGGGAGCGATTTGCGCTAATTCAGCGTAGGGGTCGGCAGACTCGCGGAAGTTGCCGGAGTCAAAGTTGACGCCGAATGCGGTGGAATCGACTTGTTTGACGATTTCCAGCAGCCCTTCAGCTCTGGCGGTTACACCGCCGTGGTTTTCCAGTGCGAGCATGACGCCTTTCTGTGCGGCATACTGGCAGGCCAGTTCGCAGTTCTTCGCGCAACGCGCCAGAGTGACCGATAGGTCTTCCTGGTCATTGGCGTTACCGGCGAAAATGCGAATGGCGGGAGCACCTAACTTCGCATAGTGATCGATCCATTGTTTGGTGTGCTCGATGTCCTGCTTCACCTTTTCCGCATCGTTACTGCAAAAGTCATTGCGAATCGCCCCGCCAGAGATGCTGACTCCCCGTAGGTGACAGTGGCGTTTGAGTTCCAGCAGATAGTCGTCAGTCACATCTTCGGGGAAGTAGTAACTCGTCAACTCGGCACCGGGCAAGCCTTGTTCGGCGCAAAAGTCGACAAAATCAAATAGGTCCATTTTGACCGCTTCGTCAGCCCTGGGTTGCAGGTACTTCCGCATTGAGTAGGCAGCCAGGCTGAGCTTCAAATTGGCTGGACGGGGGCGATCGAAGGGATCAATCGCTAGCAGTTGGGAACGGGTGCCTAACGCAGTGGTGGCTAGGGCACCCGCCGTAAGCGACTTAAGAGCAGTGCGTCGGTCGATCATCATTTACCTCTAAGAAATCTGGTGTGGGGAGCGTGGAGTCAGCTTGCCGTTCAAGGCGATTCATTATGAACTCGAATCTCCGCTGACGCTCGCCATTCTAGGCTATTTCATGCGAGGATTTTTCGTCGTTGGCTGCCAGTTTAAATTCCACAAAGTCCAACTGTACTGTCCGATCCGATGCGTTTCGCAGCGGAAACTGCTGATCGGGCCTCATTGCGCAGAGCGATGATGGCTACAAAGTCTCTATTTACTTTGCGGTCCCAGATCTTGGTAGAAACCAATCAGATGGGAAGCGAGCACCTTAGTGGAAATTTCGCAAGCGGCAGCAAAGTCTCGCTTGCGTTCTGCCGCACCATAATCTCCTAGACCGCGCTGGTTTTGCAGTTCGATCAGCAGGTGATAGCTTTGGGGCATTCGTTCGGCCATGAAAAATGTCATGGCCCAACTCAAAGCGTAGGCTTTCTGTGCATCGCGTTCGAACAACGTGTCGGATTCAATTAAGGAATCGATTTCGTTTGCGAGCTGGGCAGGATTTTTCAGCAGTGGACGGATGATCGATAACTTTTGCCAATGCACACGGTCGCCAACCTGACTGCGGTTGACTCCAAGATCGTAGACAGCAGCCTGTTCAAACATGGTTGCCAGGCCCTCCGAAAACCACAGCGGATGGGCGAACAACCGTTCTTGAACTTGCGTGTTGTATGACAGCTGATGAATCGCTTCATGCACGATGGTGGCTTCCGTCTCACGCCAATCCGTTCCATGCATTCCGTCTTGTTGATAGAGAATGCAGCGGTTGCTTTGCGTGAAATAGCTGCCGACAGCTTGCCTAGGCAGTTCCCCATAGTGTTGCACTGCGTAGTTCACAAACTGATCGCGGGTGGGGAAGACAATGATGACCAATGGAAATTCGGGCATCTTGATAGACCAGCCACGCAAGTTGAAATAGCGTGTATAGCCTGACAGTACGGATAGAAAACGCGATTGCCAGCGAGCTGCCTGACCGACCGGCGCGGCGATCACGTAGGGACCGGCTACCAGAGTTTCGAAGCTGTTGCCCAGTTCCGACTGAAGTTGGCTGCGGGCCACCGCCAAGCCTTGGGGCGCGAAGACCGTCGGTAACAAACGGTGACCAACAACCTGCTCCATATCGAGCCAATGAATGGCGCCTGCGGTGTCCAAGAGCACCGCCGAGCGCTCTCCCCAGTGAATGGGCATGCCATGCACTGCGGAGTTCTGCAATTGGACCTCGAGCACTCGGGGGGGCTCAGCGTAAACTCGGCTGCATACCACCATTACGGATGTCGCTAACAGGGCTCCGAGAATCCGATGGACAGGTTGGGGTAACATGCTGCCGGCTCATTTCGAATATGAAACACATCGATGGGCGTTCTGGGTTGCAGGACGCCTCCGGGAAATCTCGCCCGGTGATCGGAACAAGCAAGCATAGATCTTTCATGACTGGCACGTCGGAGCATGCGTGGGGTACCATAGGGGAAGGCCATCCAGGTCTGGCTGATCAACAAGTTGTGACGGTTGTGTCAAATTCTCAGATTGCTTTTCGTAGTATTTGTCATGCAGATTAATACCTGTCCGAGTTTCTGGAGGCTGATACTGTGGTGTGGCATGGGCTGCCTGCTGGGCTTTGGGACTGCCAGCCTTGCACAGGATAATGCCCCAAGCGCCGAGGATCGGCAGCAGGTTGACCCGACTCAAGTCAGGCAGTTTTTGCGCGAGCTGCAAGCGGATCAAGTAATGCAGCGCGACGAGGCTGAAAAGCGATTGGTGGAACTCGGTCCTGGTGTGCTGGATTACCTGCCGCAGGTTACTTCGCGAACTTCTGGAGAGCTGAAGATTCGATTGCAACGTATTCGTCAGTCCTTCCAGGCTGAGACCATCGAGAAATTTTTTGAGTCCTCGCGCGTAAACTTATCCGGCAGGCTCAAGCTGACCGAAGCCATCGAGAAAATCACGGAGCAAACCGGAAATGAAATTCAATTACAGGGCCAAGATGGATTGGCGGGAGTGGAAGTTCAAGTAGCGGCTGAGAACCAAGAGTTCTGGCAAGTCATTGAGTCTCTGATGCAGCAGGCGGATTTGAGGATCGTCTCGTTTGGGACCACCGATGCGGAGCTCGTCCTCGCTCCCGGCGGCTACGCAGCAGAGGATCGCGTCGCGCCCTTTCAAGATGGACCGTTCAGAGTCGAACCGATGTTCCTGCAGACCACTCGACCGTTCAACGGCAATCTGCCAGGACAATTGCAGGTCTCGCTACAAGTCACTTGGGAGCCCAGGTTGAAGCCGGTATTCATGCAGATTCCGATGGGCAGCGTCCAAGCGGTCGTGGCGGACGGAAATGCATTGTCGGCGACCAACCCGCAAGCGGCTCCGGAGATCCCTTTGAACTATGGCGGATGTACCACGCAAATCGATCTTCAAGTGCAGCGTCCCGATCGCTCGAAGGACCGTCTGCAAAGCTTGTCCGGAGAATTCAGTGTTGCTGTTCCCGGTGAAAGACACCGCTTTGAGTTTCAGGATTTCGCCAAGGGCTCGCGTCAAACGGAAACCTATGGCGATCTCACGGTGGTACTGGAAGGAGCACGACGGAATGGTCGGAACTACGAAATGAGGCTCTTGGTCCAATTCGGAAATGCTCAGGGGGCATTGGATTCCTACCGGGGGTGGGCCATGTCCAACAAAGCATTCGTGCTGGATCCGACCGGAAGAAGGCTGGACGATGTGGGTTTCAACACTTACGCCATGACGAACAATGCCGTCGGTATTGCCTACCTGTTCTCGATTGCCGGTGATCCTGCGGAGCATACTCTGGTCTATGAAGCACCGGCTACGATTACCCGACAGACCGTGCAATATGAATTAAGGGATATTCCCTTGCCTTAGAAGCTAGCTGAGCACGGAAGAGAACCGCGGCTCGAGCGGCGACCGGCTGATGGCTTTCGGATAGTTTCTCAGTTTTACCCTTGCCTTAGTTTTCTTGCCGACGGCACGAACGGAGACGCGATGGAGACACGGCCATTGGTAAGCAGCACCCTGATGGTCTTGATACTTCCGACTTTATTCCTGGGCTTACTGTCTGCTCAACAGGTAGATGAAGATCTGGAACAAGATCGCGTTGAAAAGCGGCAAGTGGTTGCCTTGCTTGGCAGCCAGGCTGTGACTCTGGCCGAGGTCTACTTTCATCTGGGAAGAGGCGGTAGTTCCCAAGCTGAGAACCTGCCAGATGCAGCCCGAGCATTGCCTCGGCTCGTTCGCGAGAACACGCTGCGTCTGATCGCCTCACAAAATCAAGCATTGCAGACGCTGCGATCCCTTAAACTGTCTGCGGATGCCGACGAAATCCGGGCCTGGATCGTCGCCAATGTGCAGCAGTTAGAGCTCTCCGGATCGGCCGAATCTCTCACTGCGGGTGAGATCGTCAAGGCTATTGCCGAGCGAGCCGATATTCCCGAACGTGTTTTTTGGGATCAGGTGGAGTTTCGCTTGGCGTGGAGAAAGTATCTGGCCAAACACGTAAATTCGGTCAACATTGCCCGGCATTTTGCCAGTCAGAAAGCCCGCTTTGACGGTACTGAATTCAGAATATGGATGGTTTCGCTGCCAGCTCCGGCTGGCGAGTCGACAGTTCGTGCGCAAGCTACGCAAAGACTGTCTGACGTTGCCACCAAAATCAACGATGTGAATGATGTTACTCAAATCGCCCAGCTAGCAAGCGAAGGCGGTTTCGAGTTCAGCGATGTGATGTGGGTCCAAGGTGTAGGTGATCTGGACTCCAAAGTAGTCGATGCCTTGCTGACCACGGACGCGGGTAGCTTAACAGGTCTGACGCACACAGCCGGCGGAGTCCACTTGATCGGACTTTTGGAAAAGAATTCAGGAGATCGTGGATTGGAAGAAGTTACGGCGGAAGTTCGCATGCACATGTTAGAGTTTCTGCTTGAGCACCTGGCGGCTCAGAGTCGTGATAAGTTGCCCTTGAAGGCAGTCCTCACTGCGAGTGAGGATTCTTAGGCTCGCATGCAAACTCCCATGTAAGGAGTTCAGCGGTGTCGTGAGTCGTCAGTTGGGAGTGCAGGTGCTGCGTATTGGCGTTCAGCGAGGCGTGCCCGATAAGGAGGGTGTTTTGAAGTTAATTCGAGGACAGGAAATCGCACTGGAGCCGGCTTCCCATGAAGATCCGACGGATCCAGGCGTCTGGAAAAAGGTTCTGGCCAGCAAAAGTGATCTACAGTTCGGCCAGGTGCAGATGCTGAATTGGTCTCTGCTAAAGTCCGGCAAAGCATTCCAACGTCATTACCACGAGGATATGCAGGAAGTGTTTTACATCATTCAGGGACGCGTTAGCGTGAACGTGGAGCAGGCGGATCGTAAGCAGCAGTATCTGCTGCAAGCTGGAGATGTGATTGTGATTGATCCGCGGGAAATTCATTCCATGCGCAATGACGATTCCGAGGATGCAATCTATCTGGTATTTGGTATCTCGGCGGAGAAGAATGGGCGAACCGTCGTCGTCGACTGAGCCGCAGGTTTGCGCTCCTGACGACGTGGAGACCGCCCGCCCGGCTTCCGCAATCTGTGCTCGTGCCAGACTGCTTTTACTTAGGGAGTCGATTGGCTGTCCATGCGCCTGCCCGGTTGTTCCACCGGTTTTCTGTTGTTCAGGGAGAAGCGCTCGGGGGCGGGGGAAGTGGAGTGCTGTGCGAAGCTGATCTGAGTTGTGCTCCCACCGGAACAATGGCCTGCTTGGAAGAACTCGCGTCTTGGGGGGGCTCAATATGCATGCTCAGGGGGCCGTAGCAGCGGTTGAATTCGGCGATGAACTCCAGCACGTCTTCCTCAGGCAGACAAACTGCGCCAACGACTTTTTCCTTTTGACGAATAATGCCAGGCAAGGGATCGCGATTTAGGCTGGACGACATAAATGGGGTGAGCCTGTTACGGAATTGGGTTCACGATGGAAGGTTGCTGGCAACTGCGTTTTGATCGACGATACGAATTTTGATCCAAGCGAGGTAACCGCCAAACGGCTGTTGATGATTTTGTTTGGCGTTCCACCCGGTTGCGACCGGCTGCGTCTGTAGCATGGCAAAATGATACGCTCTGCGTCAACGGAGCAGCACGCCGGCGTTTTCAGAATTCAGAAGATTTCTGTGGCAAGCATCCGTTGATCTTTTCAGTAGAGATATCCATTCTGCGAGCTTCTTTGGGCTGATATCCGCGTCGCGGCCGGCATCGCATACGCCGCCGCGAACGCCGATGGCGGCCACAGGTAGATCCCACAGCAAAGGCACGTGTTCCAATCGCAAGCTGCCCGCCAAAACCAACTGGCAGGTATGCTTTTGCAAGGTCTCACTCCATACAAGCAGCTGTTCGGCGGTCAGATGATCCAGTAAGCTGCGTCCCGTTTTGAAATAGGTATCGATCAGCACATAAGGGGCCTGTAATTCAATGGCGCAACGGATAACAGCCTCCGGTGATATGGCCTTACAGTGTTGCCAATCTGCGTAGATTACTGGAACTAGCCGCGATCTGGTGGCTGCCAACAGGTCATTGACGCGATGCATGACGGCCTGCCAAGTATTTTCGTGTTGCGTGTTTCCCTGGATATTGGACAGGCCCAGCTTGAGAATGGGAAAGAGTGAGGCCAATAGGGCGGCTTGCTCGTAGTTCATATGGATGAGCTCGCCCAAAGCGGCGCTTTTTCGCGGATGGCTGCGGAGCGTTTCGGCGACCTCGATGGCGGTTTGGGGGGAATCGGCTCCCAGGTCGCCTTGGCTGGGATCTTTCAGGTCGATCCA
>JANSWS010000541.1 GCA_024743355.1 bacterium
AGTCCAAACTGGGGAGGAAGTGTTGCAGCCGTGCACACTTCCGGAGGGCGCCCCAACCGTTGATCGACCGATGTTGCTAACTGCGGGCGGTTTGGAAATACCCATGCCCTCAAGGACTTCGGTTATTGGATTTGTCACTGTATGGCTGTTGGTTGGCGGGATTATCGGTGCCTTTGTTTGGATAGTCTCTTAGGAACAGAAGTGGTAACGAGTTGTTCATTTCGTGCGACTTGAAAAGCCTGGGCGTTAGTTGCGAATGATTGGTTTTTTGATTCAATGAGAACGATTTGCTCCAAGTTATTTCAAACCAACTAACTCTCCCATTGGGAGAGTCGCGAGTAGTGCGAGCGGAGAGGGGCATTCAGCCCTCCCCGGCCCTGATAGGCCGACCCTCCCGCAAGCGGGAGGGTTTAGAGAGCTTCACGTAGCTAAGAAGAGTTTTAGCAACGGACCAAAGACATCAGAGATTGATTAGGCCTAAACATGAATCGCATTTTCTTATTGACAATTGTTGTCTGTGCTTTTCGGTTGGTCGCAGCGGAGACGGACGACCCGGGATTGCCGCAGGTTCCCTCTGGTTTCAAGGTGACGGTTTATGCGAACGAACCTCTTGTGCGGAATCCTTGCGCGATGGCGTTCGATGCGCAAGGACGACTATTTGTTGGACAAGGTCCACAATATCGCAAACCCAAACCCGATTCTCCAACCGATCGAGTCACGTTACTGATCGATGCCGATCAAGATGGTATCGCTGATCACGCAAAGACATTTGCCGAGGGCTTCAACAGTATCCAGGGCCTGGCTTGGTATGGTGACCAACTATGGATCGCCAACGCCCCCGACTTGACGGTCGTCCGCGATGTCGATGGCGATGACGTTGCCAATGAGTACCGACGTGTCTATGGCGGACTCGGGAATCTGGAGCATGCCTTACACGGGCTTTCCTTTGCGCCCGATGGTTGGCTTTACATGAGCAAGGGCAACTCGAAGGGCTACGGTCGCGGCGATAGTCCCGAACGGTTCGTGGCACCAGCACCGTTGTTTGACCTTTGGGGATTGCGACCACCCAAGAACGCTCCGATGCAACCCGAGCCAGAGGTCTTTTCACGTGAGACGTATCAACACGGTTACCACAATCCGTCTGACGATTGGGGTACCGAAGGCGGCGTACTGCGCTGTCGACCTGATGGCACGCAACTTGAGGTTTTCAGTCGCGGCATGCGCAACACATGGGATATGAACTTCGACGCCGATTTCAACTGGGTCGGAACGGATCAGGACCAAGATGGTGGCGACCGAGTTTTGAATCCCTTTCTTGGCGCTCACTTTGGCTGGGGCCACGCATGGAGTCCGCATTGGACAGGCGATGATCACGTTCCGACGGTTCCCATATGCGGCCCTGTCTTTCATGGTTCAGGAACCGGCGTCGTGTTTGGAGCGTCGCCGCAATTTCCGGCTCGTTACCGCGATGCGTTCTTTTGCGCCGACTGGTTGGGACGCAACATTTTCCTATACCGCCCGAAATGGGATGGCGGGATGATGAGAAACATGGACACGCCTGAGATTTTTGCCAAGGCGCCAAGCGGGCGAACGATGGGCTCGAGTCGCGGGATTTTGTTTGATCCAACGGACATCGAGTTCGGGCCCGATGGGGCACTGTGGGTACTGAGCTGGGGACATGGATACGGCGCTGCAATGGAAGACGGAAAGCACGTCGACAAAGGCCGAGTGTATCGCATTAGCTATGGTGACAGCGCACCGACCAGGAAGATGGAAAAGTACGACCGACCCTATTCCAAGTGGACGGCTGATGAATTACTCGCAGACCTTCAGCACCATGCGTTGCCGGTCCGCCGAACCAATGCACAGAATGAACTTGCGCGTCGCGGAGTGGAAGTTCGCGATGAGGTCATTGAGATGCTTCGGCGCGATAACCTGCCAGCCGGAGCGGCGACTTGGCTCGCATGGACGCTTGGACAAATCGGCATGCAAGACGCATCGATCGACGAGTTCTTTTCCAACCGTCTGGCGCAAGAAGACGTGAAAGTTGCTGACCGAATTCAGGCGGTTCGAGTGCTTGGCCAGCGAGCACGCGTCAGTAATTCTCGATTGCCGGCTGCCGTACGCGATGCGTTAAGCGACGAACATCCGCGGATTCGGTTTGCAGCTGCTCAGGCAATCCACGAGCGCCAAGATGCCGAGGATGCAGAATCGTTGTGGAAGACGGTCGATTCCGAATCAGATCGGGCCGTCTTTTATGCCGCCCGGATGGCGCTGAAGGAGATCGCGGATGTGAATTCGATGCGCAGCAAGCTGTCCAGTAGCTCCAGTGGGCAGCGTCTGGCAGCGCTGTTGAATCTTCTGGAGATAGCGGAGCTCAGCGGCGATGAAGTGCTCCCCTTGCGACTTGATTCCGATCCGAAGGTTGCCGGGATTGCATCGTCTTTCGTATCGAAGGTGGGAACGAGCCAAGCACCCGTGCTGCAAATCCAAGGAGAGAGTTCACAGGTAGCAGCCAGCGTTCAAGTCGAAATCTTGATGGGAGACGTACCAGAAGGATTGCATGTGCGGTACACCAAGGACGGCAGTGAGCCGACGGACACGACTGGAACCACCTATGCCGGACCGTTTTCAATCCAAGAGTCCGACGTGGTGTCGGCTTCGTTGTTCCGTGGGCGTCAAAAAATGGGACCTGTGCTCCGTCGCAGCTATGCGTCCTTAGCGTCTGCGGAGCCCAATGGAAGTAGCGACACTCAAGATATCCTCACGATTCCGATGGACGTCGCCAATATAAGGACTGCCAACGGCCGGCCTTACAAAGCGACGACGATTGCCACCGGCAGCCGTGTCTATGGAAACCGCAATTACAGTTGGCGGTCGTTGCCGAGTGAGATCATTGGGCACACGGTCATTGAATCACGCAACGGAGATTCCGATGTTGGCTCGACTGGCGATTCGTTCTTGTCATTTGAACTCAGTTCAGACGCGGACGTTTATGTCGCTCACGATGAGAGAATTACTGAAAAGCCGAATTGGTTGAAAGAGTTTCGCGCAACCTCTCTAAGGACAAGTACCAGAGATACAAGTTACCGGTTATTCGCGAAACGATTCCCAGCCGGGATGGTTCGACTGGGCGGAAACACTCGCGATGGTGTTACGAAGGCTCGATCACAATATGTGACCATCATCAAACCGGCACCGCTGCAGCCGCGCGAAGCAGCGACGACGATCGAGCAGTCGCTGCAAAAGTTGGCGACGGCCAGTTTTCGCCGTGGTGCACGTCTGTTCTTTGAACAATCCGATTGCGCCAAGTGTCACCGAATGGGCGATTGGGGAAACGCGTTTGCGCCCAATCTCTCCAACATGGGAACGCGAGCCTCACCAAAGACGATTGCGGAATCGATCTTAGATCCCAGCGCTGTGATCATGGAGGGATTTCATTCGGTCAGCGTGTTGACCGACGAGGGACAAGTGATTCAAGGATTCATCAAACAAGAGAGCGGGCTGAATGTCGAGCTGGTGCAGGCCGATGGCAAAGTCATTTCGATTCCACGGGAATCCATTGAGCTACGAAAACGTCAACAAGTGTCCGTCATGCCTGATGGCTTGGCAAAGCAGCTTAGTCCTCAGCATGTGGCCGACTTGATTCGTTTCATCATCGACGCAGGCAAGAATCCTGAGTTGCTGCAGTCGGTAAGCACCCTTGCGGCGAACTTGAATCAGAAGGGCGCTGCGCCGAAGGATGTGGGCACGGCCCCAGCCGTGACTCAAAAGCCTTCTCACGCAGCCGCACCGCCCGATACTACTGCACCGATTACATTTCGCGACGATGGCAAAGCTCTGCAGATTCACTCCGGCAAAAACAAACTTGCCACCTACATTTACCAGCATGACCAGGTGAAGCGTCCGTTCTTTGCTCACGTCAAATCGCCCAGTGGGACACAGGTCACTCGAAACTTTCCACCTGGAAAAGGTGACCGCCAGGATCACGCCGACATGCATCCGGGAATTTGGCTGGCTTTCGGTGATCTGGACGGCGAGGATTTTTGGCGCAACAAAGGGCGAGTGGTTCACAAGGGATTTACCCAAGGGCCAACAAGCGGCCCAGGGCTTGGATCATTCTCACAACGCAAGTCGTATCAACGAGCCGATGGAAGCGTGGTCTGTTTCGAGGACTTCCGTTGCGTGATCCGGGTTCTGGAAGAAGGTTATCTTCTTCAATGGGACTCGACCTTCTC
>JANSWS010000426.1 GCA_024743355.1 bacterium
ATTGATTGTATTTTACCCCCCCCCCCCAAAACGCTACAATTCGTTGATTTGGGGTGTTTCCGATTTTAACCCATGACTCGAAGCTGAGGTTTTGTTCACCAATATGAATCTCGGGGGGGTGCGAATTAGCTTGGCCGAATTCGAACGCGAAGTGGCTGTTGCGCCCAGAGTCGCCGGCAATGATCGGATCTGGTTCCCCAAATGGGTTCGACGCTACGAACTCAGTCTACGCCGTGCTCCTAAGTCAGCCAAGTTGCCCATCACCCGTGAGGGTGTGCTCAAGTTCTCGAGAATGCTGCTGGAAAATGGGGCCCCGGCCTGGCAGCGATTGCAGGCCATGAGGGCACTCGAATGCTACCGCAATTTGGTGCGAAAAACCGCTGGGGCGAAGAAAAGGGGTCAGGTCTCTTTTCAATGGCGCATGGGCGATGTTCGGCCTGGACTATGCCGAGACCACCACGTGCTGATGAAGCGAACGGACTGTAAACCAACCTGGGTTGAGTCGAGTGCAAGGCGTCTGAACCGCGAATCCGCCATCCGCCCACGCGGGCAACCTGCCCAAAAGAGATGTGCCACCTTTTCGTTCAATAGAAAATGCCCGAGTCAATCAAGTGCTAGACCCGGGCATTGCTGGAAGAAAGCTAGCGGTCAGCGCGTTGCCGCTCAGTGCTGTGCGTTAGCGCTCGATGCTGTCCACATCGAGATCGGCGACTTGCTGTACCGCGCCAAATCCCATATAGGTCATCAGATCGCGAATCTCCGCGGCTGACAGATTATCCAACAGGCCGCTGGGCATCAACGACGTCTTACTCAGTTCAACCAGTTCGATATCCTGCTCGGCAATCACATGGGTTTCCAGATTCGAATCGCGTACGCTGATCGAGCCATCTGTGTTTTCAGAAACGATCCCGGAATACACATCGCCATCCGCAGTCAACACGCGTTTGGTCTGATATTGATCACTGATGATGTGGGACGGATACAGAATCGATTGCAGTACTTCCTTGCGGGTGAAGCGAGCCGCGATGCTGGTCAGATCGGGGCCAACGCCCGTGCCTGTACCCTGCATGCGATGGCATTTGGCGCAGTCGGCTTTCTCGTAAACCAGCCGTCCGTTCTCGAGGCTGCCCTTTCGGCCATCGCTGGAGACGAAATACTCGTTCAACGTGTCCATGCTCCAAGGTGAACTCTGTTCGAATTCCGGTAGCTTCGCCTCGGGCAGTGTCGGATACTGTTTGGCGTACCAGGCCTGCCAGGGCTGCATGCGACTGTCGTCCGGATCATCCAGTTCAAAGGCCAAGCCCGTCCAATAGGTGAGCAGTTCGACTGCCGCCTGAGCCGAATCGCCCTGCTGCTCCATCCGCAAGCCATGCAGAATGACTTCGCGCAAAGCTTGTGGATCGTCGGTCGCCGTTTCCACATTGCGAATCGCGTTCATCACCTCTGGAACCGCATAGGATTCGAGCACAGGCAGACTGCGGACCAGGTAATCCCAATTTTCGTCGTTGGGCTGCTGAGCCAGTCCCAGCGCGACCGCCTGTCTGCGTTCGGGACTGCGAATCCAGATCTCACGCAGGTACTCCATCGCTTCCTGGTCGCCGTGCTGCGATAGCATGGCCACAATCCCAGTTCTCAATCGCTTGTATTCTTCGCCCTCAAATCCGGGCTTGTCGATGTCTTGGTCCAGTTGTTTGAGTGTCCGCAAATCCGATTCACTCAGCTTCTCCGGATACTGGAATAAAGAAACCAGCGCGGCATTCGGCCATTTCGCACCCTCGGAGACAAAGATCCTGGCCTCCGACATGGGCAAATCCTTGGCCATATCGCGTGTCACATTCATAACGTACAGCGGCACACTGCTTCCCCAATCGACCGGCTGCGTCTCTTCGAAGAACTTGATGACCGCGTAGCGTTCCGCGGAGGTCCACTGGTGATCAAAGAACCGCAAATGCATGGCGATATGCAAACGGTCGGCCAGCGGTGCATCGGACTGCAAATAGCTAATCGCTTTCGGAACTACGGAATCGGCTTTCACGTACGCCAACAAGCGGAACAACTCCCGATTCAGCGTGGGCTCGCCAACCGGATACTCCGCGGCCAAAACTTCTGCCAATTCAGGAACATCTTGATGCGTCAGGCCGCTTCGATGCAGCGTGACTTGCAGCAGCCGCAAAAGGTCGCCGAAATTACGGTCGCTAATGAATCCGGTGAGCATCTGCTGGCCCATATCAATGACCGCCTGGGCATTATCCGGAGTGGGATCGGCGATCATCAGTGCCAAACCGGCTTGCAGCTGAACCCGTTGATCGGAGTACTCCAGCAATTCATCACGCCACTGTTCTGCAGGAATCTGCTCCAACAGGCGACGCGCTACATAGGACAAGGTGCGGTCTTGTTCGGACAACAAGGGCACCAGAGAATCGATTTCCGGTGTCACCGACAATCGCATGAGCGCCAGAGCTGCGGCGGTTTGAACACTGGGCTCAGCGTCCGACAACATACGCTCCAACTGCTGCTTGCCCCGCGCGGACACGGCCTGCAACCCGAGCAGCCGAGCAGCCCGAGCACGAACGGCCTCGCTGGGTGCCTTGCACAAGTCGATCAATAGATCCGTGCTCGGGGTGGGTCCAAACAATTGCATCAAATCCAGGGCCCGCAATCGGTACTTGGCTGGGTTTTCATCACTGTAGGCAACACCCGCAACACTGTCGCCCCAAGCGGATCCCAGCTCGCGTTTCAGCGTGGCGATCTCCTGCCGTGACCAAGCGGATGAAAGTTGCGGCTGCTTTATGGCTCGTGCGATTCCGTTACCAAGGTTCGTGACCGACTCCGGCACATCTCCCAACCAGCGGACTTGATAGATACCGCCCTTGGTGCCGCGGCCTCCGGTGCAGAAATACAGCCAACCGTCAGGACCAACGGCGACATCCGTTACGTTGAGAGGCTTTCCTTCGATGAATACATCGGATTGGGCCTGCCCGTTCTCATTCATCCGCACACACAGAATCTGGCCTTCGGTCCAATCCGCCAGGAACAGACTGCCGTGATAGCGTGCTGGAAACATGTGATGGTCGTAGGTGCAGGCTCCAGTCGGAGAACCGCGTCCGGTTTCCAGCAACGTTGGCAGGCGGTCGTAGTAATAACTGGGCCACTTCGACCAACCGCTACGCCAGCCAAAATCGCCTCCTTCCACCACCTCGTACAAACTGGTCGGGCGATACCAAACGGAACCCTCGTCGGACTCCATATCGCTGTCATGCACGTACAGACTGCCATTCGGATGAAAGGTCAAATCGAACGCATTTCTTAAACCACCCGCAACCAATTCAACTTTTTCCGCTTGAACATCAAAACGGATAACCGTCCCACCAGGAGCCTTGATGCGACTCGCATGCCCACCGGGATCTTCATATTTGGGCCGCACCAAGTCACCTTCATAGTAGTTCCGCAGCGGGCTTGTTTCCGCAAACTCTCCGTCGTACTGCACGTGGTTTCCAAGCACACAATAAACGCGTCCATCGGGTCCCAGCGTCAGGCCGTGAGCCCCATGTTCGAAGGAATCACCTTTGAAACCAATCAGCTTGACCGCCTCTTCCAAAGCTCCGTTGCGATCACTGTCGATCAACCGGTACACCCCCGGTCCTTCGGGGCCAGTCCCGGTGACAAACACATCTCCGTTGAGTGGAAGAATCCCTTGAATGTTCTGCACCAAATCACAGTAGTTCCGGACTTTGTCGACCACCCCGTCCTTGTTGCTATCGTAGATCAGCAGCAGAGGCCCATTTTCCTGCGAGGCGATAATGTGGCCGAATTCATTGAAGGCCAAATTGATGAGCGACCCCGTTTGTTCGTCTCCCAGAATCTCGTCAACAGCGAACTCTTGGCTGATTCGAAAACGCTGATTCTCTGAAATCCGCTGCGGATCGGATTCTTCACGACGATCCCAAGGTGCTGTTTTGCCCAACATGCCAAATACCTGGGCTGGCTTCCAGCGACTGTCGTTGAAGCTCGCCATCTGCCAACCGGAGGAGGCATCCAGAGCGGTTCGCCAGTTTCCATCCGTCGAGTAACTTAACCATTGGCCGCTGGTCGGCTTGATAAACACGCGGGCAGCTACGGCGGCAGGCCCGGGAGCCAGATTCGTAGCTCGGATCGCAACCACGTTGCGGCCCCGCGTCAGGAATTTGGCGATGTCATACTGTTCCATTTGATTGATCGAGTTACCACGGCCAATTTTCTGGCCATTCACAAACAGCTCATAGCGGTCGTCGGCGGTCAGAGTGACCGTCGCCTCTTCGACGGGGCTGGACAATTGCATCGTTCGCCGAAGATAACAATCGCCGGTAGCGGCCTGTCCCGGCGGATGCTCTGGACTCCAAATCCAATTTGCCTCCTGGCCCGTTGCCAGATTTCCTTGCCCCGCGATCAGGAGCCAAGCCCACGCCACAGAGGCAACAAAAACTCGCAATGGCACGCGACTGTGGGCACTACTGTTTGTCTTGCGAAGAGAACGCAACATCGACGGAATTGCTGTTTGCAGTTGAAGCGACACGGGACCGTATCCTTACGTGGTCGGAATGCAAATACATACTGGGGTTTCATCGACATGCTCGGCTGGCGGCTCCGATGAACACCGCCGTCCAATAACCGGCTTTTGCTTCCGCTGGCTGACATCTCCCGAACTTCCAAAGTTAGCGAGAACGCCCCATGCACGGAGGCAAGCATGGCAGATGATCGGGTGGTGTAATCCAAAACGGCTTCTCAAGTCAACCCAAGTCCTCAAGCTTCGTCTGGGCTTGATCCCCAATTGCTTTTATACTGCCCACTCTTTCAGACACCCGATTTGCATTTTCTGACACTCGAGTTAAACCCGTTTATGTCTGACGAGCCACCCAAACTACCCATCGGCGAAGCCAAATTCCCCTACTTTTACGGAGTCGATGTCGGGGGCACAAATATTAAGATCGGGCTGCTTGACGACCTGGGCAGGACGCTAGCATTCCGCTCAATCGCGACCAAGGAGGCCGAGGGACCGGAGCAAGCCATTCGCCGTTCGGCGGAGACTTGCCGCCAACTGGCCTCAGAAGTTGGAGCACGGCCGCAAGATATCCCGCGAGCCGGATTGGGGGCGCCTGGCCCCATGTGCCTCAAACGGGGGCTGCTGCTAAATCCAGTCAATCTGCCCAACTGGCACAACTTCCGCATTCAAGATGCGCTAGCCAATGCGCTTCAAGTTCCAGTTTCGTTTGTAAACGATGCCAATGCAGCCGCCTACGGTGAGTTCTGGGTGGGCACAGGAGAACAATACGACAGCTTGGCGCTCTACACCCTGGGGACGGGAGTGGGCGGCGGGGTGATCGTGGAAGGCAAGCTCATCAATGGAATGAATAGTTTCGGCAGCGAATTGGGGCATGCTATCGTAGACAGCCGCGCAGATGCGCGACTGTGTGTCTGGGGGGGCGGCCGCGGGCACCTGGAAGCCTATTCAAGCGCCAGCGCCGTCGCAGCCAGAGCCTCCGAGCGTGTGCTGGACGGAGCGACAAGTTCGCTGCGCAAGCTGCTGGACCAGGACAAGGCGATTACGTCCAAGGATGTCTACCTGGCCGCCCTGGAAGGCGACGGATTGGCGCTGGAAATCATTGACGAGACTGCCTTCTATTTGGGAATTGGCATTACCGGAACGGTGCACACCATCGACCCGGGAATCATCGTTTTGGGCGGAGCCATGGATTTTGGAGGTAGCACTTGCCCCATCGGCCAACGCTTTTTACGGGCGATCGTCAGTGAATTTCATCGCCGGACATTCCCAAATGTAGCCTCAGGCACGAGAATTGAGTTCGCAACGCTAGGCGGCAACGCAGGCTACATCGGTGCGGCAGGCATCGCTCATTCTGATTTTCACGGCAAGTAACCACCGTCTTCGTTCTGGCAATTATGCTCGAATGCCATGGCAACTGCCCCATCGGCATCGCGTAGGCCATGCCCGGCTCGAAGACATAAGTATTCCCATTTTGGAGTTCGAAACTGAGCGACAAATTGAGCGAGATTCCCATCTCCCGCATCCGCAACTTTTGCATCATCGCCCATATCGATCACGGCAAGAGCACGCTCGCTGATCGCCTACTGGAAAGAACCGGTACGGTGACTAGCCGAGAAATGCGCGAGCAGCTGTTAGATGGAATGGACCTGGAGAGGTCGCGAGGCATCACGATCAAGGCCAAAGCGGTAACGCTGCGAACTCAGCACAAGGGCGAAGAGTATGAATTGAATTTGATCGACACACCGGGCCACGTCGATTTCCAATACGAGGTATCCCGCAGCCTTTCCTGCTGCGAGGGAGCACTCTTGCTGGTGGACGCCTTTCAGGGCGTCGAGGCTCAGACCGTGGCGAATGCTTACGCGGCTTTAGAACATGACTTGAAAGTCATACCGGTCATCAACAAGATTGACCTGACCCACGCGCGTGTGGATGAAGTTGTCGAGGAAATGCAGCAGTCCTTGGGCATTGATCCGGATGAAGTGATCAAGTGCAGTGCCAAGGCTGGCTTGGGGATCGATGATTTGCTGGCGGCCATTATCGAGAGAATCCCGGCCCCCACCGGAAATCCTGACGGGCCC